>JALQUR010000351.1 GCA_023260695.1 Planctomycetaceae bacterium
GGGCACCTTACGTGCGGTGATGCGAATGGTGATTCCGGTTGCCGAATAGCAGAGAAAAAAGAGGGTGACGGCGGGAATCGCATGCAGGCTGATTCCCGCATCGTCAACGAATCTGGCCAGGAACACGAACGGGATGTTCATGCAGAGTCCGAATGCTGCGAGGACAAGTACGATCATACCCGGCCAGAAGCGAATGACAGTTCGCAGGAACTGCGTTGGATTCACCGAGGATCGCTGTAACGCATCACCGAGCGGAGTGACAAAGAACAACAGCAGTGTGGGAAGAATGAGAATTCCGCCACCGAGCAGAAACATCGTGGAAAACGCGGCAAAGCTGCGTTCGCCGGATAACAGCAGATCGCCAAGAAACGGACCGAGTGCCATGCCAATGAACCCGGCAATTCCAAGTGTTCCGATTGCCTCGGTTCGACGATCCGGCGGTGAGTGGTGTGAGATATAGGTCAGACTGCTGGAGAATACGAAAGCGGCGCCCAGTACGATCATGCTGCGGCAGGCATAAATGAGCCACGTCAGTTCCGACAGCAGCAGATTTGAAAGTGAACCTGTGGCGAAGATGGCGTAGCCCACAAACCACATGTTGCGGGCACCGAACCGATCAATCCACTGCCCGATCCATGGTCGTGAAAAGACGCTGAGCACCGCGCCTGCGCCCATGATGAAACCGGTCTGCTGCAGGTCTGCGCCAAGAAATCCGATCCAGCGGGAGTAGTGTGCCATGAGCGTATTGGCCAGCACAAACCCAATCTGACTGAGAAACGCGCAGCAGAAGGAACGGTCGTAGAGCGGACTATGATTGCTGCGTGGCGAAGATGCGGTCATTTGCTGACTATGCAGGAACCGGCGGGTGGACAGTGTGCTGCAACGTCACCCGGTGTCGTGACGCTGATGGCCATGGAGATGACGTGCCTGCAATGCTCGTCGATTGGCACCGGATTGCGACAGTCAAATCTGTTCGTGGCCTGTTTTTGCAACACTCGGAATCGCCAGCGGGAAACACCCGGCAGGATTGGTCGCGAACCAGGTGTTCTGCCGTTTTCTCCTGTTGCGAAGATTCCGCAGGCTCAACGATGACTCACGTTGACGCTACGATGCCGCAGGATGCGATGAAACGCATGCATTCGTGAATTCGGCAGGAAGATCTGCAAGTGAGTCCATTCCAGCAAAGACAGTTGAGCAGCCATGTTTGATCTGATCATTCGCAACGGACAGGTAATTGACGGAACCGGGCAGGCTCGTTTTTCTGCGGATGTGGGAATTCGCGACTCGCAGATTGCTGAGGTCGCAGATCTCTCCGCTGCTGTCGGGCAGCTGGAAATTGATGCCACAGATCAGATTGTTGCCCCTGGCTTCATCGATGTGCACAACCATTCGGACGGCTGGATGCATCGTCGGCCGCTGCTGGAGTCCAAAGTGCGGCAGGGATTCTGCACCGAGGTGCTGATGGCTGACGGGCTGGGATATGCCCCGGTGGATCAGTTTACGGCTGCTGACTGGATGTACTACCTGCGAACTCTGGATGGCCTGCGAATGACGGACTATCGCGGCTGGGAGACTCTGGAGCAGTTCATGATGCCGCTGGATCGGGGCAACTGTCAGAACTCTGCATTTCATATTCCCTATGCCAATTTGCGAAGTCTGGCGTCTGGTTTCGGCCGCGCTCCGCTCGACGATTACCAGATGCAGTCGGTATGCCGGGAGGTACGAGTGGGAATGGAGGCCGGGGCGGTTGGGCTGTCGACCGGGCTGGATTACATCGTCGAGTGCTTTTCCTCGACGGATGAACTGGTGGAAGTCTGTCGAGCGATGGCGGAGTTCAACGGTCTGTATGTGACTCATGTCCGTTATCGCAAGGGGACAATTGAAGGTGTTCGGGAGGCGGTCGAGATTGGTCGTCGAGCGGGTGTCGCCGTGCACATTTCTCACCTGAAGGCTCAGAATGCAGAACAGGTGCAGCCACTGCTTGAGTACATCGATCGGGAGGCGCGGCAGCAGGTTGATTTTTCCTTTGATGTGTATCCCTATCAGCGCAGCTCCACCATGCTCAGTTCTCTGTTGCCGTACGAAGTCTGGGAGGATGGTCCGCTCGGCGTTCTGAGCCGATTGCGGACTCCGGAGATACGCGAGCGATTTCGTTCCAGCCTGCAGGCCTACCGTCTGCCACTCGACAAAATGATCATTGGCTGGACTGCGGCAAGTGGTGCGATGGAATTTGAGGGAATGACGCTGGCAGAGTTTGTGCGGAGTACAGGACGAGATGCAACAGAGGCGTTGATTGATCTGCTGACGGAGGCTGGTCTGGGAGTCCTGCTGGTGTTCCACAACGGTGATGATGAACTGGTCGAGCCGTTTCTGCAGCACGATCTGCAAATGCTGGGCACGGATGGTATTCTCGTCGATCACGGAGTTCCCCATCCTCGACAATATGGTTCGACGGGGCGCTTTCTGGGCCAGCTTGTCCGTGACAAGGGCCTGATGTCGCTGGAAACGGCAGTTCGCAAACTGACCGCCTGGCCTGCGGAGCGATTTGGTCTGACTGACCGAGGCGTGCTGCTGCCGGGCAAGGCTGCCGATGTGGTTGTCTTTTCAGCGGACAATATCGCGACGCAGTCCGATTATCAGGCTCCCTGTCAGTGGACGACGGGTGTATCGCACGTTGTCGTCAATGGTGAACTGATCCTGCAGGATGGCGCGGTTCGCACGATGTCATCGGACGCCGCTGGAAATCGCCAGCTGCCGGGCAGATTTCTGAGGAGTCAGCGATGCGTCTGAGGAGGGTCGCCAGCTAATTCTGTCCTGAACGGGAGGCTGTTGAGTCTTTTTGTCCTGCCGTCGAGTGTCGGGTTTTCAGAGTCCCCAGCTCAAGGCTGACTGATGACTGGCGGATGATGATGAACTGAATCAGCCCGACCAGCAGAAAGATGAGCATGTTGCTGCACACCTGCAGCGAGTCGACCGAGGCGCCATGCAGGAACCGCTGCACCACCCAGAGTCCTCCGTAACTCAGCAGCGAAGCAAGTGTGACAAACACGACCAGAGCAGGTCGCCGCCGCAGGCCGCTGACGGCAATCAGCACGGACCAGGCGGGTACCAGCATGCTGCTGAGCCCTGTGCCGAGTGCGATCAGGCTGGTGAGCAGCAGAATCTCGCCTGTCGACCAGCCATAGAGTGTCCAT
>JALQUR010000454.1 GCA_023260695.1 Planctomycetaceae bacterium
TGCGATGCTCTTGATTTCAGAGAGCTGTGAGTTCCTTCTTGAGTCGTTCAGCACGTTCAATCAGTGACACGGGTGGATTCCTGTAGTCCTGCGAGAGTAAATAGCTGACCGTTATTCTTGTGCATACTCCCCCGGCTTTCAAGTCGGAGCAGTGTGCCGACCGGAGTCTCCCGATGTCCGGATTTCCAGTTTTCCACAATGCGATCTGCTTCAGTCTGAAGACGCTGGACTCTCATTTCCGCTATCCTCAATGTCGGCCTGCGACTGCTCGAATTCGTGCAGGAATCATGATCCTGCCTGCTGAGGTTTCTGTTGTGTCCAGCACCTCGTTTTTTTCGGCGTTTGCTTCAGGGCGTCTGCTGACATTGGCCCGGAAACTGCCGGGGCGCTTCTTTGCAGTGTTGAGTCTGCTGGCGGTGCTGTCCGTTCTTGCTGCCATCCCCGTCCTGAATCTGCTCACCCTGGGCATGCTGATCGACCCCCAGCGCAGAGTGGCTCTGTCGGGACGCTTCCGGGACGGATTCCCTCTGCTTCGCATCGCCCCGCAGGCTGGATGGATGCTGCTGGCCACACTTCTGCTCAGCCTTCCGATCCGCCTGCAGGCAGCAAGAGTTCACAACGCCGCAGTGATTCTGGGAAACAAGCACCCGTCCGTGAATCAGATGCTGGGGGTTCTGACGGTGCTGCAGATCATCTGTGGCGTGCACCTGCTGTGCTTTCTGCTGAATGGCTGTCGCCCACTCCTGCTGCTCCGCCCCCTTCGCAACCTGCTTAGTGGTCTTCGCCAGCTCGCCACTCGCAGCGGCCGCGCAACTCTGAGCAGCAATCTTGACAATACGCTGCAGCTGATTGCTCCTGTGCGGCATGTAATGATCGGGGTGAGAGCTTTCTCTGGTGGCCTGATGTGGCTGTTCCTGCCCACCACAATGATGGTGGCCTGCTCGGCCCCCAATATTTCCGGCCCCGCATTTGCCATCATCTCTGCACTGGGATTTCTGCTGATGATTCCCGTCGCCGCCTGGCTCCCATACCTGCAGATCCACCAGGCCGTGGAAGGTCGATTTGCTGCTATCTTTGAAGTCGGCAAGGTGCGTGAGACCATTCGCCGGGCACCATTCAGCTGGATGCTGACGACGCTGCTGCTGTATCTGCTGACCATTCCGCTTTATCTGGGCCAGATTCGACTGCCCGCGGAAGATTCCCTGCTGCTGCTGACGCCGGTCAGCATCCTGCTGATCTATCCTGCCCGTCTGCTCACCAGCTGGGCCTGGTACCGAGGAAACCGGCCAGAGAAATCTGCGGCACGCTGGTGGCATCGCCTGCTGCGTCTGGGCATGCTGCCACCATTGACGATCTGCAGCGGCCTGATTTTCCTGACGCCGTACATCAGTCAGGCCGGACGTTTTGCCCCCTATGAGAATCAGGCATATCTGGGCCCTGTGCCGCAGCTGTTTCGTGATTCATTCGCCCTGCCACCGGGACGTGTTCCGATCCTTCAGCAGCACTCGGATGACAACTCCGAGGTACAGGGGAGTGATGATCAGGAAGGGCAGAAACAGCCCCGGAAAGGCTCGAAATAAACTGTCAGACAGCAACGACTGCAGATAACACAGTGGCAGAATGCCCAGTCCGGTCGAAAGCATGACACGAGTCGGAGGAATTCCAGCCAGACCAGCCGCCCAGGAGACAAGATCACTTGATGTGAGCGGATTCAGACGGAGCATGACGATCAGAAAAAAGCCGCGGTTCTGCATTGCTGCACGAAGCTTCGACAGGCGACCCGAATTCAAATCGGGATTCACCCAGCGCAGACTCACCCGCTGTGAAATCCACGCGGCCAGCCCTGCACCCAGAATATTCCCGACCAGCGCCAGACTGCCCCCGAGCCACGGGCCAAAAATAAGACCGCCGGGGATATACAGCAGAATCCCCGGCAGCGGCGCTACAACAACTTCAATGGTGACCAGCAGTACGTAGGCCAGCCAGCCAAATGGTCCGGCCATCGCAATGAGCTGCCGAGTCCACTCGATTGTTTCTGCAGCATCAGGCATCTGCAGCCCTTGTGCTCAGCCGGACGTCCATATCAGCCACGCAAATCATTTCCCGCGACGAACACGGCGTTCACGAACTGCCACGGGAGCAGGTTCAGGCTGGTCCAGTCTGCGAATGAAGACGTTCCGATACCAGACCTGAGTACCATGATCTGTCAGCATGATTCGCCCACTCTGATTCACTCCAAAGCCCTCAACATTGCGAAACTTGCTGTTCTGAATCGCCGCTGCAAATCGCTCCGAATCGTCGCGCTCGTCAATGATCAGATTGCCGTTCATCCAGTGCCGAATGCGATGATCCTGCACGATGATATGCC
>JALQUR010000466.1 GCA_023260695.1 Planctomycetaceae bacterium
AGCGCAGTGCTCAGCAGGGCGCAGTAACTGGCGAGGGACGCGTCTTCATGCTGTATCTGATCACTGCCCTGCTGTGCACGTTACCCGGAAATCACTGGCAGCTGCCCCGGAAATCGGACTGGCAGATCATCGCTCCGCCCAGGAGCCTGCTTGTCGTGTCTGTGGCTGAGCCTGTGAACAGCATCGCAGATGACTGCAATGCACCTGACCGCCGCCAGCAGTCCATATTCTGTATGCTTTTGAACGCTGACGAGGTTGTGCAGGACTCCGCCGCTCAGACGAACGGAAATGCTGTCGGCTCAGATCTGGACATCGCTGCCCCTGCGAACGAACTGGCCGCAGACACATCAGATCTGATACGCAGTTCAACGCAGGACCGAGAGATCGCCGATCAGCGTCCCGCTCCTTCACTCAGATCGGGCGGTTCGGATCGCGCCAGGTTCGGCATTGCAATCCTGATGTTTCTGGGGCTTGCCGTTGCGTTCATCATGATTGCGACCGGGATGATCCGCCTGCTTCGTTGAGCTCATCAACCAGGTGCGTCCCCCGGTCTGTGACCAAAGAGCGATTCAAGCGATTCAATCTTTGTGATCTTTCGCTCACCAGTCGGGCCTGTCCCGGTGAGTGTGACTGCGGTGCCACAGTGATAGGCTACATTGAAATGGTGAAAGTCATTGAAGCTGACCTCCACCAGAACTGATTCCGCTCCGTCAACATCGACATAGAACAGTTTTGCCTCGTCAAGGTTGTCAGACATCCTCAGTCGCCCACGAACGACAAGCTTCCCACCTTCCTCGCGGATCCAGCTGGCAAATGCCTGATCCTGCCACGCTGCATAGTCAGACGCATCGAGACCGGCAAGCGGCGTTGAATTCTGCGCGTAACTGTCACTCTCGATTCCAAACTTGTGGAGCAGTGAAAGATGCAGTCGGCACAGCGGCTGGTTCTCAGAATAGCGGACGTAACGTCCAGTCCTGATCAGCCCCCGGCCCCCGGCCAGAACGATCGGAATTCGTGTCACCGTATGGTTATCGCTGTGCCCCATACCAGAACCGTAAAGCACCAGCGTGTGATCCAGCAGTGTTCCATGCTGGTTGCTGAAGGACTTCAGGCGGGTAAGCAGATAGTCGAACTTCTGCATATGCCACAGGCTGATCTTCAGCAGACTGTCCAGATTCTCCCGGCTGAAGTTGCGGAAGAAGTGTGACAGGTAGTGATGCTGCTTTTTGATCCCCAGAAAGTCGAAAATCATGCGACTGTTCGAGTTACCCAGCATGTACGTTGCGCACCGGGTTGAGTCCGTCCACAACGCCAGACAGATCAGATCGATCATGGTCTCCACCTGCTCATTCAGATTGGCAGGTCGCTCGGGGCGAACAAGCTCGCGTGGGTTAATGACCGCACCACGTGACTGCAGTGTCTGCAGTCGCTTTTCCGTGTCTCGCACAACTGACAGGTACTGGTCAAGCGTCTCTCTGTCTTCCCGACCCGCACGGCGCTGCAGCGTTCGAGCATCCTCGCCAACTCGATCCAGCAGGCTCCGCATGGACTGCCGCTGACCAGGATCATTCAACGGACTTCGAAACAGACGATCAAACACCAGCTGAGGATCACTTTCGCGTGGAATCGGAGCTCCCTGCTGATCGTAGGAGATGTAGCTGCAGCCAATCTGATTGGGAAACAGCCCCTCCGTTGTGAGCTCCAGTGACCGATGCGGTGTGTCGCCCCTGATGTGATCAGCAATCAGCTGGTCGATCGATGCCGTGCGGGTGTTCTGGTGATGACCGGACAGAAACCGCCGCGTTGAGTTCGCGTGTGACGAAAAACCGAAATCACCCATATTGTCCAGAATGAGCAGGTCTTCACGGTGTTTAGAAAATGGCTGCATCAGCGGAGACATGCGAAAATCGTGCTCCGCTCCTCCACTGATGTTCCATGATGGCGGATGTACGCCGTTTGGCTTGAACAGCGTCAGGAAACGCATAGGCGGTGGCGAATCCTGGTCTGCTGCGCGCGATTGCATCAGATTCAGAAACGGAAGCGGCAATGCTGCTCCCGCCGCACCTCGTAGAACTGCACGTCGATTCAACGATTCCATTACTGATCGCCCTCTTCACTGATGGGAGCCACTTCAGGAATGTCAGTCTGCTGAAACGGCATACTGCTGGCTACCTGAAACAGCAGCTCCCGATATGTTCCAGCATTATTCGTCAGCTGATCTGTGATCTGCTCAATCGCCGCCTGATCGCCAGCGGCAGGTCTTCTGCTGATGGCGTAGGACAGAGTCTGGTTAACAATGTTGCGAATCACCCGGCGCCGCTGACTGGTCACAAGAATCCGCTTCAGCTCCTGAAAGTCGGCAAACGTCTCTCCACTGGGCAGGCGTCCGGATGTATCCGCGGTGCTCTCCGCAGCATAACGAGCACCCTCATAGCGTTGCAGAGAAAACCCAATCGGATCAATGCGATCATGGCAGACTGCACAGGTCGAATTGCTGCGGTGCTGCTCAAAACGCTCGCGAAAAGTCAGGGTTTCGCCGGCAGCAGGTGGTGGTACCTGGCCCACATTCGGTGGTGGCTCCGGAAGCTCCTCGCCAAGAATGCGCTCCAGAATCCAGACCCCACGAATGATCGGTCCCTGATTCATGGCAAGAATGCCGGGCATGGTAAGGATGCCTCCCCGCTCGGCCGTCTGTTCCAGCACGATCTTCTGATTGGGCACAATCTCAACCTCAATGCCCGCTGCCTTCCTGTACTTCGTCATCTGACGTGCATCATCCCCATAGTAACCACGAGTAAACGGGTTGACGAAGGCCGTCCGGGAGTCAATCAATTCTGTCAGAGGACGGTCGGAGACAAACAGATCATGCATAAAGTCACGCGGCTGTGAACGCAGCGCTTCTGCCTGTGGAATCTCAACATTGTTCTTCTCCACTTCGCCAAGTGTCAGCCACTGGTGAGCAAAATCCGTTGCCAGCGTAATTGAACTGGGCGAATCAACCATGCGATTGATCTGCCTCCGCAGCTCATTGAAATCAGCTAATTCCCCGGTGGCTGCGACTTCAAAAAGCTCAGCATCCGGCATATCCGCCCACAGGAAATACGACAGCCGCTCGGCAAGTTCCCAGGCATCCACTCGCTGCGGACCCGGTCTGGAATGGTCCGAAAGAAAACCGCGGTACAGGAACTGCGGTGCCATCAGGATTCGCTTCATTGCGATCTGCATCTCTGAAAGCGGTGCCGACTCTCCCGCAAGCTGCACAAACGGTGCCATCTGCTCCGATGTCAACGACCTGCGAAATGCACGCTGTACAAACTCCTGCAGGAATGCTTCAGCATCATCTGACTCAACATCCGCTTCGTCTGAAACACGCAGTCGTTTCAGCAGCTCAGGCCGTCGATCACTGGAAAACATCTCCGCGATCGCCGCATCGGCCAGATACGAGTACTGTTCCCAGAGTACGGTCGTCAGCGGTGCGGTATGCGTGTCGTTGCGAAAACCGCTTCGACCCGGAGGTTCCGTCGGCAGCAGCTTCAGCACCAGCGACTTCTCAGAAACCGTCTGCTCAGCCTCAATGACCGATACTTCCAGATCAAAGCCAAACAGAGATCGCATCGTATTTCGGTACTCAACAGCTGACAGCCGTCTGGGCCGCATGCTGCCGGGCCGCGGCTTGAGCGAAGGTACGTAGCTGGTTGAATACCAGTCCAGCACGGCCCGACGCTCCGCTTCCGCTGGCTGCACGGCGTCAGCCGGAGGCATCTCCCGATGACGCAGACGGTCTGCCACATCCTCCCAGACGGCGAAGAACTCATCATGCGGTCCCTGCAGAACGGTCGCCAGATCAAGCTCACCACGCGGATCCGGGCTCCGATGACATTCGACGCAGTATTTCCGAATCAGCCCGGCAACGTCATCCACCGGATCTGATGCACGCGACACTGCGCACAGCGCGCAGAGCGACACGGCAGTCAGGACCGTCCGGCCAGCTGGCCAACGCAGCACGCCGAAAGCAAAACATGGCCGGAAGGAAAACGAATTCATGGCAGTGCGTTCAGAGTGCCGGAAACTGCAGTCAGGGATTTGCCTGTTTCGCCTGAGGAGGTCCACCACGTCGGCCTGCCGGCCCCTGCGGACCAGATCCGGGAGGTGGACCGCCAGGACCGCGATTTCCGGGGCCTCGCCCCGGCGGAGGACCGGGCTGGGCTGAGGAATCAACTGCGGGCGCCAGTCCTGTCAGGATCGTGTTGGCATCCGCAGCCCATGATGTTCCATCAACCAGCGCGACCACGTCGGTTTGCTTTGATGGCAGTAAGGAGTTGCCCGTCAGCACTGGAGCATCCACCGGCTTGCTGATTACAAAGGCTGCTCGTGACGAATGCGTCACCTGGTTCGCGGTTGCTGCAACCGCAGACTCATCGGCAGACAACGCGTGCCGCCAGCCGTTGATGCGATTATTCAGCATTGTAACCCGCGATCCTTTCAGTCCCCAGATGGCGAAATTCGGAGGCCCGACCGGACGAAACGAAGTGCCATCAAAGTGATTGTTCTCCGCAATGACCTCGCCTGAAACACGTACGCCCGCTACGCCTCCGCCCCGAATCGTATTGCCCTTGAACACCACCCTGGATCCGGCAAACACCATGACAATTGGTGGCAGGCCACCCTGTCGCGACAGCTGATTGTCAGTGAACGTCACGTTCCAGCCGGCATTGACACCCGCGGCAACCATTTCGTTGTCGATCACTCGGTTACCGGTCACCTGAGATTCACCACCCTCGCCCGGGTCAAAGCCAATTCCCGACGTCTTGTTGTGATGTACATAATTGCCCTCAATCACGGTACGACAACCGCTCATCTGCCCGATGCCTGATTTCTCGTTCTCGAAGCACTCGTTCTCGACGATCTTCGGAGTGGCTCCCGTGCGGGATCCAATGCCGGCCATCTTGTTTCGATAACAGCGATTTCGACGAATCGTTGGTGCTGCCTCTTCTCGGACACCGATTCCCGCGTAGTCGTTTTCAAAACACTCGTTCTCCTCAACGAGCGGCGCTGTCTCCTGGCCGGTGCGAATTCCGATGCCGGCCCGCCGGTTATGGTGACAACGATTTCCCCGCACGAGCGGGCTGGAGTCTTCGCTGATTCCAATGCCGGCGCGGATATTCCCATAGCACTCATTGTTCAGCACCCTGGGGCTGGCTCCGGAATGCCCGATCCCGGCATAAAAATTCTCGAAACAAATGTTGTTCTGAATCGTCGCCGTATTGCCCTGCATTGCACCAATGCCACCACCCATGTTGCGATAGCACACGTTCTTCTCAATCAACGGCGAAACGTCCTTGCCGTCTGCACCCATGATCGCGATGCCGGTGTACCCAATGTGGTGCACAATATTGTTGCGAACTTCGCAATTGACTCCGTCCACAGCGATCCCGGCAATCCCGGGCTCCCCGATGTGATCGTAGGACTGCTCCTCGCCATGCGTCTCATAATGCTTCTGCCAGGACTGCTCGTCATATATGCCCACGTTTCGCACAGTGAACCCGTCCACTATGCAGCCCTCGGCGGTCGCTATTCCCGGACCGCTCTTCGTTGCACCGCCGCCGTCAATAATCGTCGCTTCAGCACGCGTCAGACCAAGCGATCCTTTCGCATCTACTCCGGCACTGCGGAGTGTGAGACGTGGACGCAGCGTTACTCGTTCTTCGTACAGTCCCGGCTCTACCAGAATCGTGTCACCAGCGTCTGCTGCGTCAACAGCCGCCTGAATCGACTTGAACTCCGCCGGAACACGCAGCTCCTTCGCTGTGCACGGATTTACCGTCGCAAGCAACGATGCGAGCAAAAGAGAATTCCTGACGAAATGGCAGCACTGAGTCATGATCCAGCTCCGGATGAAAATCACAGCATTCACATTTACTCGGATGTTAACACCACACGGCATCAATGTCTCTCCCCCTTCACACGCAGTGACCTGGAGTCACAGAATCGTAAGCCAGAACGGACAGCGCCGCCAGCGGACGTCATCTTACGATTGGCTTTCAAACAGGGCAGTTGCTGCGAATCAATCTTTCCGCTGCTGCGGCTGCAAAGCGATGGATACGCCCTTTGGATAACCCCAGAACGCACTGGAACCGTATGTTGCCGTGTTGGTGCTGTCGTGATTTGAATACAGATGGTGAGTTCCGGGTGGAATCAGATAGCTGCGGTGGTCCAGTTGCAGACGTAGGTCCTTTGTCGTCTGAATCTGAATGCTCCATGCCCGGCCGGTCCACAGAAAGTCCGGGTGCCATTTCGCTTCAACCTGAACCCCGTCAATCGGCAGACCCGCCACCGAAATATCGCCGCCCCTGCTCTGCCGGAACAACTCCTCAAGAATCACGATGCCGCACAGTCCACAAATCAGAATTCCAGCAATCGCCAGTTTGCGAATACGCGGCAACATGAAGACGGTTTCCTCAACAGCAGCATCGGATCGGTCACTGAAAGCCACAGCCGCCGCAGATGGGTAACGCAGCTTCTCGTTCCACTGCGAAAACTTGCTTCTGCAACGACTCTTCAGAACAGCCACATCGCCACAGGCCAGGTGAGCAGATGGATGATCACAGCCCGGCAGCGTTGTGGCTGCCGAAGATCCGCTACGGGAGTCGCACGCAGCGTAACTTCCCACTGGCATTGCGACCGTACAGACGCCCGTCAGCCAGCGCGGGCGCCGTCCAGCACCGCCCCTCCAGGAATTCCGTTCGACCCAGCTCGACATATTCCTCGGACGACTGCCGCACCATCACCAATGGACCCTGCTCTGCAAGCACAAACAGCTTGCCGTCAGCTGCAATCAGCGATCCGCAGCCAAGCCCGCGTTGCTTCCAGACAAGCTGACCTGTTGAAAAGTTCAGACAACTGAGCGTTGCGTTGCGACCGTTGTGCGAATTGCCGTCAATTCCGTACAAGAAGCCGTCGATGAGCACACAGTTATTGAAGTGGTTCCGCATGTCACTGTTCGTGTACACCGCATTGAGCTGACTGCCAGTGAACTCAAACAGACCGCAGCCAACGTTGTACCCCGTTGAGATGAAGATCTTATTGCCACTGACGATCGGCGTTGTGGAATTTGTCTCGTACGGAGATTTCCACGGAGCAAACGCCAGTTCCGTGCCGTCACCGCTGTCAAGCACACGCAGGCCCTCACAGTCCAGCGTGGCCAGCAGCTTCTGCTCCTGCCATTCAAACGGAGCTGCCGATCCATAGCCGGCAGAATGCTTTGCTGTCTGCCAGAGCTTCTTTCCGTCCCGCTTGCTGTAGGACACAACGCGGCCCGCCTCCAGAATCAACTGTTCGCCGAGCACCAGCGGAGAGCTGCTGAAGCCCCACTCAGGAAGCTTGACACCCAGATCATCCTGCAGCATTACCTGCCACACGATACTTCCGTCAGCCACCGCAAGACAGAACAGCTGGCCCTCCTTCCCCACAGTGTAAACGACGTCTCCGTCGATCGTCGGAGTCGCACAGGGGCCGCCTTCATGAAGATTCGGTAACAGTTTGCTGGGGTATACGTGAGTCCAGAGCACAGCACCCGTCTCGCTGCTGAGGCACCAGACCGTCTCCTTGCCATCGCGATGCCCCATCGCAAACAGACGCTCACCAGCAATGGACATGGAACTGAAGCCCGTTCCGATTTCCCGCGTCCACTCCGCTTTGAGCCCTGATTCCGGCCACGAATCCGAAAACCCGAGTTCCGTCGAGATGCCATCGCGACTGGACCCGTTCCATTGCAGCCAGTCCGATGCAGCGATCGACTGCGTCGCCAGGACAAAGAACGGGAACATTGCCGCCAGCAGTGCCATCCTCAAATTCATGCCTATTTACCTTCATCTGAAGAATCAGTAGTGCAGGCGCCTCGACGACAGTTCACGCATTGACTCTCCGACGCCACTCCTGCCTGAGAA
>JALQUR010000476.1 GCA_023260695.1 Planctomycetaceae bacterium
AAAGTCGGTGTGGCGGCGGCGTTGGCATGGGCGGGGGCAGGGCGGTTGCGGGATTGCCGCAGTGGATGCAGGACCATCAGCATCTACACGGGCTGGCGTGGTCGCTGGCGGGACTGGCGACCGGCGGTGGGCTGATGTGGCTGATTCGCGTTGCTGCCAACGGGATTCTTGGCTTCCCGGCCGTGGGTTTTGGTGATGTCACTCTGATGGCGATGATCGGAGCATGGACAGGCTGGCAGCCGGTACTATGTACGCTGGCTGTCGCTCCATTATCCGGAATCGTGCTGGGGACACTGATTTTCGTCTGCACCGGTCGCGGTTATCTGGCCTTCGGTCCACCGTTATGTCTGGGTGCACTGATTGTGCTCTGCAGCTGGCGAGCGATCTGGGAAGTGCAGGGGCTGAGAATCATCTTTTGCCATCCACCAACACTGCTCGGACTGACTGGTGGGGCATTTCTGATGTTCTGCATCCTGCTGGCTGGAGTGCGGCTGTTCCGCAGTACATCAGTGGAAAAACTTCGCCGATAGGCTGATGCGAACGGGACTGATTCCCAGTACGTGAAGTTGCTGTCTGACCTGCGTGGCTGCTGTCTGCGACTCAGGTTTCAGCGTCGCCGGTTTCAGCGACGCCGGTTTCAGGGTCGCCCATGCTAACGCTCGCACCAGCGTTTCTGCAGATCAGCAAAGGCGTCAACGCGACGATCGCGGAAGAAGGGCCAGTGAGTTCTGGCGGTATCCAGCAGAGACAGGTCGCAATTCAGGTGCAGGATTTCTTCATCATCGTGTGAGGCCTGTTTCATGACGTTTCCGTACGGATCTGCCATGAAGCTGCCCCCCCAGAACAGTATTTCACCTTCAGGTCCCACACGATTCGGTGCGCCGACAAACAGCCCGTTGGCGATGGCGTGGCTCCGCATCATGGTCTGCCATGCGGAGTACTGGCTTTCACCGTAGACATCCCGTTCTCCCGGAATCCAGCCAATGGCAGTGGGGTAGAACAGCAGCTCCGCTCCCTGCATTGCTGTCAGTCGGGCTGCTTCGGGGTACCATTGATCCCAGCAGATACAGACGCCGATGCGGGCAAATTTTGTCTGAAAGGCGAGGAAACCGAGGTCGCCGGGGGTGAAGTAGAATTTTTCGTAATAGAGCGGGTCATCCGGGATGTGCATCTTGCGGTAGAGTCCGGCGACGGAACCGTCTGCGTCCAGAACCACGGCAGAGTTGTGATACAGGCCATGGGTCCGTTTTTCGAACAGCGGCACAATGACAACAACCTGCAGTTCGGCAGCAATCCTTGCCAGCGTGTCTGTTGTGGGACCGGGGATTGTTTCCGCAAGTCGGAAGCGATCGTGGTCTTCGGTCTGGCAGGGGTACTGAGTGTTGAAGACTTCCTGCAGGCAGATGACCTGTGCGCCAGCAGCTGCAGCGGTGCGGATCTGTTCGATACAGCGATCGAGGTTGGTGTCCGGTGACTCCTCGCACTGCATCTGAATCAGAGCGACCTGAACCTGTTTGGCTGATGACATAAATGAAGTACTCCGCAGGCAGAAAGGCGGAACAGCTGGTCGAAAGAGTGGAGCCTGGTCAGCAGAACTCAGCACGTCGGACGCGAAGGATACCGGGAATCAGGTTTCCTGCAAAACCGCAGTGTGGGAAAAGCCTGAACTCGGAAACCAGGAGACTCAGCGGGCTGTCGTGCCAGTGGGGTTTGTGAACAGCGGAAGATTCGCTGAAATACGGGCATGAATTATCTGTCTCACGCCTATCAGTTTCTGGATTCGCCGCGAATGGCGGCCGGGACCGCCATCCCTGACTGGCTCAGCGTCGTTGATCGGCGGGTTCGCGTACGTCGCCGTCGCACCGACAAGGTGTTCAGATTCCTTTTGCCTCAGGAACAGGAGATTGCTCGAGGGGCTCTGCAGCATCTTGAGGATGACCACTGGTTTCACACGTCTCCATTGTTTCTGCAGCTGGAAGCCAGAGTTGCGTCGTGGTTCCGGGGGCTCATGCCGCACGCATTGGATCATCGTCCCGGATTCCTGGGACATATTGTCGTCGAACTGCTGCTGGATGATGCGATAGCGGAGAGGACACCGGGAATCCTGGACGCGTACTACGACGTTCTCCGACGTGTTTGTCCGGAGGAGATTCAGCGTGTGGTCAACCAGCTCTGTGTACGCACAACGAATCGACTGGCTCAGTTTATCGAGCGTTTTGTCGAAGCGCGAGTGCTGTACGACTATGCCGATGACCAGCGTCTGCTGCTTCGCTTGAATCAGGTTCTGCAACGAGTCAGACTGGACGAGATCGACAGGAGTTCTGTCGCTGTTCTGGCGCGGGCTCGGGAACTTGTGCGGCATTCAGCGGCTGATCTGCTGGATCAGTCTGGCGGAAGCCGGAGTACTGCTGAGACCTGACGAGTGCTTTCGAAACGGCGCCGGACCGAAGGGGCGGTCGCAGGGATGCGCTGCTGCAGTTGTTCATGGCAGGTACAGCGAACTGAATCGGCGCGGCCAGCCGGATCTGCCGAGTTGCGAATCTGACTGCTCGACTGGTGTCAGCACGAATTCTGACAGCGAATCTCCCGCATTGACGGATTGCTTAACGACTTCAACAAGTGTCTTCAAAAGGATCTGGAATCAATGAAATTTGGAATGAACATGCTGCTCTGGACCTCTCATGTGACCAGCGAGCACTATCCGTTGCTTCGTAATCTGAAGGACTGGGGTTACGACGGTGTGGAGCTGCCGATGTTTGATCTGAATGTGGATCACTTTGCAGAGATTGGAAAGGAGCTGAGCAATCAGGGGCTGGAGGCGACGGCAGTGACGGTGTGCAGTGAGGAGGCAAACCCGATTTCGGACGACGCGGCAGTCCGTCAGGCGGGTCTGGAGCATCTGATGCGAGTCATTGACTGCTGTGCGGCAGCGGGTGCTGATCGGGTCTGTGGTCCAATGCACTCGGCACTCGGACACTTCAGCGGGGCGGGCCGCACTGACGACGAATGGGAGCGGGCAAAGGACATTCTCTCGCGGGCCGGCGAATATGCTCAGCAGGCAGGGGTGACACTGGTTGTGGAATATCTGAATCGCTTTGAATGCTACTTCCTGAATAGTGCCGCCGACGCTGCTCAGTTCTGCCGTGAAGTTGACAACCCCAACGTGAAGACGATGTACGACACGTTCCATGCAAATATTGAAGAAAAGTCGATTACGCAGGCACTCAAAGCATGTTCGGACCAGCTGGTGCACGTACATATCTCAGAAAATGATCGTTCCACACCGGGTGAAGGTGGCGTGAACTGGGATGAGACATTCAGTGCACTGCGTGAAGTGGATTATGACGGCTGGCTGATGATTGAAGCTTTTGGTCTGGCCCTGCCAGAGCTGGCAGCTGCCACTCGAATCTGGCGTCGCATGTTTCCATCGGAGGAATACCTTGCCAAAAACGGACTGGCATTCATGAAGAGTCGTTCATCCTGAGGATTTCTGATCGAAACACTTCTGTCCGGGCTTTTCACCGAGGCAGAATTTCTCTTGCATTGAAGGAAAAGTGATGCGTTGTCTGTGTCTGTTGATTTTGCTGTGCCCTGTGTTGGTTGCGGATGAGAACGATCGCAACTTCACTGCTCTGAATGCTGAACAGGCGGGTCGTGATTTTGCTGCCCAGGGGGAGTATTCCGGTACTCTGCGGGTCGATGGCAATGACGTAAAAGTCGGAGTACAGATCATTGCGGAGGGTGCAGGAAAGTTTGCCTGGAAAGCGCTTCCAGGCGGTCTGCCCGGGGACGGCTGGAATACCGATGCCGAGGTTCTGCAGGGCAAGGGTGCGTTTGAGGGCGATGTGGCCGTGATGACCGGCGATAACGGGCGAGGTGAAATTCGCCAAAATCGACTCGTGCTGATCAATGCGGACGGGCAGGAATGGGGGCAGCTTGAGAAGGTGATGCGGAAGTCACCCACTCTGGGAAAGGCAGCTCCGGAAGGTGCTGTGGTGCTGTTTGATGGCAGTTCCGCGGATCAGTTTGAAAATGGACGTCTGACGGAAGACAAGCTGCTGATGCAGGGGACAACCAGCAAACAGAAGTTTGCAGACGGGCAGCTGCATCTGGAGTTCATGCTGCCGTTCATGCCGAACGCCAGGGGGCAGGGACGCGGTAACAGCGGAGTCTACCTGCAGGGCCGTTATGAAGTGCAGGTCCTGGATTCCTTCGGACTTTCCGGTGAACAGAATGAGTGCGGCGGAATTTACTCCATCGCAAAGCCGCTGCAGAACATGTGCTACCCGCCGCTCCTGTGGCAGACCTATGACGTTGATTTTCACGCAGCGAAATTTGGAGATGACGGGAAGAAATCTGCCGACGGCTGGATGACCGTGCGACACAACGGCGTGGTGATTCACGATCAGGTGAAACTGACCCATGCCACAACTGCTGCTCCGGTGAAAGAGGGAGCAGAGCCGGGACCGCTGTATCTGCAGGACCACGGCAATCAGGTGCGTTACCGTAACATCTGGTTTGTTCCGGCGAGCAGGTGATCGGAGCGGCCAGCAGACGTCAGATCAGGAACGGCCGCCCGTATCGGGGCGGCCGTTCTGTTTGCGCCTTTCGCGAGGTGCGATTACATCCGCAGACGGTCTTCAGGTCCACAGAGTCGCCGGTTGTCACAGGCTGCCGTCGGCAAGACTGGCATTGATGTCCACCCAGCTTCGTTTTTCGAATGCTGTCAGGACGGAATCCGCCACGGCCTGAGCCATTGCGCCGTGATGGAATCCCGGTTCCGCATCGCGTTCTTCCAGAATTGCTGAGGTGAGTTCATAGACAAGGTCATAGCGGAAGACCGTACTCGGCTTGCCGGCACTCGGATCTCTCGGGCTGCCCGCAGGTTTCAGGAATTCTTCCGGTACCGGAGTGCGTTCCAGATCACGTCCATTCAGGGCAAGCATGACGTGATTGGGGTCGGTGAGCTGGTAGGCGGCGGAACCTTCGCTGCCATTGATCTCGGCCCATTCATAGCCGACTCCGTTGTTGTTGTGCCCTTTCATCAGAGTGCTGCCTTCCCAGACTCCCACTGCACCACAGGCAAAGAAACCAATCAGACTGGACCAGTCATCGACTTCTGAAGCGGGGCAGGGGGAACCGTCTGCCGTCACGTTTCGGGGAGCATACTGCTGGACGGCACCGCAGACGGAAGTGATGGGGCCGAGCAGATCCTGGGCGAAATCGATGCGGTGGATTGTCATGTCAAACAGGTCGCCGGCGCCGGCGAGAGAACGAATCTGCCGCCAGCCCCAGCTGGTTTCGGGAAGATCCAGAAACCTCTGACTGCGGAAGTGTCGTGGTTCCCCCAGAGCTCCGGTTTTCAGCAGGTGTCTGACATAACGCATTGAAGGAGCGAAGCGATAGGTGAATGCAGTCATGTGCCGAACGCCGGCTGCAACAGCCTCGCGGTACATCTCAGCTGACTCCGAAAAATTCAGCCCGAGCGGCTTTTCGCACATCACGTGTTTGCCGTTACGGACACAGGCCAGAGCCTGCTCACGATGCAGGAAATTGGGAGTAGCGATGATGACGGCGTCCACATTCGGATCGGCAGCCAGTTCGCGGTAATCAGTGAAGCAACGCGATGGCCCCCAGTCCTGTTGCCGAGACTGCATCAGAGCTTCGTCCGGATCACAGATCGCCACCAGCTCAGAGCGAGGATCCAGCAGAATCCCGGGGACATGATGAAAGTCGGAGACGGCGCCGGCACCGATGATGCCGTAACGAACAATTTCGGACATTGTGTTCTGTTCCAAATGGGGAATCCAGTTCAGGAACGTGAGCTGTCGCTGGTTCCGTTCGTGAGCTGGCCGGGAAAACGCAGAAATGGGTACAAAAAACAGCGGCGCTCTCAGGAGAGAACGCCGCTGTCGGGAAGCTCAAGTCCGGCTGTCGAACTGATTCTCAGTTGCCGGCTTTTTCCTTTTTCAGCTGCGCCAGGAACTCTCGCATCTGTGCCGCAACCTGCGGTGGTGCATCGCCGGCGTTCTTCACAGCGGCGGTCTGCAGCTCGATGGCACGATCGAGGTTACCGGAGACGTAGACCAGGTGGGCCAGAGTATCAACGATTGAACCACTTTCAGGCGCTGTATCCACAGCACGCTCAGCTACTGCGATCGCAGCAGCCACAACTTCTGCAGACACTTCCTGACCACGTTCCTTCATCTGGTAGACAGTCCACGCCAGATTATTCAGCTGCTCGGCAGATGCCTTTTCGGCTGTTGCAGCGGAATTCAGGGCTGCGGCTGCGAGGTCAGATTTTCCGGACACGAGCAGAACCTGGATCCGGACCGATTCGATCTGTTCCTTCAGCGGGGACTTCGCATCCCTGATGACAGCGTCCAGTTCAGCCAGTCCTTCTTCGGCCTTATCTCCCTGAATCTTCTGCAGTGCTGAGTTTGCTCGCAGCTTCAGGCCCAGATCGTCCAGCATCGTGACGTATTCGGCATCGTCTGCATTGGCTGAGCGTTCTGCTTCAACTGCGGCAATTGCTTCTGCGACATTACCACGCTGCATCAGACGACCGATTCTGGCCTGCAGCAGGGACATCCGCTGCTGTTTTTCAAACGTGCTCTTGAACGCTTCGCGGTCCCACTTGTCGGAGACAACCGCTTCCAGAGGGCCATCCATCTGCATCGGGTGCCCGATCCACTCCACCGCGCCTGACTTACCAACGATGAAGCACGTCGGAATACCATTCTGCCCGGCTGCTTCCATGTAGTCGCTTGCGACAGAACGGTCCGGATCGGTGGTCAGGCAGTAGGCACTGGTCAGCTGTGCGTACGTCTGACCATCAGTTGCTCCGCGAACAGGTTTGGCAAGAAAACCCTGTACGGTGGGCAGATCTTCATCACTGATGCTGACAATCTGCACGCCTTTTTCAGCGAATTTCTTCTGGACTTCAACGAGGTGGGGCATGCTGGCAATGCATGGGCCGCACCACGTTGCCCAGAATTCCACAACGTAGACGTTGCCATCCTTGAAGGATGTCACAGGTTTGAATGCACCATTGCCATTGCTCACCCAGTGTTCCACGTTGAGCGCCGGGGCCGGTGAACCAATTGTCAGGATTTTTTCTTCGTCGGCTGTTGTCGGGGATGCAGCCGCTGTCAGCAGTGTGACAGCAACCAGCGAATAGCGGAGTAATGCGGAAGTCATACCTGAAGTCCCTTTGAAGGAAGGAGCCCTGAAGGAGGTTGGTGTGTGGGAACCGCTGCGGATTCGGCAGTGGTCGTTGGCTCAGCAGATTACCAGAATGCGTGTATTACAGGCATGCCGCTGAAACGAAAATGGGAAAAAAGGCAATCCCGCCCGGTGCCGTCTGAAATCGTTCACCGACCGCCGAATGCCGTTGCTGGGCTGTTTTTACGCGTTTCTGTCAGCCTGAACAGGAGCGAGTCAGTAGCCGGCCGAATCGCCTGAGCCGGTATGGGCAAGTGGTGGCAGCTGCAGCTGCTGGCGATGAGCATTGAGGATTGTCGTCGTGGAGCTGGTGCCGATTCGAGTGACTCCGAGGGCCTTGTACTGCAGTAATGTCTGCAGGTCGCGAACGCCGCCGGCGGCCTTGACCTGAACGTTCAGGGCAGCATGTTTTCGCATCAGAGTGACATCCGCTGCCGTTGCTCCGCCAGTGCCGAATCCGGTTGAGGTCTTGACCCAGTCTGCATTGAGCTCTGAGCAAAGTTCGCAGAGTCGGATTTTTGCGTCGTCGGTCAGAAAGCAGTTTTCAAAGATCACCTTTACTTTCTGTGCCGCGGCGTGGGTGAGTTCGATGATGGCCGCCAGATCGTCCCGCACATAGTCCCAGTCACCGCTGACAACTCGACTGATATTGCAGACCAGATCCAGTTCTTCCCCGCCGTCCTTCAGGGCCTGCTTCGCTTCGGCGAGCCTGGTGGACGTGTGCTGTCCTCCGTGTGGGAAACCAATCACAGTGCTGGCCCGGACGCCACTGCCCTGCAGGAGTTCCCGACACCGCTGCAGGTAGTGTGGCTGAATACAGACGCTGCCGACGCGATAAGTGGCGGCGAGCCGACATCCCTGCTCGAACTGCTCCATCGTCGTGTCAGGGCGGAGGAGCGCGTGGTCGATCATTCGTGAGATATCTTCGTAGGCATCCATGGCCCGCGTCCTTTGCTGGCGGTCAGTGAGCGATCACCATTCGCTGTCGCGCTGGAATTTCTGACGAGCATTCTCGGCAAACTGCCGTCCGGCATCTCCGAGTCGCTGCAGAATTTCTTCGCTGGTCAGTCCGGTTGTGCTGCGTGCGGCATCGATGACGGTGCGACATTCGTTGGAATCCATGAATCGGGCGGCTTCCAGAATTCCGGCCTGCTCATGTTCATTGAGGACAATGAATCCATGTTTGTCTGCGTGAATCAGGTCTCCGGGAGCGACTTTGCGTCCGAAGACTTCCACTTCACAGTTGAAATCCACCGGCTGCACCGCTGCGTGTCCGACACAAAGTCGTCGGGCAATCGCCTTGAATCCGGCGTTGGTCATTTCATCCAGATCACGGATTGCGCCGTCGGTAATGGTGCCAACGCAGCCGAGCGCGCGATGCACATTGGCATTGACCTCACCCCAGAACGATCCGATGACGGCTGGCTTATCGAGGTCCTGAATGACCACGATTTTGGGGCCGGGAACGGAAGCGAGATATCTGCGGTACTCAGACGTTGCCGTCGGTCGGGTGCGACGATGTTCAGGATTTGAAGGTTCAATGCGGACTGTAACTGCGTAGCCAACCATCGGCCCCATCTGAGGCATGAAGTCCCGGGTCTCTTCAAGGTTGAATGCATCAGCGCAATGGTCACGACGAGTGATCTGTTCCCATCCATTATAGATGGTGGGGGTATTCCAGCGTTTCAGTTCCAGCAGCTGGTCGTGGGTCAGAATCCGTTCCTGTGTCATTGTATCCTCATTCTGATCTGAAAACGGACATGGCCTGCAGTCTGGTTCATTGTGTTCAGCCACGAAGCCGGGACTGGATTTCATCAACAATGCGGTCGACGGGAATTCGTTCCTGACTGAGCGAATCGCGATCGCGAATTGTGACACAGCCGTCTGCAGCTGTGTCGCCGTCGATCGTCAGGCAGTAGGGAGTACCAATTTCGTCCTGGCGACGATAGCGGCGACCAATGGCTCCCTGCTGGTCATACTGCACGGAGACCCCGGCCGCCTTGAGCTGTCCGTAGATCTGCATGGCTTTTTCCGGCATGCCATCTTTCTTGATGAGCGGAAAGACGGCGGCCTTGACGGGGGCCAGACGCGGATGGAATTTCATCACCACGCGTTCCTGCATGTTGCCCTTGTCATCCGGCTGTGAGTCTTCATGGTAAGCCTCGCAGAGGAACGCCAGCGTAGCGCGATCCGCCCCCGCTGAAGGTTCAATGACATGCGGCAGAAACCGTTCTCGTCGCTGATCGTCGAAGTACGTGAGATCCTTTCCGCTGCCTCGGTGTCGGGGCTGACCATCTGCCGTCAGTTCCACCGCCAGTTCCCCATTGGAATTCTTTGCCAGTTTTCCTTCCATGTGTGATCTCAGGTCGAAATCACCGCGATGAGCAATCCCTTCCAGTTCGCCATATTCCCCGTCATCAAGGAATGGGAAGGCATATTCGATGTCTGCTGTGCCCACGGAATAATGAGCCAGCTCTTCCTGATGATGATCACGCAGAATCAGTCGCTCGGAGCTGATTCCCAGTTGCTGATACCAGCGATAACGCCGATCCCGCCAGTAGGTGTACCAGTCACGTGACTGATCCGGGTGGCAGAAGAATTCGATCTCCATCTGCTCAAATTCGCGTGATCGGAATGTGAAATTACGGGGTGTGATTTCGTTGCGGAAGCTCTTGCCGACCTGACTGATCCCAAAGGGCAACTTGACGCGACTGCTGTCCACGACGTTGCGGAAGTTTACGAAAATCCCCTGAGCTGTTTCAGGACGCAGGAACGCAGCATCATCTTCCGTACCGAGTGCCCCGATGATGGTCTTCATCATCAGGTTGAACTCCCGAGGTTCGGTGAGCTTGCAGTCTGTGTGTTCACCAACAGATTTGCTGGGTTTGAGGGGGCAGGCTGTGCTGGGAATATGGTCCTGTCGAAATCGTCCCTTGCAGGCATGACAGTCGACCATCATGTCGTGAAACAGGTCGTAGTGCCCGGAGCACTTCCAGACCTGAGGGTGCATGATAATTGCAGTTTCGAGGCCGACCATCTGGTACGTTGACGGTGCTGCTTCCTCCTGCACGAGTTCATTGTGGGTGGCCACCATGTCGTCGTACCAGACACCGCGAACATTTCGCTTCAGTTCGGTGCCCAGTGGACCGTAATCCCAGAATCCATTCTGCCCGCCGTAGATTTCGGAGTTCTGGAAGATGAAGCCGCGACGTTTGCAAAGGGCAACAATTTTGTCCATTGATCGGGTCATGATTCAATTTTCACAACTGGAACAGTACGGGAAGAAACTGGGACTTGAAATCTCGCCCAACCACGGGCAGCCGGCAGGTTGAGTCTCATCGGCAGCAGATTCTAGGATGCGCTGCCGAATTTCGGAAGATGCCCTGATTACGGAAAGCAGCAGAGAGACTTTTTCAGACCAGATGGATTGCACTGCCACTCGGAATCTGACTGGAGGGGCATTGGAATACGCGATTTGCACTGCTGGAACCAACCAGCGAGCAACACGATGCTGCATCTGTCCTGCGTCTGGCCTGCATCTGTTCAGTCCGGCTTGCGGGCTTGCACGACAGAATCGCGGCAAGAACGCTGCCTTTTGCCCGCCAAAAACGGAACAGGATGTGCCCTTCATTGTCGGTTGAGTCTGGTATTGCGCCTGGACAGCAGTTTTCATGTTCTCGGAGCATGAAGAGTGTTTCGTGGTGTAAAGATCCCTTAGCATTGTTGTTC
>JALQUR010000685.1 GCA_023260695.1 Planctomycetaceae bacterium
ATCATGGCCGCGTATCGGGTGGCGCGGCGTCTGGACGGAGATTCTGCCAGTGTCCAGTTCGGGTTTCCCTACGTCGATACGCTCAAGATCCAGCAGCGATTCCCGCCGGCCACATATCGATTTTTTCCAACAGGTGATGGCGGTGATCTGGACCAGTTACGGGCGTTGCTGGAACGCGAACGCATCTCTGCATTGTTCTGTGAATCTCCCACCAACCCACTGCTCACGGAACCGGATCTGACAGAATTGCGAACGCTGGCAGATCGCCATGGATTTCTGCTGATTATTGACGACACCCTGGCAGCAGTCCTGAACCGAAATCTGCTCCCGGCGGCTGACCTCCTCGTCACCAGTCTGACCAAGTACTTCAGCGGCGTGGGGGACGTACTGGCAGGAGCAGTCAGAATTAATCCCGCGGGTTCGCGAGCCGATCAGATTCGTGCCGCTGTTGATGAGGATTTTGAAGAACTGCTCTGTGATGCTGATGCAGCAGTGCTGGAATCCAACTCCCGAAATCTTGCGGAGCGTGTTGCCGTAATCAATTCCAACGCAGCAGAACTTGTCCGCCGACTGCGTACTCACCCCTCAGTGCAGCAGGTTTTCTATCCACGTCAGGACGCGGAATCGGCCGGTGGCGGTCTGATGTCGGTCCTGCTGAGGAACGCAGCCACCAGAACTGCGCAGGTGTTTGACCGACTCCGCGTCTGCAAGGGCCCGAATCTCGGCACTGACTTTACGTTGTGTTGTCCCTACACACTCCTGGCACATTATACAGAACTGGAAGAGGTTGAACGCTGTGGTGTATCTCGCTGGCTGCTGAGAATCAGTGTCGGCACAGAGCCGTTGGAGGATCTCTGGGGGCGTTTCGAGAAGGCTCTCAGCTGATGCTCAGCGTTGACCTCAATGCTGATCTGGGTGAGTCCACTGACTCAGCAGGCCTGCTCCGTGATCTGCAGATCCTCAGTCAGATCAGTTCAGCAAATGTTGCCTGCGGTGGCCATGCAGGCAGCCTGGAGCGGATGCAGGAGCTGGCTGTTGCCTGTCGTGAACTTGGCGTGGCGTTCGGCGCCCATCCATCGTTCTGCGATCGCGCCGGGTTTGGGCGGGTTCGTCCGGCAGAACTCCCTGCAGATCTGCAGCAGCAGTTACAGGGGCAGTTGCAGTGTGCTGCCCGGGCGGCGGAGCAGGCTGGGACAGTGGTGCATCACGTCAAGGCTCACGGCGCCCTGTACCACGTTATTGAGGAGAACCAGCTGGTTGCCGATCAGTTTCTAGCCGCGGTAAATGATGTGCTTCCAGGTGTGCTGATCGTGGGAGTCTCCCGCGGACAACTGGTCCGCCGTGCCGCCGAGCAGGGCTGGCGAACTGTTCAGGAGTTTTTTGCAGATCGAGTCTATGAGGCAGACGGACGACTTCGCGATCGCAGACTGGAATCAGCGCTGGTCACTGATCAGGAACAGATGTGTCACCGCGCGTTGACAGCCATCCGCAAGGGCAGGGTATCCTGCTACGGGGGTGCGTCAGTTCCCATCACAGTGGAAACAATCTGCGTCCATGGAGATCATGCGGAGTCAGTTGCAGCTGCAGCAGCTTTGCGCAGCAGCCTTGAGCTGGCTGGAATTAATATCTGCAGGGCAACCTGACTCGTCTTCTGAACTGAAATCTGCTCCGCATCCGGAATCCGGTCGCAAAACCTTCGTTCAGCATTTGCTCAACGGAAATCTTCCGGAAATGGTCCGGAACACTCACATTCCGAACATCCACGAACTACAACTGCGGAGAATTCCTTGCGGGATTTCCCTGAATCTGCGTCGGGATATGCAAATACGCTGTTGGATTTCTGCAGATATGGGTCGTATTGATACCACAAGTTGCTGCACTCCTGAAAATCGTCGCCAGCAGCTCCCTTCTGGAATCATCAAGACGAAGTAAATGAGTTCATTTGACTGGATTGTCGTCATTGCCGGACTCGCACTCCTTGCGGGGATTTCGATACGCGCGTTGCTGTGTCAGAAACGTGATGAGGATTACTTCACGGGCGGGCATCATTCTTCAGTCTTATTGCTGACGTCCTTTTCCTTCGGATCGGGAACCTGCAATGACTCCCCCGGCATGATCGCTGCCAGTACGTGGAGGTCCGGTTTGTCCGGACTCTGGTGGCAGTTCACCTGGCTGCTTGTCACCCCCTTCTTCTGGGTACTGGCACCGATTCTGCGACGAATTCGAGCGGTTACAACGGCGGATTTTTTTCTTGTCCGATTCGGACGCAGTGCAGCAATTCTGTACTGCGTTCTTGGGGTGCTGATCAGCATCATCATCATTTCGGGAATTCTGTTTGGTAGTTCCCGACTTCTGAACACCGTGAGCGATCCTTTTTTCGATCAGTTCTCCGATCAGCTTCAGATTCGCTATCCGATGGTGAATCTGAACTATGCTCAGAATCAGCAACCGCTGCTCGCCTTCCGACCATTGCAGGGAGACGCTGTTGCCGCTCTGTTTCTTGCCGCATTCCTGATGCTTTGCGGTCTTGTCGGAGGACTCCGAGCGGGCCTGCTGATGGACTGTGTTCAGGGTGTGCTGCAGATTGGAATGACGCTGCTGCTGCTGCCAGTTCTGCTCTCACGTCTCGGCGGCCTCGGTGCAATCAGCAGAATGCAATGGCTGAAGCCGGGGATGATGGATTTTGTGCTCGATCTCGACGCAAAACGCCAGCTTGTTGATCCAATGACCCCGACATACGTTGCAACGATCGGAGCAGCGGGATTGCTGGGAATGCTGGCTCACCCACATCTCGCTGTTGTCTGTGGTTCCGCCAGTACTGAGCGTGATGTCAGAGCAGGATTCACCGCCGGCAACCTGCTCAAACGGATCATGTCCATCACGTGGGGGATAATCGGTCTCGGATGCATCATCTGGTATCTCGGTCCTGAAAGCCCGCTGGCCACAACTGCGACCTCTGCCGAAGTCCAGCTGCAGGCGGAATTGCGCGAGGCTGCCACCGCCGATGTTGACTTACTCGAACCCCATGAAATCAACCGACTCAACGCAACCGACAGAAGATTCTCAGACCGGGTTTTTGGACTGATGATCAGAGACCTTCTGGCAGGAAGCTTTCCTGGCCTGCTGGGACTGTGCACGCTCATGCTGATTGCCACAGCAGTGAGCCACTGTGTCGTGCAGATGGTGACCGGCAGTGCATTGATCGCCATCCATCTTTGCCGAAACTACCTGCTGCCGGATCAGTCTGACAGTGTTTATCTGCTCATTGGTCGAATTTGCGGACCGGTGATCGTTCTGCTTGCTCTCATCCTGCAGATGACATTTCACGACATCGGGGATTTCCTGCGGCTGTTTATTCGGATTCCGGCCATCATTGGCATCAGTATGTGGATGGGAATCTTCTGGACTCGCTGGAATGTGATTTCCGTATGGACGGCAACAATGACGGGGCTGCTGGTAAGTTTCGTCTGTGGCTTCTTCCCGGGTGAAGTCTGGACGACATTTCCAGGTTTCCGTCAGATTATGTTTGAGCAGACCGCGGACATGATCATCCTGAAGGATTCGTGGGCGCTGATCCTCACTCTGGGTACGGCACTGATTTCCGGCATCTGCATCACTCTGATTCAGGAATACAATCAGGAGGATCTGCTGGAATTCTTCTATCGTGCCATTCAGACGAAGGTATCCCCTGAAAATCGGGATCTGAGGATTTCGGAGTTCAGCTTCTCAGACGAGGACACGGTGATCCCCAGCATCTCCTTCTGGGGTCTGCAGATTCCCGGCCCGACCCGTGGTGGCACGCTCGGTTTTCTGCTCACACTGGTGACCGTCGCAGCAATCATCATCGCAACCAGATTGCTCACCCGGCTGTTATGAGGCTCTGCTCAGACGCAGCCCGATGAATTCGTATTGCGGCAGTTGTCCGCAATGGGTGCGGCACTGGCAGCAGGTTCTGGCTGCAGCGCAGCAACAGCAAGGCACCAGATGCAATGCTACCGCCGCAATGCACCAGCTGAGTCTGCAATGTAACACCCACGACGCTGCAGTACTGCATCGCGCCGGCGGCAAAAAAACGCCAGAACGACCACGGGGTTGTGCAACCTTCGCCGTGTCGGAGTGTTCCTGCCCGCTCTCTGAGACTGAGCGCGAAGCCTCCTCTGATGTCAGAGTGACTCGCCGTTGACACTCAGGATTTGTGAATTCGTCAGTGAGTTCCCAAAACGATCGAAATCACGAAATGACCAGACGACCCGTTTCTGTCGATCGACCTCGATCAGTTGCGGATTCTCAGGACCGGCATGGCAATTGTTGATCAGGATATTTCCTGATGGCAGCAACTGCAGTGAAGTCACCCAGGCCAGCTGAATTCCTGGCAGATCATTCTGGTGCAGACTCCACACCACCTGGCCGGCAGGAGTAACTTCCAGGACAGAATGACCATTGCCTGTCCCCACCAGAGTGTTTCCGCTCTTCAGTCGGATGGCTGAAAAGGCCTGATTTCCGAAGGCATCAACACCATGCCCCGGACGCCGTTCGCGACCAAACAGTGGAACCTGATATTCCCACACGGTACTGCCTTCGGCATCGTACTCCCGGATCAGTCCCTCGTTCTCGTGACAGACAAGATAATTGCCCTGCGGAGTGCGCCGCACGAGTCGGGTGTCATGATGGGGATCGGGCCGGGAGACCTGCAGCCTGATCTGTCGCGCGACAGTCAGGTCCGGTCGAAGTTCAAGCAGTCGCGACGAACCGGACTCTGCAATCATTGTCAGACCGTCCGTCGAACGCTCAAACGCATGAATCTCAATTCGCTGCCCCTCGTTATCCGAGCGTTTTGCAGCTTCGTACTCCCACCTGATCTGATTGTCAGCTGGGTTGATCTCCACAACTCGAGTCCAGCTGAGCTGCATCAGAATGCTGCCCCCGGGAAGCACATGCAGGTCATGCAGCGGACCGATGCGGTGTTCCCACTCCGTTGAGCCGTCCTCAGCAATGATCGCAATTCGGTTTTTTGAAGAATCTGCCGCAATGAACCGTCGCTTCTGTTCTGCTTCTGCCGGATTTCCCGCTGCAGGCAGGGAACTTGTCATGAGCAACAGGACGGACAGAAAGGGCAGAACTCGAGCAGTATTCATAACGGTTTCCTGTGAGGGATGGTTAAAGCTGCCTGGCGTGCTTCGAAACATTCGCACGGGCCATCTGTGTGAATCTCACCACCGGCATACAGACGGGGATCTGATCAGGAGTTGCAGAATAGTGGATTACGGTGTTCGACTGCAAAGTCAGGAGAGCTCATTGCTGGCGATCCACCTGACCGACTGGTAGACTCAGGGACACCATCAGAGGGTCTGTCTGTTCGCCGCAAAAGCGCGCAACACCGCGAGGATGCGGGTCAAACAGATCCGGTGATCACCCTGCCGCTGGCAGAACGGAGTCTGCAGATAATGAATAAACCTGAAATTCCTGAGAATCCGGTCATCAGTGGACTGAAGCGGCTGGTGGCCGATGTCACTCGAGCAACGGACCCGGCACTGGCCGGACTCAGTAATACTGTCTGTGGTGTCACCGAACTGCTCGGGTTTCCTTCGCATGGTGTCTGCTACAGAGGTATTCCGGTCGCAACGCTGATTCAGCGTTGGCAGTTTGAAGACGTCACTTCTCTGTTGCTCCACGAAGATCGCATCAGTCCGGAAGAGCTGGCCGACTGGGGTGCTGCATTGCGAGAGACTTCTGCCGCTGATCTTCCTGCAGCAGAACTCTTCAGCCTGATCCCTCCTGGCAGTCGCCCCTGTGACCTGCTCCCACTCTGTATCAGTCTGATCCGATTATTTGATTCAGATCCGGTCACTCAGTCAGCAGACGACGGCTTACGGGCAGTTCAGCGCCTGCTTGGAATGCTGCCGGATCTGCTGGAACGTGCCATTGACGGCAGAAGCCCGCCTGCATGTGGGCTGGATGATCTGCGGATGTCCTATGCAGCAAAAGTACTCCATACGCTCCGCACAGAAGAAACTCTTCCCACACCGGAAGAAGAGTGGGCGATGAACGCACTCCTCATCTGCCAGTGTCTGCCTCGGATGCGGGGGGCCTGTTTTGTGGCTCGCGTCGTTTCCAGCTCGCCAGCAGCTGCCATCCACGCTGCGGCGGCAGCCTACTGTGCTCAATTGCAGAACGACCCATTCCAGTGGTGCTCTGAACTGCTGCTCAGAATGCAGTCTCCGGAGGAAGCGGAGCAGTGGTGGAAATCCCGCGGCAGCAGGTCGATGCCATTTGGCTTCACGTCGCATGTTCCCGATGATCGAGTTCAGATCATTGCGGATGCCTGCAATCGTCTGCTGGGAAGTGCAGACAGAATTCGTGCCGCGGCAGTTTCGGCAAGGTTTGAGAAACTGCTCCAGACTGAACATCAGTTGCCTACACTGGACTGGGTTTCAGCCCGCCTGATGATTCTGCTGGGAATTCCGCCAGAACGACAGTCTCTCGCAATTGGGATCGCTCGTCTTACAGGCTGGGCTGCTCAGGCAGTCGAACAGAATAAAACTGGCGTCTCACTCGTTCCTGCGCTACGCTACGCGTCCGAATTTCCGGATGTTCAGGAAGCCACCTGATTTTTCGGTGGCAGGTTACTGCAGGCCAGGGCTGAACAGCAGTGTTGGTTCATGCACACGGATCCTCGAAGATCATCCTGCGCAGGCCCCGACCGGACATCGGCTCCGAACGACTCCGGCAGATGACCTCCTGCGGTCCCGGAACCTGACGGCGTGGAAGCGATTTTGCATGAACAGGATTTCCTCCGGCAATCTCTGATTTTCAGGACAGCGGCAGAACAGGCAAAAACATGGAAACCGCATACCAGCAGTGTCTGAACCCCGATTGCAGTGCCACATTTTCTGTGAGTCAGGTGCTTACGGCATGCGATCAGTGTGGCAGCCTGCTGGACATTGCCTACGACTGGGACTCAATCGCTGTTCCTCGTTCGCTGGCGGAATTTGAATCTCGCTGGGCAGAGCGTCTGAACCCCCTGAATTTCAGCGGAGTCTGGCGGTTTCGCGAGCTGCTTGGATTTGCTCCGGAATCACAGATCGTCACCATCGGAGAGGGACAGACCCTCCTGCAACGGAACGACCAGCTGGCAGCTCACTGCGGAATGACAGCAGGATCGTTATTTCTGCAGTACGAGGGTCTGAATCCGTCAGGCAGCTTCAAGGACAACGGAATGACCGCTGCGTCGACGCATGCACGCATGACCGGCGCTTCAATGACGGCCTGTGCCTCGACCGGCAACACGAGCGCTTCACTTGCCGTTTATGCGGCAGTATCCGGGCTGTTCCGCTGCATCGTTTTCATCGGCAGTGGCAGGATTGCATTTGGAAAGCTCTCACAGGCTCTTGACTACGGCGCCCGTACAATTCAGATTCGCGGTGACTTTGACGATGCACTTGCACGCGTCCGCGAGCTCTGTCGGCAGCATCCGATCTATCTCTGCAACAGTGTGAACCCCTTTCGGCTCGAAGGCCAGAAGACAATCATGCTGCGCGTGCTTGAGGGACTTGGCTGGCAGGTTCCCGACTGGATCATCGTTCCAGGTGGAAACCTCGGCAACTGCAGCGCCTTCGGAAAGGCGTTCTCCGAACTGCATGCACTGAGTCTGATCGATCGAATTCCAAGACTGGCAGTGATCAATGCTGCCGGTGCAGAAACGCTCAGCAGTTTCTGGAACAACGATTCGCTCCGCTGGCAGAGCGGCCGTCCTGATGCAGCAGCGATCGCTCAGAGATTTCAGGAAATGGACACTCGCAATGAACGTGCGTCGACACTGGCCAGCGCGATTGAGATCAACCGTCCCGTAAATCTCATCAAAGCACTCCGGGCACTCGACACGTGTGACGGAGTTGTCCGTTCGGTTTCGGACCAGCAGATCGTTGACTGCCGTGCTCGCATTGCGGCGTCGGGCTTTGGCTGTGAACCGGCCAGCGGTGCCAGTCTTGCCGGTCTGCTGCAGCTTCGTAATGAGGGTGTCATCGGGAAGTCTGACCGTGTCGTCTGCATCCTGACAGGCCATGAACTCAAGGATCCGGACCTCACAATGGCATATCATTCGGCAGATCCTCACCTTCACGGAAAGAAGCTCATTCCCGCCGGGGTGCACGAAACTCCACTCGCAAATCCGCCTGTCGTGGTGGATAACGACGAGCAGGCAATTCTGCAGGCCCTTGGCCTGATCTGAAACAGAATCGTCGGCACCTTTGATCCTGGCCCTGAAAGCAGTTAACATCAGTGCAGGCTTCAGGTGCGGAGCCACTCGGATTCATTGCAGACTGGTGAGACACCGGAGTAAGTTTCATGGCCTATGCACTGCACTTGCTGATACTCGCCCAGGTCGGTCGAGGTGCTTCCTTCAGTGAAATTCTGATGACATCACTGACGGGCATCTTTCTGCTGATCCTGATTCTGTTCCTGATCATGTTTGCCTCGGTTGCTTCCCTGTGGTTCCGGGCGATGGTGTCAAAGGCACGGATCGGCCCATTTCAGCTTGTTGTGATGAAGCTCAAGCGGATCGATCCGCGGATCATTGTTGATTCGCGAATCAACGCCGTGCAGGCAGGGCTGTCCAACGAGATCACGACCGCAGCAATGGAATCCCATATGCTGGCTGGCGGACACGTTCCACAGGTCGTCCGGGCGATGATTGTGGCCCAGCGCGCTCAGATTCCACTCGACTGGGATACAGCGTCAGCGATTGATCTTGCCGGACGAAATGTACTCGAAGCCGTACAAACCAGTGTTCGCACCAAAGTCATCGACTGCCCCGATCCAAAGCGAAGCATGCGTCCGACACTGGACGGGATTGCCAGGGACGGTATTCAGCTCAAGGCAAGAGCGCGTGTGACCGTCCGAACCAATATCAGTCAATTGATTGGTGGCGCCACTGAGGAAACTGTGATTGCGAGGGTGGGTGAGGGCATCGTCTCCGCCATCGGTTCCTGTGAGACTCACAAGGATGTGCTCAAGAATCCGATGCTGATTGCCAGAACGGTGCTCGGCAAGGGACTTGACTCACAGACCGCCTACGAGATTGTTTCCATCGACATCGCGGATATCGACGTTGGTGACAATGTCGGTGCGCGACTGCAGGAAGATCAGGCGGAAGCTGACAAGCGAATTGCTCGCGCCCATGCTGAGGAACGACGGGCTGCTGCCGTGGCCGAAGAGCAGGAAATGAAAGCCCTGACGCAGGAAAACCAGGCCCTGGTTGTGCTGTCGGAATCGGAGGTGCCCAAAGCTCTTGCCGAGGCATACCGTCGCGGAAACCTGCGTGCCGGGACTGCCGGATAATCAGGCAACTCTGCTGGTCCAGCAGGAATTCAGAAGCTCCACGCACATCACCGGACAGCAGTCTCTGAGAATCCGACTGCTCCGGCAGATTCCTGATTTGTGTTCTGCCCGGTATAAGGTAGTCAGGTGAACACGGGTGAAGACTGTTGTGAGCCATCGCATCACGACAATTTCCCAGGCAAGTGCACCACTGACGATTTCAGGCGGAATCTGTCCGGATGAACGCTTCTGACCCTTCTGCAAACTCCAGCTTCAACAGTCCAGCGGACGGACAGACGCTCTACCGTTACTGGGGCGCTCATCCGGTCCCGGGCGGCACTCGATTTGCCGTCTGGGCACCGAATGCAGAAGCTGTCTCAGTCATCTGTGACCAGAATGGCTGGCAGCACGGGATTGACAGCCTCGCATCCTCTGACAACGGCGTCTGGCAGGGTGTGGTCCCGCATCTCAAGGCAGGCAGTCGCTACAAATATGCCATCCAGACTCGATCTGGAAACACCATTGAGAAGGCTGACCCGATTGCCTTCTGCAGTGAGCTGCGTCCGGCCACAGCTTCAGTCGTGTGGCACGTCCAGGATTTTCGCTGGAATGACTCCGCGTGGATGCATTCACGGAGCACCATGGACTGGCAGACACAGCCGTTGACGATTTACGAAATGCACCCGGGATCATGGCGACGGTCAGATGACGGTGAGGGCTTTCTGAATTATCGACAACTGGCGCACGCACTTACCGAATATCTGCTCCCACTCGGATTTACCCATGTGCAGCTGATGCCGGTCACAGAGCATCCGCTGGATATTTCGTGGGGCTATCAGACCACCGGCTACTTTGCTCCAACGTCGCGTTTCGGTACACCCGATGATTTTCAGTATTTTGTCGACTACCTGCATCAGCACGGACTGGGTGTTCTGATGGACTGGGTGCCGGGACATTTTCCGGTGGACGGCCACGGACTTGCCGGGTTCGACGGCACCTGCCTGTATGAACATGCAGATCCGCGTCAGGGATTCCATCCCGACTGGAACACACTGATCTTCAACTATGGTCGACGTGAGGTCCGCGAGTTTCTGCTGTCGAGCGCGCGGTTCTGGTGTGAGGTTTACCACATTGACGGGATCCGGGTGGATGCCGTTGCCTCCATGCTGTATCTGGACTATTCCAGAAAGGAAGGGGAGTGGATTCCCAACGAACATGGCGGGCGTGAAAACGAACAGGCGGTTCAATTCCTGCAGGAAATGAATACGCATCTGCATGCAGAATTCCCCGGCATCCTGACGATTGCAGAGGAATCAACCGCATGGCCGGGTGTTTCCAGACCGTGCTATACGGGTGGTCTGGGATTTACTCTGAAGTGGGATATGGGATGGATGAATGACACGCTGCGATTTCTGCAGCGTGATCCGATTCATCGCCCTTACCACCTTAACGACATCACCTTCAGAAGCATTTACGCTGCTTCAGAGAGTTTTGTTCTTGCATTGTCTCACGATGAAGTCGTCCACGGCAAAAAGTCACTGCTCTCGCGTATGCCGGGAGATCAATGGCAGCAGTTTGCCGGACTACGGCTGCTGCTCTGCCTGCAGTACGGAAGTGCTGGCAAGAAACTGAACTTCATGGGAACCGAATTCGGACAGTGGTCCGAGTGGAACTGCGAATCACAACTGGACTGGCCGCTGCTGGAGTTTGAAACACACCAGGGGATCAGTCGTCTGACCGCAGAGCTCAACCGACTCTACACCGAATCAGCAGCATTGTTCCTGACAGATCATGCTGGCAACGGTCAGGAGTGGCTGATCGGAGATGACACACAGAATTGTGTGCTGGCGTGGCTGCGGCGAACACCCTCGCATCCGGAGGCAATCCTGGTAGCAGTCAATCTTTCTCCGGAAGTGCATTACGGCTATCAGATCGGCGTTCCGCATGCAGGCACCTGCTCAGAACTGCTCAACAGCGATGATCTGCGATTTGGAGGATCAGGTGTGGTCAACAGCGGGGAACTTCCTGCAATTGCCGGACCTCTGCACAATCAGCCATTCCATGTGACTCTGACGCTCCCGCCACTGGGTTGTGTCTTTCTCCGGGCAGAACCGCCCGCCGCTCCGTGCGCCGCAGATCAAATCGACTGAACAGCTGCGGCTGGTGGTCAGATGCGCTCTGCCGCCGCCGGACTGGCTTGCCTGCAGAACGCTCGGTTTGCTCCTGAGGCTGTTTCCGGCAACAATTGTGTGCACAGTCTGACAGCAGTTCCACGAGCAGGAGCATAGTGATGACCGATCTGAGTCGCCGACAGATTCTTCAGGCAGCAGGTGCCGCAGTTGTGCCCGCTGGTCTTTCAGGTCTCGCTGTTCAGCCAGACCTTCCCCTGCGCATTGCACCCTTTCGAATTGATGTCACGCCACCGCCGGGGCATGGCTGCTGTGGTGGCTGGATACGACCGATCGAAGCGGTCGATGATGCACAGGAAGCGATTGGCTATGTGCTCCTCGGTGCAGGAAAACCAATTGTCGTGTGCGCGGTTGACTGGACCGGTCTGCTCAATCGCACTCATCTGCTCTGGCGTACCGCCATGGCAGACGCTGCCGGGACAACTCCGGATCGAGCCGCTGTACAGTGCGTGCATCAGCACAATGCACCATTTGCCTGCCTTGATACGCAGCGACTGATCGATGAGCAGGGAGATCTTCCCAATACGATGCTGCCGGAATTCTTTGCCGACTGTCTGAAGCGTCTGCAGGTGGCCATCAGAGAAGCCATCGCCCGATCTGTCCCGGTGACTCACATTGCCAGCGGCAGTGGCACTGTCACCGAAGTAGCATCCAACAGAAGAATCAACCTGGATCAGGACGGCCGCATCATCAGCATGCGCGGAAGTTCCTGCCGGGATGAAGCACTCAGGGCAATGACAGAAGGCCTGATCGACCCGAAGCTGCGGACGATCGCATTCTGCAACGGTGAACAGAAAATTGTCTGCTGCCATTACTACTCTGTTCATCCGATGAGCTATTACGGTGACGGACGTGCCAGCAGTGACTTTCCGGGGCTTGCCAGGAAACGACGTCAGCAGGAATTCCCCGAAACCACACAGATCTACTTTACAGGGGCTGCAGGCAATATTGCCGCGGGGAAATACAATGATGGATCGACGGAAATGCGTCAGATCCTGGCGGATCGTATTTACGCCGGCATGGTTCAGGCAGACAGAGCGCTGACTCGCAGACCTGTTGATTCGGTCGACTGGAAAACGGTGGAGATCCTTCCTGAAGCCCGCGCTGTTCCTTCCGCCGAAACTCTGGCGGCACAGATCAGTGATCGAACGCAGTCAACAGTCGGGCGGAATCGTCCCGCGTTCGAACTGGCATGGAAGCAGCGAGTCGACAGCGGGCTCCCGATTGTACTCAGCAGCCTCAGCATCAATGACATCTGCATGCTGCACCTGCCGGCGGAATCCTTCATTGAGTACCAGTTAAGAGCGCAACAGATCGGAGGCGACCGATTTGTTGCTGTTGCCGCCTACGGCGACGGGGGACCGTGGTATATCCCCGTTCGCCCCGCATGGCCGCAGGGGGGCTATGAGGTGAGTGTCGCATTCAGTGCAGAATCAGTCGACGATGATCTCACTGCCGGAATTCGCAGACTGCTCGCCACTAACTGAGATTCCCCCGGCAGAACACAGCCTTTTTTGTGCCGGATCATTCAGACACAGATTACGGAGAAAGCAGATGATCACACGCATGATGGGATTTGTGTTCGCCCTGTCGCTGTTGGGTGCAGTGGCCGATGAGCCGGTCAACGTGCAGAAATCTGAGCTTCTGCAGCCGTTCCCTGCCGAATTTCCGGAACTGTATCAATGGACAGATACCTGCAACGTATGGGTTCTCCGCGACGGTAGTCGAGCACTGCTGATTGACTACGGAGACGGACGCATTCGCTCTGCGCTTTCAGCGGCCGGAATCATCAGTGTTGATCGAGTGCTGCTGACACATCATCACCGGGAACAGTATCAGGGGCTGCTTCCGCTCTCTGAGAGTGCTCCTGCAGTCCTTGTTCCGGAAGCCGAACGACGCCTGTTTGAGACTCCCGGAATGTTCCGCAAATGGTACCCTGCTCTGGGTGATGAGTACTCTGTTTACGGAGCCAGCTATGTACGTCCAGCAGCGCACCCCGTAACCCCTTCAGAACTGCTCAGCGATGGTCAGGTCATCAAATGGGGGCGATTTGAAATCCGCTGTGTCAGCACGCCCGGACACAGTCCTGGCAGCATGAGTTTTCTTGTTGCATCGGGCGGTCGACGCTTTGCTTTTACCGGCGATCTGATGCACGACGGTGCACGCATGGTGACGTGGTACGACAGTGAGTGGGACTACGGCTTCGGCAAGGGAATCGATACGCTCCTGGATTCCGTGGCACGACTGCAGATCGCACGTTCCGATGTTCTGCTGCCCTCCCATGGACCGATTATCAGAAATGCATCAGATCAGCTGACTGACTATCAAAGAAAACTGGTGAGCTTTCGGGCAGAGTATGTTCGCGGATATCCGGTGTTCGATTCGGCGCCCGAGGACCGCGATTCACTGTCTGTCCCTACTGCTGTTCCGCTGATCAGTCGCGTCACTCCGCACCTCTACAAACTCAGCCACGAAACTCAGGGCAAGAATTTTGCCATGATCGTTTCCGACAATGGAAAGGGGCTGATTCTCGACTGCGGGCTGATGCCCGAATCAATGCTGGAGGAAATTATCATTGGAATGCGGGTGCATCTTGGTCTGAAGGAAATTGACGCATTCTGGATCTCTCATATGCATGGTGACCATTTCCTGATGGGACCTGTCCTGCGGGAGAAGTACGGAGCAGAGTCGTGGACGCTGGATATGATTGCCGACCGTTGCGAGAACCCTCGACGCTATGACTACGCCGCACTGGTTTCGGCCTATGGTGATGGCTTTGACGGAATGCCCGTCGATCGCGCAATTCGCCGCGGCGAACGAATCGAATGGGAAGGCTACACTCTGCAGGTTGACTGGATGCCGGGTCAGACGGAATTCGGCTGCTGTCTCTGGCTGGAAATCGACGGACATCGTGTTGCATTCACAGGCGATAACCTGTTCGGCAACCCCAGTGCTCCTGAACAGGACGGACATGAGGCTGTTGTCGCGCGCAACAGCTGCATTTTTGAGGAGGGATATCTTTATGCAGCGCGGTATCTGAAGAAACTGCAGCCTGACATTCTGATGGGCGGGCATTCATGGGTGATGCAGGATCCGCAGAACTTCATCGACCGCTACCTTGCCTGGTCAGAATCAATGATCGTGCTCTGCCGGGAACTGCTTCCCGACTCCGATTACGAGTACAGCTTTGATCCTTACTGGGTTTCGGCGTATCCGTATCGAGTGGATCTGTCGGAGCAGTCTGAGGCAGAAGTGACGATCTCAATCCGTAACTTCCGTCCACGCCACCAGAATTACCGAATCGTACTCCGGCTTCCCGACGGAATTGAAGCTGACCGCAGTGTTCTGCAGGGTGTCACTGCCCCGGAAACGCGTTCGCAGGAACGTATCAGACTCCGGCGTACTGCAGTGCCTGCTGAGGCGGCAGCTGACAGCCCGGAGATCGTCCCACTTGATATCACGCTCGACGGAACTCGCTACGGACAGCAATTCGATTTTCTGATTCGCCGAGTTGCCGGCAATGAGGAAGATTGAGCGAGAGCAGCCTGCAGAGGTTCCGCGACTGCCCCGGCTCATGTTCTGTGGTCACAGCGAAGCCTGAGATCCGGACAGTCCTCGTTCCAGTTCCAGTGCTCGTTTCTGATGCAGTTGTGCTTCGTCCAGAGCCCCCTGAGCCCGTAATGCCTCCGCCATCAGGCGATGCACATTGGACCGGTCTGAACGAAGTGAAAGAGAAGCCTTCAGATCCTGCTGAGCATTCTTCCAGTCGTTCATCGCAATGAAGATTTCCCCACGGGTCGACAGCAGATCCGCATGATTCGGCATCAGCTCAATCGCCCTGTTGACACGCTCCAGGGCAGCGACCGGCTGCGGTGGCTGGCTTCGAACCAGAGCGATTGCAAGGTTGTTGAGAATTCCGGGGTTCTTTCCACTGGATGCATGACTGGCGATTCCAAGCCATCTTACGGCATCGTCATACCGTCCCAGCTGCAGCGCCTGGGCAGATAGCATATTCAGGATCTGCAGATTGCAGCTTCCCTCCGCACGCAGACGATTCAGTGCGTCAGAAGCAACGTCTGCCGCAGGGCCTCGCGAAGTAACAATTCGGCAAAGTCGATCAATACTGCGGAGAACCGTCGGGTGTTTGCCTTTTCCTCCTGCAGCCTCGACGGCGGTCGTCAGCAGTCGAGTGAGCATACGCCCCTCCTGAAGATCATCGATTTGCGGCATGGCCACTGAATTGAGCTGCGGGACTTTGCCTGAAAGTCCCGCCAGTTCATCGAAATAACTGACCAGTGCCTCGGCATATAACTCCGCTGACTCGGGATTCTCGGGAATCCCGGATTCTGAAACTTCACTCTTCTCCTGCAGCAGTTCCACTGCGTCCCGAGGCTGGAGCAGGCTCAGATAAGCCCCGGCGAGCTGATTTTTTGCTGTAACATTGTTCGGATCACTGCGAAAGGCCTCACCCAGCCGAATCATTTCGGTTCGAGCAAGGAGTCGCGCCTGCGGGACACGATCCGCGCTGATCAGCAGCTGAGTGGTATACCTCAGCAGCTCCGGATGTTGATCCAGCTCCGCTCTGGCAAGCTCGGCTGCTCGCAGGTACTCGCCACGCAGATCATGGAGCCAGACGACAACCATGATGTCGTCCAGATCAGCATCCGCATCCGTTGCCTTTTCGGTCCACACCTTCAATGCATCCGAGAGACGCTGTGACGGGATCACACAGTTCAGCTGCTTCAGATGAATCAGGTCGCGAATCGCCGTAACATTCAGTGGGTTGAGTTCAACCGCCTTCAGAAGTCCTGCACAGCAGACATCACTCAGTGAAGCAGACTTTTCCAGCAGATCTCGTGCAATCAGTGTTTCCATCCGACTGAGCGAGATGGCAATTCTCGGTGAATCAAGCTCTTTGTATTTTTCCTCCAGCAGGCTGCGAGCAGACTCCGGGTGAGAGTTCAGATAGTAGGCCTCAGCAAGCCGCGTAATCACGGAGATATTGCGTGGCTCACTGCTGTAGAGCTGTTCCAGTCCTGCAACGGCTCGTTTCGCAGTCTCCGCACGAATGACTTCCGGACGGTCGAGGGCAATCTGCAACTTCAGGAGATTCAGGTTCAGGTCCGGATTTACGTCAGCGGCCTGCTGCAATGATCGTTCCGCAAGCTGCCATTCCCGAGTCATCATGTAGATTCTGGCAAGTGTTCGAGCAGCTTCCCGATCTCCCCTGCTTTCCTCAAGTACTGCATGCAGCTGCTGAATCACTTCTGTACGAGTCAATGGAAATGCGGAATCACGAGTCAGTGTCTTGCGGAGTAACCACAATCTTGCATCGGGATTTCCTCGGCGGTCCGGCTGAATGAATGGTCCCAGCGCCTGCAACGCCTGCTCAGGTTCATCTGCCGTCAGGAACAACTCCGCACGCTGGATGGCATAACTCGCATTTGCGGGTTCAATCTGTTCCATCGCCCTCAGACAAAGATGGCGCAGTTCAACGTCGTTTGTCTGCACGGCACGCTGGTGCACCTGCCGAAAATCGGCAAGCCGCATCGGTGGATCAGCGTTTGTGCTGCCCCATCCGGAGACCAGGAAGAACAGTGTGAGAACCAGAAACAGGGGAGTTGCCCGATACAACAGGGACAGTTCACGAGAGTAGAACCAGTTCGTCAGCGTTTCGAAAAACTGCTGCCGCATTTTGTCAAAGTGCCGAAACGGGCTGAGCTGACTCGACGGTTGTAGTCCATCAAGGAATGACTTGTGACCGCCGGTGAATTCCCGCACGCGTCGCATCGCTGACTTACCCGTCTGATGACCCCGAAAATCCTGTTCGTCAGTCATGATTCAGCCTCCTGTTCGGAAGAATTGTGCGAACTGAGCAATCAGCATCAGTGAAGAAACAATCGTGGCCAGAGCAAACATCCCGGCGTAGCCACTCCGTGGCGATACATCATTCGCGTCAGAAATTGCAGCAGTGTCAGACGGTTGCTCAGTCGCTCCACTCGGAGCCAGGCTGGCAATCTGAAATACGGGTGGCAGTGGAGCGATCCACTGGTTCCAGATGTCGGTGAATCTGTTCCCGCTCAACCGCTCGGCGAGATCATCAGGAAAATCCTCTACGCCACCTCGTGGTATACGACGTCCCGTGACCGTCTCAGCCATTTCTGGAATTGGAGCACACAGCAGAAGCACGATGTGATCCAGACACCACACCATGGCAATCCCCACCGCCAGCCAGTCCATTCGCCAGAACAGTCCCGCTGCCCCGGCGGAAAAATCAATTCCGGTCCAGTCCGACAGCATGATTCCCAGAACTGTCGCCCCAATTCCGCAGATAAAACTTACTGCCAGCGTCATGGAAAGAAGCATCAGCGTATGCAGCACCGACCTCCGCAGAACCATCGTAAATGCTGTACAGACCAGCAACAGCAGCCACGGAGAAGCCGCACCACTGCGGAAGTAGCGGTCATCAAAGACATGCCCCACCACATGGAACCCGACTCTGTCGGACAGGTGGTAGATTCCTGCAGCATGCAGAATCTCAGAAGATTGCTGCGCCGTTGCGAGATTCCACCGCGACTCCACGATGTCCTGCAGAAACGGAGGCAGACGCACCAGCAGAGCAAGCAGAATCGCCACGGCGGCGACCGTTCGCAGCGGTATCCAGACTCGACGTGACAACGTCCACGCAATCACGCTCAGCGATGCTCCAAGACATGCCAGCCACGCCGACCCTCGCAGCATCGCAAGCGTAAACAGAAGTACATTGCCCAACACCAGCAACAGGTGTTCCGGACGCCAATTCTCCTGCCTGCTTGCGAAGTGACGAATGGTGAGCCAGGCGACACCAGCCAACGCGATGGGAAATGATGTCAGCAAAGGATTTGACGACGACTGCTTCGCGAAGTAAATCAACGATGGAGATTGTGCGAGCAGCAACAGAGGAACCCATCGCCCCTGCAGACTGAACGACGGAGCCGTCGTGATGCTTTCCTGTGACATGTCACCCTCCATTCTGCAGAAACAGCCAGCCAGAGACATCAACCCTGTAACGCGGCGGCATTATTTGCATGGAAGCGATGACTACTCAGGGGATCCCCGCTGCTTTTCGTGAATTCACACCGTGTTTTGCCGCAGACTCCGGATGTCGTAAGGACTCTGGCTTCAGCATTCGCGCGGATTGGTTGCCAGTTTCAGTCTGTTTTGAGGCAATGTTCAGTAATCACCGCAGCTGCAGTTTTGTGTCAACGTGACGGGCTGACAGACGTACTCTTGTGGCAACGTGCTGTGTGGCGTTTGATCAGCCTTGCGGAAACAGCGGACGATGTCTGAATGCCTCAGCCGACGTCACTGTTGCGTCAGGACAGCAGCAGTTCGGGAAGCGCTGACGATCGCGATCCCGGAATCGGAGAATTCTTCGCGCCGCGAAATGTGAATACCAACGAAAGCTTGCACTCACTTGAGTAATTGCGGGTCGCCGAATGAAAACAGCGGGCATGAAACAGCAGCAGGTCCCCCGGGTTCAGCTCTGCACGAACCGCACTCGCCAGCAGTGACTGGTTCTGCGGAAGATCACTGCGCAGGAATCTTGCTTCATCCAGCTGTTCCGCTGAAAACTGCTGTCGGTGTGTCCCCGGAAGCAGCTGCAGACACCCGTTTTCTGAATCTTCCCGACCGAGGGCAATCCAGGCGTTAACCAGTTCCGGCGTGGAGAAAGACCAGTATCGCGTATCCTGGTGCCAGCCCGTATCACTGCTGTATTCCGGCTGCTTTGTCATGACGCAGTTGTGATGCGCCAGCGGCATCACAATGTGCTGCCCAAGCAGCTGCTGCAGGGGCTGCAGCAGAAATGGCTCTCGCAAAAGCTCAAGAAAAATCGGATCGCGACTGATGGCCTGACGCAGACGCCGGACGGTCCTGCCCCCAGGCGCTTCCAGAGATTCCGGAGCCCCGGGATAATTCAGATCCGCTTCGTATTCGATGTCACCAACTTCACCATGCAGATGTCGGAGTGACAGGGAGCGGATTGAATCGAGGTATGACAGCGGTACCCGCTCCCGAAGAATCAGATATCCAGCGTCCTGAAACTGCTGCAGCTGAGTATCGTTCAGGGATTCGGAAAGCTGCAGAGCGGACATTGCTGATGAAACTCCTGGAATCCGGCAAACTTACGTCCGGTACTGCTCTTCAGGCCGACCGCACGAATCTGGCATTCAGCCGCCATCCTATTCTTGCCTGGCTCGACTGCCACACAAGTGCTGCCGCATGAAATCTCAACTCCAGCAATCAGGAAATTGAAGCCAGAACCTCCTCGATCCGGTCTGCGGAAACCGAAACGGCTGTCCCCAGTTTCTGGGCGCAAACCTGAACCCGGAATTCCTGCAGCAGCCAGCCCGCGTGTTCCAGCATTGGATGTCTGCGATTCTGCCGCTCCAGACGCTGCCGTAGCTCTTCAATCAGTTCTGCCAGCGGTTCAATTCGGTCCTGCATCGCCAGCTCCGCTTTCAATCCGCCGGAATTCAGGCGCTGCAGTCGCTGCTGTACAGCTGACAGATAACGAGGGACCTGAATCAGCCATGGCCACGGCGTTGCCGAGAACAGCTGCGCATGAACAAGTTCGTCAACCTGCTTTTTCAGGCTCTGCAGAATCTCCTGCCAGCCCGGACCACGCGTCCGCTCCAGAGCACGACGTGTATCGTGGTAGCGTCGGAACAACAGTGGCAGAAACTGAGTCAGTTCCTGGGCGACGACGCCCAGACGCTGCTGACCAGCTGCAGAAAACTGTTCAAACTGAAATCCATTGCGAGGAACGATCGTCTCTGGAAGAAACGCACGCTCGGCCATCAGCAGTGAGATCTCCTCGTTGAACTGCAGACCTCGAATTGATGATGCCTGCAGCCGCAGCTGCGAGAGACCCGGAAGATTGTTCACCTGGTTTCTGATCCGCTTCGCATTGGTGAGCAGAAACAGCCTCCGCATCCCCTGCCGCAGAACAATCCGCGCCTCTTCCGATGACGTCTGCAGCGTCAGGCTGACACTTTCGAAATCATCCTGCAATGCTGGAAAAGCACGGATCCGCATTCCCGCACGGCTCACTTCGACAGATTCCGGCAGGTCGCCGAAGTCCCATGCCCGGAATCCGGTGCGATGCCACTGCTTCTCTTCCGGTGCCGGGCCGCTGAAGCTGCCCTCCACCGTCCCGCTGCCAGCTGCCTGCTCACGAACCGCGACGGGATCACGTCCTTCCGCCAGCACAGCACGATCATCACTCAGCACCCGGATATTGAAACGCAGGTGGTCCGGAACCTGCTCAAGGCTGAATTCCGCAACGGGAATTGATTCCCCGCAGAACCGAGACAACCGCACCGCAACCTCCCGCAGCAGATCTCCCTTCGCAAATTCAAGGTCTGCTGCAATCAACGCCGCTGTCTCCGGGGCCGGGACAAAATGCCGACGCAGGACCTTCGGCAGGCAGCGAATCAACGCCAGTACCTTCTGCTCCAGCAATCCCGGCACCAGCCATGCCAGACGCTGTTCGCTGACCTGTCCGAGTGCTTCCACCGGCAGCGTCAGAGTGACTCCGTCAGCATCACGACCGGGATCCAGCTGATAACTGAGCGGGAGCACGAGGTTTCCAAACACGGCCGTTTCCGGAAACAACCGTACCTGCTGATCACGGCGGGTCTTGTCTGCGAAGTCGTTGATATCAAACTGCAGCAGCTCCGGATTACCTCTGCAGGCCTGACGATACCACTTCCGCAGACTGATCCGATCACCGCAGTCATCGGGAACTCGCTTGTCGTAGAACGCAAATATCTCTTCGTCAGACGGAAGCAGCTGCTGCGTCCGAGACCTGGCCTGCAGATCTTCCAGCTCACTCAGCACTTCATGGTTATGCCGAAGAAAAGGAAAATCATCAGGCCAGCCTGCTGCGGTCGTCGCCTCGGTTGGGTTTCGTCCCGGCCACAGACGAGATTCTCCCGCTGCGAATGCCTTCTCTTCCTCTGCATATTCCGCCGTCCCCTCCTCATCAGGTAAACGCCCGAAGAGCAGTCCGAATTCCACAAGTCCGTGTCGAATGAGCATTTCGCGAGCAAGCGGCAGATCGACCGTTGACAATAATCGCTTGCGACGGGCCACAATCGTCAGCCCCTGCAGCATCACTTTTTCGCACACCATCACATTGCCGGACGCTGAATCCCAGTGCGGCTCAAAATGTTCCGTCTTCAATAAGTGAGCTGCAATGGGCTCAATCCACTGAGGCTGAATGCGAGCGATGGTCCTTGCATACCGACGCGACGTTTCCACAAGTTCAGCAGCAACAAACCAGCGCGTTCCTTTGGGAAACAACGCTGAACCGGGCCAGATATGCAGCTGCTGACCGCCCGTTCCTGTATAGGTTCCGTCATGCTTCTTCATCGCAAGATTAGTCAACAGTCCTGTCATTAGTGCTCGATGGACGGCGTCGTAATCATTGTGACGCTCCTCCGCCGGAGGAAACACCGCAGCCTTCCCCTGTTTCGGCTGCTGCCCTTTTTCCGCCTGGCTGACAGTACCCGGCTTCGGGCCGGCAGCTTGATTCATGCCTTGTTGCTTTGCTGCACGCTTGCCCCGGTGTTCACGCACCAGTCGACGCGCTGCGTCTGCCGCGGCCTGCTCATCAGAATCGCGAAGAATGTCCAGCAGTTGCTGATGGACGTCCATCCACTCCCGCATCCTCAGCCATGACAGAAAATGCCGGTGACACCACTTCCTGAGCTGGCTGCCTGACAGGCTGGCCTGGCGATCATGCCATGCATCCCACAGATTCAGAATCGTCAGGAAGTCTGATTCGCGGTGGCGAAAAACCTGCTGTGCCTGATCAGCTGCCTGCTGTCGATCAGCAGGACGCTCTCGCGGATCCTGAACTTCCAGAAATGCAGCAATTGCCGCGACTTCTGGAAGTGCGTTTTCTTCCACAGCCGCCAGCAGTATCCGGCTGATCCTCGGATCGACCGGAAATCCTGCCATGCGACGACCGATTGTTGTGAGCTCACCCGGCAACGGCTGGCGACTGCTTCGCTGCCGGTTCGTTTCGGATCCGCCCGCTGGCTGGGTACCCGCGGACGCAGTCTCAGAATCAGCCGGAATAATTGCCCCCAGCTCCTCCAGCGTCCGGATCCCCTCGCGAATGTGAGACGGTCGAGGAGGATCGAGAAACGGAAAATCCTCCAGCCTCCCCAGCCGCAGATCGCTGGTTCGCAGAATCACTGATGCAAGATTCGTGCGCAGGATTTCCGGGGCAGTGAACGGCTCCCGACTGTTGAAGTCCTGCTCACTGTAAAGCCGGATGCAGATGCCAGGCCCCACGCGTCCGCAGCGTCCCGCACGCTGAGCCGCAGACGCCTGAGAAATCGGCTCCACAGGCAGTCGCTGCAGCCGCGACCGCGCAGAATAGCGACTGATCCGTGCTGTTCCGGTGTCCACCACATAGCGAATCCCGGGCACGGTCAACGATGATTCCGCAACATTAGTGGCCAGCACGATGCGGCGGTGAGGAAATGGTGAAAAGACGCGCGACTGATCCTCCAGAGATAATCGCCCGAAGAGCGTGATGATTTCAGTCTGACGATCTGCAGTATCTCCCGGGTAGAAACGTCCGCTCAGAAGTTCCGCTGCTTCCCGAATCTCCCGTTCTGACGGCAGGAATACCAGGATGTGTCCTGCGTCGATCGCGGCAAGTTCGTCAACGGCATTCAGCAGCAGATCCTGGCGTGAATTCCTCTCGTCGCCATCCTCACCGTCGCTGTCCGCAGCGTCACTGGAGCGATAGCGGATTTCCACCGGAAAGGTCCGTCCGGAAACCTGAATCACCGGTGCCGGCCCATCGGCCGATGCAAAATGTTCGGAGAAGCGTTCAGCATCGATCGTCGCTGATGTAATGATCAGACGCAGATCCGGGCGTCGCGGAAGCAGTCGCTTCAGGTACCCCAGCAGGAAATCGATATTCAGCGAGCGTTCGTGAGCTTCATCAATGATCAGCGTGTCGTATTTCTCAAGCAGACGGTCTGATTGAGTCTCAGCCAGCAGAATGCCGTCCGTCATCAGCAGTATGCGAGTCGTGTCGCGGCTGACATCGCGAAAACGAATTCGATAGCCAACGTGATCCCCGACGGAACATCCCAGTTCTTCGGCAATTCGGACGGCCACCGAGCGTGCAGCAATGCGGCGGGGCTGGGTGTGCCCAATCAGGCCATCCACCCCCCGTCCCATCTCTGTCAGGATCTTCGGGAGCTGTGTGGATTTTCCGGATCCTGTTTCTCCGCAGAGAATGACGGTCTGGTGAGCAGCAATCGCCTCCCGGATTTCGTCCCGTCGGCTGGTAACGGGAAGTTCCTCATCCCAGTGAATCGTGGGTCGCCATTGTGCCCGCTGTTCACGCTGGTTTACCGAACGCTGCA
>JALQUR010000066.1 GCA_023260695.1 Planctomycetaceae bacterium
GTGCAGGCGGGATCGCCTGCCAGGCGGGACGCCTGCTACCTGTCAAGGAGGACCGATGTAGTTGAAGCGCGGCACGGTGCGGCCGTCAACTTCTACGGTTTCGACAAACATGTCGAGTGGGCGGACCCAGAGCGAATGATCTCCGTAGTCGGTGCGGTAGACCACCAGCCGCTCTTCCGTTTCGGAGTGAGTTGCGACATCGATGACCAGATAATCGCGACCCTTGTAGTGTCGATAACGCCCGGGACGCAATTCGCCTGAAGGGGTGGACATCCCTGTTGCTCCTGCAGCCGCGACTTAGTTGAGGAACGGGTCAAAGAGCAGTTCGCTGGATCTGGTACCGGTTTCCGCTGCTGTGGCCGCAGCATCTTTGATCGTGCTGTCTACAGCATCCTGAGCCCCTCGTGCGAATCCCTGCACAATGCTGCCACCATTCTCCGCAGCATCGGCACCCCCACGAACGGCAGCATCCATCAGGTTACTGGCACGCCGTTCAAGTTCGGAGGTGATTTCCTGAAACACGGGCTTCTCATCCGCCGGCTTTGGCTGAGCAGCAGCCGGAGCTTTCGCCGCTGGCTGGGCTGGAGTTTCCGCGGCTCCGGTCTGCGGAAGTACGTTTCCGAACAATCGCCGCTCCGCCTGTTCGGCCTGAAGTCGAATTCGAGCAGCTGCGTCTTCCACGGTTTCTGTGGCTGCAGCATCCAGGTTGGGACGCTGGACTTCCATGATCTGAGCAGTGGAGAAACGGGAAGTGCTGCTTCCCACAGTGCGGAACGGATCGCGTTCGAGCGTCGGCTGCGGCACTTCATCGGTGAGCGGCTGTGGAGTATTCCAGCCAGCATCCCCGGTCAAGGCTACAAATGTCTTCTGGCCAGCTTCCATGCCACTGTTGAGTCGGGAGTCCTTGAGGAATGCGCGGAGTTCATCGAGCGTCGAGCTGTTCGCGGCGGCGGCATCGCCGAGTGAACTGGCGACTGATTCGGCAATCAGATCGGTATCCCCGTTGGCCATCAGTGACTGAGCCAGCTCGAGTCGGTCAGACCAGTGAGCTGCATCCCAGCCACGGATGTCATTCCAGGCCATGCCCAGGGATCGCTGCGGCGTCCGCGGGATGACTCGCATACCCGAATCGGACTTCACCACGTGATACTGCAGGGCAAAGAACATAACAGCGGAACCCATCGCTGTCCCGGTCAGAAATGATCGGATTCGGCCCATCGGTCTGCCTCGCCTGAGCGAACTGCGTGTCGTGAAGCGGCCTCCATCTGCCCCGTCGTGAATCCCTCCGACGGGTTAACCCTACACGGTTTCCGGAGACGACTTTGCATGTTTCTGCGGGGCCAGACAGGATTATCAGTCAGACTCAGGAGTGCGTCGCAAAAGCTGACCCAGTTTACCCAGGCGGCACGGCAGGCAGAGTTTGCGCAGTGTGTTACTGCGTCGGCGTGTTACTGCGTTGAGAAGGTGTGTCTCCAGTCTGCGCCCAGACCTTTAACAGATCGCCGGGCGCCACGAATCAACGCTTTGATTCTGACCTGACGGCCGCACTCAACGCCGCCCAATTGCCGTGCTTGATAAACACAACCGGGGCCGGCGGAGCGACTTCGCGGGAAGTTTCAACCGCTTCTGCCTGTTCTTCGGCGGCCATCATGATCGCGGCACGGCGGCGTTGGTCGCTGCGACCAGTATTGCGAGGGCGAGGACCGCCGAGCGGGCTTAAGGAGAAGATTACCTGAAAGCTGACAGCGAGTGGAATCAGGGTGAGCCAGGGAAGCAGAGATGCGGCGAGGTCGATCGCGGGAATTGCGATGCTGAAGGAAGAATCTGTTGTACCAGCGACGAGCACTCCGGCCGCTGAGACTGGCCTGGCCATTCCGGATGCAGTCACCAGAAGAATTGCGAGCTTTGCTGAAACCGCCGGGCGAAAAAGCTGAGTTAAAATCATGACACACACCCTGGGTACCACTGATTCGATGAACTCTCCTTATGATTCAGTCGAGGACTGTATGACCTTTTGCATCCGTTGCAGAAGTTGCGGGGCATCTACCATGCCGCATCTGCCCGAAAGGGCACATGGGAGGCTGGATGCCTACGACGCCAATCTGAGTTTGCGGAATGTAACGATTATGCAGCCCGTTTGGAGCACCTGCCATGCGTCCAGACATTGCCAGCGGTTGCTTTTTGCCGGGTAATTCAGCCGCTGCTGACGGAGTGTGTTCACTTTTCCGGACAGAATGCTAAGTCGAATTTTGCAGATTGTTACGATTGCAGGCGCTCGGTGACCTGTGAAGAATCCGCAGCCTCCGGCGCCGGGATGAGACTGCAGTCAGCTCCTGAAACCGGGTGGCAATGCCCGGGGTGGGTGATGTCCGGCCCGGATCTCGGTATACTCAAACCGGATTGAGAGCAGGGAGCACTCCAGCAGACAGCAGCGATTGTCGAGTGGCTGCTGCCGGCGACAGGACTGCGGCAGGAAAGAGGATGACGCGGACATGACCGGTAAACGGGCGGTTGCACAATTGCTGCAGCATCTGCAGGCGTTGGGTGTTTCCCACATTCCTCGAGTGACCCCGGTGGCTCGTCTTCAGGCTGCATCGGCCAATCCAGCCCCCCCCAGACCGGCTCGATCAACAACGGCTCGATCAGCAACGGCTCGATCAGCAACGGCTCAGCAGCAGACTCCAGCAGCTCGCCAGGACCAGACTTCACAGCGAACCCGACTGTCAACGGCAGCGGCGGGAAGAGATCAGGGGCTGACTGTTCCCTCGGCTCTGCCCGAAGTGGCGGCTTTGATTCAGCAATCGCCATCCAGTCGTGACGAACGAAAACAGGCTCTGTGTGCGCTGCAGGGGATCGTGGCTGCCTGTTCTCGCTGTGAACAACTGGCCAGCCGTCGGACTCAGACTGTCTTTGGCGTCGGTAACCCGGAAGCGAAGATCATGTTTCTGGGAGAAGCTCCGGGGCGTGAGGAGGATGAACAGGGAGAACCGTTCGTGGGTCCGGCCGGACAGCTGCTGAACAAGATCATTGCGGCAACGAAACTGCGTCGCGAAGACCTGTACATCTGCAACATCCTCCGCTGTCGGCCTCCGGGGAACCGCAACCCCCTGCCTCAGGAAGCGGCGAACTGCCGGGAGTTTCTGCAGGCACAGATTGATCTGGTGCGTCCGGAATACATTGTCTGCTGGGGAGGCGTTGCGGCTCACAACCTGCTGAATGTGCAGACGCCGGTGAGCCGGATGCGGCAGCAGTTCTTCGAGTACGGAGGTGCGCGGGTGCTGGTGACTTATCACCCGTCATTTCTGCTGCGAAATGCTGACGCCAAGAAACTTGTCTGGGAAGACATGCAGTACTTCATGCAGCATCTGGGCACGCAGGACGACTGAGTCCGGCGGCCTGAGAATGCAGGGCAACAGAGCGAGTGCAGCGGGCTGCCTCAGGGAGTTCTGGCCGAAGACTGTCCGGGCAGTGGAATGGTCACGGTGTCCAGTTTTGTGCTGTGTTGCGGAGTGCTGCTGCTGATATCCCGGCGAGTGCGATTCTCCACAAAACCGCGGGTTCGCGCAACCGCGCGGCTGACAGTGTTTCTGCCGGGCAGCAGTACTTCGGTTTCGCGGGAGGAGATCGGCATCCCGCCGTCCGGCTGAATTTCCACTTTCAGAGCACAGTTGACCTGATCTTTGTTTTCGGTGTTCACGTAGGGAATGAATACGCTGTAGGAATGGCCGAGGGTTCCTTCGCCACGATGCATTTCCCAGGCGTCAGCATCAAACTCAAAGCGATGCAGCAGCGTTGGTTCTTCCAGCAGCTCGGGCTGGTAGTCGTCATACAGTGAAATCAGCACCTTGCCCCGCACTCGCGCCCCGGATTCATTTCCTGCTCCAAAGAACAGAATCTGTCCGGCGAATCCGCGACTGTTCAGCCCATTCATATCCTTGCCCTGAGACGGCTCCCAGATGGTCACAATCTTCGCCAGATTACGTTCGTAGCGTGGGCGACCGACAAGTTGCCCCGGATCCTGCAGCAGCAGTGACGGGTTCCTGATCAGAGTACTCCCGGACTGACAGCCCGAAAGCAGGACCACGGGCAGCAGCAGCAGTACCCAGCGGCTGCCACCGCTGCCTGGAACGCGATCAAGTGAGCTGGACAAGGACACTCTGAATCTCCTCACGATTACCTGCGACGACGGGAAGCAGCAGGAGCAGATGACATACTGACTGCTTCCGGCTCCAGCAGTTCCCGGCTGTCCATATCTGGTGTGAGCGGCATCGGTTCTGATTCGAAGTAGCTCTGAGGCAGTTCTTCTTCAGCCGCGTCATCAGCACCCGGTACGCTGAACAGCGGACCATGCAGATCTTCCGCATCTGACTCGAGGAAGTGCAAGCGTTCTGATTCGACCTGCTTGATGAGTTCTGAATCGAGATCGCTGAGCACAATGCGTGGAGTGAGGAAGATCAGCAGTTCTGTTCTGGCTGAAGTATTGCTGTCGTAGCGGAAGGCCTGACCGATGATCGGCAGATCGCCGAGCCATGGCACTTTCGCCTCACTGCTGGCATCACTTTTGGTGATCATTCCACCGATCACGAT
>JALQUR010000073.1 GCA_023260695.1 Planctomycetaceae bacterium
TCTGGCCACAGTTTGATTTCGCGACGAACGGCAATCTGGGCAACACGTCTGCGATTCATCTGAACGGGGCGGAGTGTCTGGTGTTCTTCCTTGGTGGTTACGAGGCGACATCGGGATCAGTAAAGACGGTCATTGGCTTCTCAAAGGATCCTCGTTATCCGTGGGATCCCAATGGAACCAATCGCGAAGGTCCGTTTTTTGAGTTCGCCAACGAGCGACTGGTGAACGTTGATGGTGACCTTGCCTTTGAATATGTGGATCCGCTGCCGGATCAGCAGACGCCATACCTGTACCTCAGCAGTCAGGGAAAGAAGTATCTGCGTCAGAACACATCTGCTGCCGATGACTTTGACGTCTTCGGCAGCAGTCGAGACATGACATACGTGTATCTGAAGACCGTGACACCTCCGCAGGAACAGCGGGCTGGGGGCTTTCAGATCATTTCTCCGGGACTCGACGGCGAATACGGGAGCGGTGGGATCTACACAAACGGCGAAGAACTCACCGGAAACCGAGCCACTGAAGCGGACAACATTACCAACTTTTCCGGCGGTCAGTTGCTGCCCTGACGGGTGGTGGGTGGACTGTTGCGAAAGGCGAACTTCATGGGCAGAGATCTGCACAACAATATCGACCGTCGGGGCTTTACCCTGCTGGAACTGCTGATCGTGATTTCGATCATTGCAATCCTGATGGGGCTCAGCCTCTCGGTCATGTTCGGGCTGACGGAACAGGCGGAAGTGGAAGCGACCGTGGTGACTGTTCGCAAGGTCGATGGTGTACTGCAGCAGCGGATCGAGGCATTTCAGCGAGCGTTCAAGGGTGATCGTCTGGAAGCGGCAATGAACATTGTCCGCGCGAAACTGGCTCAGCAGCAGATCTTTGGCGTCCGTGACGAAGTGCTGGAAGTACTCGCCAGAAAGCGTGCATTCCGCTACGAGTTTCCACAGCGGATGGTGGAACGCTTTGTGGAGGAACATCCGGTCGTGAGTGGTGCTGTGACGCCCACACCGCAGGTGCCGGGTATGGCCGACAGCGTTTATGCGGCGATTGCCGCGCCGTATGCTCGCCAGCAACTGGAATCAGAAGGTGTGTCTGGCCCTTCGGCTGCAGCAATTTCTCAGCGGGCCGCGCTCAACTGGACGCGGCATGACCCGGCCACAGAAAGTGCAGAGTTACTGTATTTCGCTCTGACTGCCAGCACTTCCTACGGCGTTGCTGCTGTGGATGCCGACCGCTTCACTGCTCGGGAAGTGGTGGATACCGACGAAGATGGGTTGCCGGAGTTTGTGGATGCCTGGGGTAATCCGCTGAGATACTATCGCTGGCCCACGCGGCTGATCGACAGTGACCCGCCCGTTCCGTTCCAGCCTGATTTGTCAGATCCGAACGATGTTACGGACAGACGCCTGATTGCAGGCCTGGAACGGGAAACTGCCAATCTGTTGTTTCGTGGTCTGTCACCTCCACCGCTGGCACTGCCAAATGGTGTCACGCCTCGCGATCTGCTGCTCACTGATCCGGATGACCCGGTCGGGCGGCTGTATTCAGAAATGGAACGCCTGAACGGGGCCAATGGAAGTCCATTGCTGGCGACCGAATTCAACGAAGCCAATTATCACACTCCAGAGACATATCACACGCCGCTGGTGGTTTCCGCGGGCCCGGACGGTGATCTGGGGCTGCTGGAACCTGTCGTGACAGATCCATCCACGAATACGTTTGGGAATCTGGCATCGATCCCGGATATGAACAATGACAGCCTGCTAGGCAATTCGCAACTCAGGGCTTTGCCATCCCTCGACCTAATAACAAAGTCTCCAAACCGGACTAGCTACGATGAGGCCGATCCCACC
>JALQUR010000092.1 GCA_023260695.1 Planctomycetaceae bacterium
GGTCCGCACAAATCTCTGCAACTGTAGCCAAGACACCGTTCTCCAGACCTGGTCCGACAAAACAACAACAACACGAATCACGACACCTGCTGATGCAACTGGATTTGATTTCCAGCTGAAGCATAGGGATTGCCGCTCAAGCAAACCACATACCGCTGCAAAATCAACTGCTGGCAGGAATTCAGCAGGCACTTCTACAACATGCATCCCGGCACTGCCAACCCTGCAGATCAGAATAACCCGCATTCGTAAACCGTGATTCGACTTGACGCCAATCGCGATCGTACTAAGGGTGGAAATTTAAACCACCACTGAACAGAATCTGGTCTCCGCTCCGGTCGCCCCTCACCATTTCTGGCCTGACAGTTCTGACTCCGCGACGTCTGAGAGCAATTCATGACCACCACGACTCACAACAATCGGGAATCCATCTATCTCAGTATCCTTGCCAGCCTGCAGGACCGAGCTGTCTTCACACGGCAGGAAATTGAAGACAGCCCGGCCGGTGCCCACCCAATTGTGGCCCGGAACATCATCGATGAACTGGTGCGACAGGGATCTCTTGCCAGAGTCTGCGAACAATCAGGAGAAGCATTCCGATGGAAAACAGACCCCGGCTCACTCAATCCCCACAGATGGGTGCAGAAGCGGCTGAACACCACCACTGTCCCCTCAGCCCCACCTTCAGATCGGCCTCGAGAACGACTGCTCACACGTGGCCCGGAGCAGCTGAAACTGGCTGAACTGTTTGCAATCCTGATTCGCACTGGACGGCCGGGTGAGTCGGCGGTTCAGGCGGGAGAGAGACTGGCGGCTCACTTTTCCGCGAACCTTGAGCAAATCACCGACATGGGACACCCTGAGCTCAAGGAAGTCAGCCGGGCTGTGTCGCTGCCAGCCTACTGCCAGATCATGGCAGGAATTGAACTTGGCCGGCGGGTCGACGCCGCCAAAGCACAGGCATTTTCTGAACGCATCCGCATTACCGGTCCGCGTTCAGCAATGAAATATTGCCTGCGGCAGTTCGAACGGCTGGCCCGGGATCGCCGGCAGGAAGAGTTCCATATGGTCACTCTCGACACTCGAAATCAGCCGATAGCCAGCCATTGCATCACTGTTGGAACGCTGCGAAACAGTCTCGTCCACCCCCGAGAAGTCTTTCGACCGGCAGTCCGAGATGCTGCCAACTGCATCATGGTGGTCCACAACCATCCATCTGGTGACCCAACCCCAAGTGATCAGGATCTGCAGGTGACAGACCGCCTCGAATCCGCGGCAGAGATTGTTGGAATCCCGCTCGTGGATCATATTATCGTCGCGGGGACACGGGCTTTGAGCCTGCAGGAATGGCGATCGGGAATCCGTTAGGGAGACTCCGCAGGAATAAGGGGCACCGGATCACGCCTGCGAATCAGGGTTGGTCCGGAATCCTGTCAAAGTAACCACGAATCCCGTCCACGTACCCCGGCGGAATCTGCTCCGACTCAATCGCCGCCTGAACACCGGACTTCACTGACTGCACGGAGTTCTGATACTGGCGAAGCTCTTCCGGATCGAAGTCCTTTTCAGTGGCATCTTCTTTGGTACGGATTGACAGCAGCACTTTCCCGGCCTGAATCTGGCTGCGAGATTTCTCATCGCGATAACCTTCCGGATCGCCGTCGTCCTCGTCCATCATGGAACCCGGCTCAGAGCGTGGACTGGCACCAGTTCGGCCCCCCATCTGCTGAGCAAAACGGCGGGCATAATCTTCCATCGTCTGGCAGTCTTCACACTCTTCACCACTGAGCTGTCCCTGCTTGTTCAGCTTCTGAGCCTGCTGCAGAGTCCTGAGTGCCTCTTCGAGCTTCTTCAGGTCCTTCGCTGAGCGTGCAAGCTCCTGGAGTTCAGTCTGCGAATTCTGCAGTGACTGTTCCAGTGCCTCGCGCGCCTGGCGTTGCATCTCAGCCTGCTCTGAATCAGAGTTTTCTCCGGCTGAACGGCCGGACTCCTGCCTGCTGAGAGCTTCGAGCGCCTTGAGTGCCTGATCGAGTGAGTTTTCCAGATCCTTTGACCCGGCTTTCCGCGAAGAGAACTTGCGGAGTTCCTCGAGGTCCTTGCGGAGCTGACTGGCAAGCTGTTGCCGCTCTTCCGGTGTTTCAGCGTTCAGCATGGACTGCATCGTTTCCTGCGCTCGCTCCAGTTGCTGCTGCAGCGAATCAGCCTTTCCTTCCTGCAGTTCCCTGAGCCATTCATTCATCTGTCGGTTCTGTTCGCTGCCGAACAGCTGGGAAGCGTTTTCGCCGAGCATTTTCTGCAGCTCATCCGAAGAGAGCATCTTCCACATCTGATTGAACTCGTTCTTCTGTCCGGTGAGGGCCTCAGAGTTGGATTGCTGCTGAGCAGGTTTCATTGCCCGCAACTGCTGCATGAGTTCATCAGATCGCTTACGAATCTGCTCCTCACGTTCCTCCGCGGTCTGAACCTTGCGGGCCACCTGCTCCCGTCGCGTCTGGACGATCTGGAGCAGCTGCTGAACTTCCTTCTGTTCCTGTTTGTTCTTTGCAGCCGCTTCAACCTTGCCGAATGGATCCAGCGTCGGCAGCAGGAGCACAAGGAGTGCCAGCAGGATGAAACCACCAAGCTGTACCGCCAGTGGTTTCTGCGGGCGATACGGAACCACTTCAGCGGCATCGATTCCCTGTGACTTCTGTTCGGCAGCCTGCAGCACGAGCGGCTGGTATTCGCCGGCGGAGTCTCCGATCGATGCCAGCGTCAGAAAGAGGTCGTTTGTTCCTGCGAAACCATCAACGACGCGAGCAGCAGAATCCTGCCCAACTTTGCGGTGCATCATCGCAGTGACCAGGGCAACAGGAACCGACAACAGCAGCAGCCACTGCAGATTCTGCTGATCCGGAGGCAGAAGTCCTCCCAGTCGAACCGCCAGAATCGCGACCGCGGCAAATGCAATTCCTGCCAGCGTGGCATAGTGCAGGCGTCTTGCAGCGTCTGCAGCAGTCAGGCGAGAGCGCACCCTTTCAAGCAGGGATGTGGCGTTATGGGAACTGGCCATTGGAGTGCCTTTGCGATGGAGCTCAGCGACTGACAGAAGGTGAGGATCCACTTTGTGCCTTTGTGCCGTCGGCAGGCGAGGGCAGCAGGAGCAACCTCCTGTACTCCTGTTATTCTGTCGGATATCGGCTGAAAATCCACACCAATACGACTGGCACACGTGGATTTGCACGATCAGAATGTGGACGAGCAGCCAGAAACAGCCGTCAGCGTCGTCTGAGCTCTCGACAATTCCCTCACTCCGCAGAGCATCTCGGTGGGCTGAATCTGCAGCAGGATCTCTGAAGATGACCGACTTTCGACGCAAGCGCAAGCACCTGACACTGCCGATCTGGAGCAGTCTGGTGCTGATGGGGCTTAATGTCGGCCTGATGGCAGTCCTGATCGTACAGCTGGCCCGGCAGAGCCTGTGGCTGGGTCTGATCCTTGGTTCCTGCGCGCTGGCCATCAGTCTGTTCGGCATCTCCTTCTACTCTTTTCTGACGATCAAGGAGATTCAGCTGAATCGGCGGCAGGCCAACTTTGTGGATTCTGTGACACACGAACTGAAGACGCCCATCTCCGCACTGAGACTGTATCTGGACACGCTGCTGCTGCAGGAGCCCTCGGCAGCCGATCGGCAGGAGTTCTACTCCACAATGAATGCGGAACTACTGCGTCTGGACGAACTGATCAATCAGCTGCTGGAAGTCGGACGCCTTGATGCACTCGGGCACCAGACGGATCCGGAACTTGTCCGTGTCGACACGCTGCTGCACGAATGCGGCACGGCTGCGGCCATCAGTCATCAGTGCGCCGTCGAGGATGTCTTTGAATTTGATGTGGCCGAGATCACAATTCGCTCACGGCGGCTGCTGCTGGAAATGATCTTCCGCAATCTTCTGGACAACGCCATCAAATATGGAGGCAAACCGCCCCTTGTCCAGGTGTCTGCTCAGCCGCTCTCGGGAGGTCGTCTCTGTATTCGGATTCGTGACAACGGCCCGGGAGTCAGTCAGAAGAACCGGCGTCGGATCTTTCAGCTGTTCGTGCGTGGCAGCGACGAACTGCAGAGAATAAGCAAGGGCACCGGTCTGGGTCTGTATATCGTGCGGACACTTGTTGGAATTCTGAAAGGGCGGGTTCAGGTGGTGGAAGACGAGCGCGGAATCGGCAGCATCTTCGAAGTCATTCTGCCCGGACGCACTTCACTGACAGGCGCTGAACCTGAGGTACAGCTGACTCCCCGGCTGAGTTCGCCTTCCGTCGCCGTACTGGAAAATCAGACACCATGAGAATTCTTGTTGTGGAAGACGAAGACTCCATTGCTCGCGGTCTGCGTTTCAACTTCGAGCGTGAGGGCTATCAGGTCGACGTTGCACAGAACGGACTCTCCGCACTGGAACTGCACGAATCGGCAACTCCCCCCTTCGACGTAATTGTGCTCGACCTGATGCTGCCGGAGATGAGCGGCTATGACACCTGTCGCCATATCCGCCGTCGCGATGCCGAAATACCGATTCTGGCACTCACCGCCAGAACATTATCCGAAGACAAGATTCAGGCATTTGACTGTGGTGTCGACCAGTACATGACCAAGCCGTTTTCGCTCCCGGAACTGCTCAGCAGAGTCCGCAACCTTGGGGCCAAGCGTCGTCGCAGTCTGGAACAGCAGACTGTTCGATCTGCGGAAAAAATGATTCGCTTCGGGTCCATCACCGTCGATTTCGAACGCTTCGAACTTCATCACGGGGGGCTTCTGCATCAACTCACAACCCGAGAACAGGAACTCCTGCGGTACTTTCTGGAGCACGATGGGATTGTGCTCTCTCGAGCCCGCCTGCAGTCAGAAGTCTGGAAGGATTCAACCGACATCACCAGCCGTTCCGTCGATAACTTTGTGATGCGACTGCGACGAATGATCGAGCAGGATCCGTCATCTCCACAGCACCTGCTGTCGGTGCGCGGCACAGGCTATCGATTCTTCAGTAAGCCGGCGCAGACAGATGAATACTGAACCTTGCAGACGGCTCAGGCTGCCGTTCGCTGCGAATGCTGAACCTCAACACCAGCCGCGCTGCTTTCCGCAACAATTCTGCCGGTGATTTCCCAGAGCAGGTTGCGGACTTCATCTCGGCCGCTGCCGAGCATCTGTTCGAGCCTGCTGATCTCTGAGCCGATCAGACTGACCTCACTGCGAACAGCCCTTGGAGCACGAAAGATCTTCTCGTGTACCCGTGCCGCCTGCTGTTCCGTCTCGTAAAAGAGCTCCTCATACATCTTCTCGCCGGGACGCAGACCGGTGAAGACAATATCGATGTCATCCGGGTAACGCTGTCCGGACAGGTGAATCATGTCCTTTGCCAGTTCAACAATCCGCACTGGCTCACCCATATCCAGAATCAGGATATCACCACCCTTGCCAATCGTCCCGGACTGCAGTACCAGCTGCACAGCCTCAGGAATCGTCATGAAATACCGCTGCATCAACGGATCTGTCACCGTGACCGGACCACCCTGCTCAATCTGACGCCTGAAGGTCGGCACCACACTGCCGGCAGAATTGAGCACATTGCCAAATCGCACCGTGATAAACTGCGTCTGTGAACGCTGCGCAACACTGGCCAGGTACTCTTCGGCAATCAGTTTTGTGGCCCCCATGATATTTGTCGGCCGCACTGCCTTGTCGGTGGAGATCATCACAAAGCGATCCACCCGATACTGATCAGCCAGATCGGTGATGACTCTGGTTCCAGTGATGTTGTTGCGAACCGCTCCATGGGGATTGCTTTCCATCAGGGGCACATGCTTGTATGCAGCGGCGTGGAAGACAACTTCCGGTCGGTGCTGCATGAATATGCGACCCATGGAAACTTCGTCTGCGATGTCCTCGACAATGAACTCTGTGACGGCATTTCCAATTGCGCCACTCTGCCTGAGCTCTCGAAACTCCTGTTCCAGCTGAAAGATCCCGAATTCTGACTGATCCAGCAGCAGGAGCTTGCCGGGGTTGAACTGCAGAACCTGCCGACAGACTTCGGACCCGATACTGCCGGCAGCACCGGTAACCAGCACAACTCGCCCATCACACAATCTGCGAATGGCATCCAGATTCAGCTGATTCGGCTCCCGTCGCAACAGGTCATCGATCGTGATGTCCCGAGTCCGTAATTCAAAGCGGCCGGATGGGATTTCATCCGCAAGCGGGACCACATGGGTTTCAACACCCAGTTCCTGACAGCTTTCAATAACGGGACGGACAGATCGACCGGGCATTCGTGACGAGATCAGCACCATTTTGGCGGACGTTCTGTGGAGGATCTCCGGCAGCCCCATTTCAATACTGTAAACCCTGACTCCACTCATCAGACCACCGCTTTCCCTTGCTTCCGAGGGACTGATGATGCCGACGACCTTGAGTGAGGAATGACCGAACTGCAGAGAACTCAACAGCGACGCCGCATCCCCCCCGGACGCATAAATCAGCACTCTGTCAGACCCGGGATTCTGCATCCGGTACCACTGCGTTCGCAACAGATTGGCCATCACTCGCGTGGACAGCAGCGCCAGCGTGGACAGCACAGTATCAATGAACAGCACTCCGCGTGAGATCTGCGGCATCGTCTCACGAGCCATCTGCGTTGCTGCAAGCAGCACACCACAGAAGATGCACAGACCTGCAGACCAGGCCAGATCCTGAATTGATGAATATCGCAGATGCCTGCGCCAGTCCCGTGAAAAGAGCACCACCGAGATTTTCAGGAGCACAACCGGGATCAGGGCATCCCGAAATACTGACAACGCATACAACTTCTGCTCAAACTCAAACAGTTCACGGCCGGTCAGACCTTGCGGAGCAATCATCGGCTCTCCGGCAACTGCCCGAACCATGAACATCGGCTCCAGATCAAATCGGAGCATGACCGAGAGCAGAAACACCACAGAGAATAAGGCTGCGTAGCAGCAGACTGCGACGGCGAGTCTTGCCATTGGAGAATCCGACGGTTGTGATCGGCTCGATCGAGCTGTGCGGGAAGGGAGAGCGACAGGCAGAGCTGGTCCGAATGCAGCGAGAACTGCTGCATGAATCAAACCAGCCGGAAGAGTGGCCGATTCTGCCGAAACTGCCGATCTGTGTCCAGATCAGGTTTGGGCTCACCGTAACCCTCAGCCTGAGCCGGCTTTGCTCAATTCCCCCCAGATCACTTACTGCTCGTGTCATACACCTCCAGTCCCTCAGCAGCAGCCTTGGATTTGACGGTCACCAGCAGCTGTTTCTTCTGCTCGTCCACAACCAGAACCAGCGGATCGCTCTCTTTTGCGTAACGCTGCATGATCCCGTCCAGACCCTCCAGAGCTGTGACTTCACCCAGATCAATCGTCTGTGCCATATTCTGAGTAAAGCCGGCCAGTTTCAGACCATCGCCGTCCAGAACCAGCTCCGTCCTGATCGATTCGGCAATGTAAGCGAGGGCTTCCTGCAGCGGTGTCCGATTGAAGATCACCAGTACCTTCATCTTCAGCCGATCTTCCAGCCTGGCTGGAATCTCTGTGGACGAATTCTTCACGACCGGCAGCGCAGCATCAAAGTCCGTCACCAGAGACTGATTCCATGTGAGCAGCGACGCTGCAGCCAGATTCGCTGCAGCATTCTGTGGCAGTACCGTGACCATTCTTGCCATGCCCGGCGCGACATGAGCCGTGGTCCCCATGCGAAATGCCTGCACCATCGCAGGAAATCGGCCAATCATCTTTCGTGTACCAAGTGTCTCGGGACGCATCATCCGCACCATCCCCAGAATCTCTTCCGGAAGCTTATCCAGCTGAGCCATCAGGTTACGCTGCACCTTTCGAGGCGTGCTGTCACTGCTGTTGTGCATCAGAAACTCCATGTAACAGTCCGGCTCCAGATGCATGCTCCAGCAGACCGACTCCACTTCACTACCGAACCAGAAGAGGATCTTGTCTGCGACGGGCAACAGATTTGTACCACTGAACACATCTTCACGATGGGAGTCCACAATTTCGCGGTCGAAGAGCAGTGAGACATGTCGATTACGGTCAGACTGCTGGATCAGCGCTTCCATATCCGGCGACGCCAGTGCCCCGACACCGGCGTAGTCCGCCAGACTTTCTGCCAGAGTGAGCGAAGCCGCAACAAATGTCTGGTCGTCCACGAGCAGAAACGCAGCGTCCTCAGCCTCGTACACTGCTGCCTCAGAATTCAGGTCCGGCCGCATACGACCACTGAATCTGCGTTCCAGGTCCCGAATGGTCTGCTTCTCGTCCAGACGCACCACCACAGCCAGATCCGGCTCCGTCATCCGCGGCCCGAAGTTGACCGCAATTGTCAGTTCGCTGATCTCCTGAGGAGTATATCTGGTCTTTGCCTGAATGAAGTTTTCGAGCCAGATTCCAACATCACCCAGCAGTGCACGAAACTCGCTCATCTGAGCATTGCTGTCCCAGAGTTCTGCAGGGTGCAGATGGCAGATCAGATGTGGAGTAAATGGGATGTGATTGAGCGAAACGGGTTTTCCAGCCGTCGGGCTCAGCCCTTCCGCTGCAGTATTGGAATCCGTCTCCTCCTGTTTCTCCTGCTCCCAGCCTGGATTCTTCGCAGGCGTGCTCTTCGCAACGTCCGTCCCGAGTCCGCGCTGATCCAGCCAGAAATAAGTGGTGACAGCCAGAGCAAGCAGGCCGGTTCCGGCAAGTGACAACCAGGTCGTTGAGTTTTTTCCCTTGCGACGACGGCGTCCCGAAAATCGCTCCACCGTTGAAGAACTCGTGTCACCTTCGTCCGCCACCGGAGCGACAGCAAGATCGAACTGCGGCAGAGCAGACGCCGCAGGAGCCGTGACGGCAGGCTGGACCGGAGCTGCTGCAGCGACCACGGCAGGAGCGTCGTCAGGCACCCAGCGAGCTGCCTGCCCCTGCATCGGTGCAGCCGGAAGTACCGGCAGTTCTTCGAGGGCTTCCAGAGCCGGTGCCGGTGCTGCAGCCGGGACCGCCGCCGGCAGCTCCACCACGAAGCGTTCAGAACAACGCGGACACCGGGCACGCTTGCCGACAAAGCTGGCATCCGGCAGCTTCAGCCTGGCAGTACATGAGGGACAGGAAACAGTAATCTCAGACATCGTTCAGCCTCCGCAGTTTGATCGGAGTCAATTATAACCGTGAATCCGGAAGCAGGAAAATATGCTGCCGCAGGAATTTCTGACGCCGGTTCAGATCGAGTCTCTCTGTGCACCAGTCTGCAGGATCATCAAATGCCCAGATCAACGGTCATCATCCCCGCTGACTATCCCCCGCTGGTGTCTGCGTCGCCGGTGCTCGCTGAACTGGACCGCTTTGCTGATTTTGAGCTGTTTACAGATCGACCGCAGTCAGCCGACGAGATTGTTCAGCGGCTGCACAATGCAGACATCCTGCTCAATTCACGCGGCAGCCTTGCCTTCCCGGAATCCCTGCTGAAGCGATTGCCACGGCTGCAGATGATCGCGGTCTGCGGGATCGGATACGACTCCATCCATCTCCCGACAGCCACGCAGCAGGGAATCGTGGTCTGCAATGTGCCCGGGAAAACAGCTGCTGTCGTTGCCGAGCATGCACTGGCCCTGATGCTCAGCACAGCACGGCGTATCACATGGATGCACCAGTCCATGCAGAGCGGCGGCTGGAGCGCTGAACTGAGCCAGGCCATGGCTGGACGAACCATCGGCGTGATCGGTACCGGGCATATTGGCTGTCGGATGCTGCAGCTGTGTCGAGCCATTGGTATGCAAGCCGTCGCGTGGTCCCTGCACCCGGACCAGCAGAAGGCAGCAGAATTCCAGTTCGACTATGTGCCACTGGAAACCCTGCTGCGGGAATCGGATGTGGTCAGCCTGCATACAAGACTTTCCCCGGCGACGCAGCACCTGATCAATGCCGATCGACTCCACACAATGAAACCCACAGCAATCCTGATCAATACCGCGCGGGGTGCCATCGTGGACACACAGGCTCTGCTTGATGCTCTGAACAACGGAAAGCTGTTCGGCGCGGGACTTGATGTCTACGACATGGAACCACTGCCGGCGGACCACCCGCTCCGCAGCAATCCTCGCGTGGTACTCACACCGCATTCTGCGGATACAACACAGGAGGCGATTGATCTGCTCACCGCCGGCTGCATCGACAACATTCGCGCGTTTCTTGCGGGAGCTCCGCAGAACGTGGTCAATCCCGAAGTGCTGGCCACAGAGTAATCAGTCAGAGCTGTCACTGCGGATGGCAATTGCCGTTTCAATCAGCACCATAAGTCGCTCAGCAACCTCGGGCTTCGGGCCACGAAAAAAAGCTATTGTTTCTGCATCCGGCGAAAGCACCTCCACCGTATTCTCAGTGGAACCAATCGCCGAAGTGTCATTCAGAACAATGCAGCTGCAGTTCTTCATCTTCAGCTTTCGCATTGCGTTGTTTCGGGGATCCTGTGACTCGAGTGCAAAGCCGACGACCCAGCGATGGCCGCGCATGCTGCCCAGTTCCGCGAGTACGTCCGATGTCTCTGTCAGCTCCAGCAACACCGGCTGACCTGTCTTGGTGATCTTTCCCGCGATCCGCTGCTGAGGTCGATAATCACAGACAGCAGCTGTCGCAATCACACCATCGCACTGCGGAAACAACTGCAGACACCGTTCACGCAGTTCTTCGGTCGTTTCAATTCTGTGCAGAGTACAGCCAGCCGGCGGAGCAATCTCCACAGGTCCTGTGACCAGCTCAACCTGATGACCACCACGGAGCGCTGCCGCTGCAATGGAATAGCCCATCTGGCCACTGCTGGCATTGGACAGAAAACGCACGTCATCGATGTATTCACGCGTCGGGCCGGCGGTGATCAGGATTCGCATTCCGGCTGCCTTCAATTGTCCGCCGCGGTTGTTTCCGGAAGCAACTGCAGGATTTCATCAAACAGCTCTTCCGGCTCAGCCATGCGACCGGCACCAACCTGTCCACAGCTCAGCCAGCCTTCTCCCGGGCCCACGATTCTGTGCCCGTCGTTGCGGAGCAGGCTGATGTTCCGCTGTACCGCAGGAGCAGCCCACATTTCACAGTTCATTGCAGGTGCAAGGACAATCGGGCAACGACAGACCAGCAATGTCGTTGAGAGCAGATCATCGGCGAGACCGTTGGCAATTCGGCTGAGAGTTGCAGCAGATGCAGGAGCAACCACGGCCAGGTCGGCCCGCTGAGCCATGCCGATATGCTCACCCTGAGGAAACTCGTGGATCTCAAAAGTATCCACTCTGACCGCTCGCCCTGTCAGTCCGGCAAACGTCGCTCGCCCGATAAACTTCTCTGCTGATTTTGTCAGCACGACAGTCACGTGAGCTCCCTGCTGGACAAGCCGGCTGCAGAGAATGGCGGCCTTATATGCGGCAATGCCACCAGACACACCCAGCAGTATTTCTCGTCCCGCAAGCCTGTCTGACATGAATCCGCCCTTCGCCGTGGAACCGATGAGGATCGCGGTGGCAACCGAATCAGATCTGCACTGACTGCGTCAGTCCGCACCACGTCTGCCAGCGTGACCCCCCGATCCGTTCAGATATCCTCAGGCCCAGGACCATCATCATCCGGAGTCAGCCGGTCCAGCTTGTCGACCAGCGAGGACTCATCTTCCACTGTCCGAACGTTGTCCGAATCATCAAGAAAGATCTTGTCCTGCATGACTTCAGCAACAGCGATCTCCATCAGATTGCGTGTCTGCAGATCAACAAGTGGAGTCGAGCCACGATTGAGCGCAACCATTCGCTTCTGCAGCAGCGTCGACAATCGAAACCGACCGCCAACCTTGCGAACAATATCATCTTCTCGGAATTCATTGAGCATTATAGGTTTTCTCCTCCGCCTTCAGTATTTCACAGATCTCGCTGACTGCGGTCTCCAGCTGATCATTGACAACGATATATCGATAAC
>JALQUR010000097.1 GCA_023260695.1 Planctomycetaceae bacterium
GCGAGGACGAGAAAAGAAATGTCGAAAGTTCCGGCGCGATGGGAGAGGATAAAAAGGGCGGTAGAAATAAGAGATGCTTTTCTCGAGAACTTTTCTGAACAGCTTGAAAAAACATTAATCATTGGTAATGGTGATGTTTTGAATGTGTTTTGTCTTTTAAAGCGGCCGCAGTTAAATACACTTCAGCTTCGCTTTTATTGTACACAATCACTTTTTCAATTTGTCCTTTTTCAAGGAAATTGTTGAATTTAGACGAGGTTAATTGCGCAGGCTCCTCAAAATTACTTCCGCCAGTAGCGATACTGATAAAAAGAAAAATGAGAAGAATCCCAGCATACACCAACCAAGGACTAACTCTGAATTTATTTGGATTCGGATTATTATTTGACATTTTTAGTGATTTTCTTTAGTATTTGTTTTCGATTGAAGTAATTTTTGCATCTCCCCAAAGGCTTTCGATGTTGTAATACTCGCGGATGTGTTTTTGGAAAACGTGAACCACTACATTGACATAATCCATCAATACCCACTCGGCATTATCAGTTCCTTCTACATGCCAAGGCTTGTCTTTCAATTCTTTTGAAACGGTTTTTTGAACGCTACCGGGAAGGCGTTGATCACCCTGGCGATCCCAGCGTGGCCGGCTCCATCGGGGTCTGGGTTTCGGGCTTTTTCGGCTCCGGAAAATCTCACTTCATCAAGGTGCTTTCACACCTGCTGGAAAACGCAGAGCATCGCTCCGGATCTGCCAGCCGTAGGGCGGTGGAATTCTTCGACGACAAAATCTCCGATGCGATGATTCTGGGCGACATCCACCGTGCCGTCGCCGCCGAGACCGATGTGATCCTGTTCAACATCGACAGCAAAGCGGACAGCTCATCGGGACGCGACGCAATTCTGGCGGTCTTCCTGAAGGTGCTCAACGGGAAACTGGGATACAGCCCGGACCACGCTCACATCGCACACATGGAACGCTACCTTGACGAAAAGGGCAAGCTGCAGGAATTCCACGATGCTTTCCGCAGGCTGACCGGGACCGAATGGGTGGACGAACGTGATGCCTACGAATTCAACCGTGACGAAGTGGTTGAAGCGCTCACCGAAACGCTCGGCCAAAGTCGCGAATCGTGCGAACGCTGGGTGGACAACGGCGAAAGCACATTCAGCCTGACCATCGAAAACTTCGCCAAATGGGTGAAGGAATACCTGGACAAATGTGGCAGCAAGCGGCGGCTGATCTTTCTGGTGGATGAAGTCGGCCAGTTCATCGGCGGCGACACCGCCCTGATGCTCAATCTGCAGACCATCACCGAACAGCTGGGTACGGTCTGCAACGGACGCGCCTGGGTGGTGGTGACCTCACAGGAAGATATCGACGCAGTTCTTGGGGAAATGCGGACCTCGCGCGAAAATGACTTTTCCAAGATTCAGGGGCGTTTTCGCACACGTCTGTCCTTATCCAGTGGCAATGTGGATGAGGTCATTCAGGAACGTCTGCTGCGGAAGAACGAAAACGCCGGGCCGGAACTGGCGCGGCTGTACACGGAAAAGGGGGACATCCTGAAGAATCAGCTGTCCTTCCATGACAGTTCCGGCGTCTTTCGCCAGTACCAGGATGCCGAAGATTTTCAACGCGTCTATCCGTTTGCACCTTATCAGTTCAAGCTGCTGCAACGTATCTTCGAGACCATTCGCAAGGCGGGCGCCACCGGTCTGCATCTGGCTCAGGGGGAACGTTCCCTGCTGGATGCATTTCAGCATGCTGCAGGCTCCGTCCTACAGGAATCCATCGGCGTTCTGGTTCCGCTGTATCGGTTCTATCCATCGATTGAAAGCTTCCTGGATACCACCGTCAAACGCACGATCGACCACGCGGCATCCAACAGCAAGCTGGAACCGTTTGATATCTCGGTCCTGCAGATTCTGTTTCTGATTCGGTATGTGGAAGAGATGCGCGGCAATGTGGACAATCTGGTCACGCTGTGCATCGATCAGGTGGACGCAGACCGTCTGGCACTGAAGCGAAAGATCGAAGCCAGTCTGGGACGGCTGGAAGGTGAGCATCTGGTGAATCGCAATGGCGATCTGTACTACTTCCTCACCAACGAAGAACGCGACATTCAGAAAGAGATTGAAAAAGAACGCATTTCCAGTGCGGAAGAAGCACGCACCCTGGGTGCGCTGATTTTTGAAGACCTGCTGAAGGAGCAACGCAAGCACCGATATTCTGTCACCAGAAAGGATATCCCCTTCAACCGCGTTTGCGACCACCAGCTCATCGGTCGAGGGACCGAGGGGGACATGACCGTAGCAGTCATCACTCCACTGGATGATGACTACAAAAAATCATCGGATGCTCAATGCACGATGGTCAGCAGCAGCGACGGCGGCAAGGTGATCATCCGTCTGGATGACAATTCCACGCTCGGCAGAGAACTCAAGACCTACCTCAAGACGGACAAGTATCTGAAGACACGGGACGATTCGACAGCCCCGCAGACCACTCGCCGGATTCACAAGGAACTGGCAGGGGAAAACCAGCAGCGGCGCACAATGCTGGCCAATCTGCTGTCTGAGATGCTGGTGGAAGCGTCGTGGTTTGCTGCGGGCGAACCGCTGAGCATTGGTGCATCCAGCCCCGTCGGAGCACTTACGGAAGCTCTGGAATACCTGATTCAGAATACCTTTACCCGCATGGGGGCGCTGCAGCATCTGTGTGAGCATCCTGATCGGGAAATGACCGCCATCATCAAGAGCGACGATACGGCGATGCTGCCGCTGGACGATGTGCCCGAACATAATCCCAAAGCGATGGAGCTGGTTCGCGATCATATCCGTCTCTCGGGCAGTCGCGACCGCGAACTGGTGGTGCACGATCTGTGCACGTCTCATTTTTCCAACCGTCCATTCGGCTGGCCGGAGAAGGAGACGGCATTACTTCTGGTACGACTTTACGCTGCCGGTGAGATTCAGTTTCTTCGCAACGGTGAAGCTGTGCGTCGCGACGACCTGGCGGAGGCAATGACTCAGGAACGCAACTGGCGGCGGATCAGCATTGTTCCGCGAATTACCTCCAGCGTGGAGGATCTGAAAAAGGCGCGTGAACTGGGCCGCGACGTCTTTCAGAAAATGGGGCCCGAAAATGAGGATGGGCTGTTTGGCTTTCTGCGCGGATACCTGCGTGAGTACCACGACCGTCTGGAACGCTACGCTGAACTGGCGGCAGAGGGCACCTATCCGGGCAGTCAGACCATCGCGGATTGCCTCAGGACAGTTCAGCCGTTACTGAAGATTGAGGAGCCACATCGATTCTTCGAACGCTTCAATGCCGACCGTGCAGAGTTGCATGATCTGTCCGAAGACTATGCGGACCTGAGCAACTTTTTTGAAAAGCAAAAACGTGTCTGGGACCAGATGCTGTCCGCGGAACAGCGATTTGAGCCGAATCGGCAGGAACTGATGCTTGATGAACAGACACGCAAGTCGCTGCGACGTCTGCAGGAGATTCGTGAAGCCCCGCAACCGTATGGCCTGATTCACGAAATTGAGCCGTTGCTCACGCAGGTTCGCAGCACCAACGAATCGTTACTGCAGTCTGCTCGTGAGCGGGCGCAGCACGCCATTGACGCTCAGATTGAAGACGTGCAGCAGGATCTGGCCAAATTTCCCGACGAACCGGAACTGGCCGAGAAGTGTCTGAGCCCCTTGCAGAACTTGCGCAGCAGGATTGCATCGCAGATCAGCCTGCCGCACCTGCAGCAGACACAATTCAGTGCGATTTCCGCACGCGATGAAGCCACGGCGATTCTGCAGCGATTTGTCGACGATCAGGAATCGGCTGGCGCGGACACTGTTGGCCTCGTCGATCAGAACGCTGTCGGCCTCGTCTACCACCAACTGGAACGCGCCGCGCATCACCACGGGCAGCGCGGCC
>JALQUR010000146.1 GCA_023260695.1 Planctomycetaceae bacterium
AACGATCGTTTCCGATGCTTCGCTGCAATCAGGCCAGCCGCAGACAGAACGCAGCTCTCAGCACACGGCCACGCAAGGCCCCATGGAACACCGCTCAGTCTCACGCACGAGCGACTGGTTTCAGAACAGCTCTGCGACGGGCAGTCAGGACGTTCACTGCCGATCCGTTCCCTGAAACAGTTCAACCAGACGTGCGGAAATCTCCGCGATATCAACTCCTGTGATCATCACGTCCTTCACACGAGCTGTTGCCCCCCGAAGCAGGCTGACCTGTCCCCGCGATAACCGCGCCTGCGCCACCAGAAAGCTGATCACCGCCTCGTTGGCTTTCCCTTTTTCTGCAACAGCGCGCACTGACAGCCTGAGTCGCTCCCCATGCAAACCGAGTATTCGTGCCTGCCGAGCACCGGGCTGAACATGCAGCAGCAGCAACACTCCGTCGGGACAGGGTCGCAGGTACGGCGGAATACCTTCGCTCATGCTCTTCGCCATTCCTGACCAGCGGGATCGTCTCAGGACGCTTTGCGCAGGCGACCAACAATCCGCTCAAAGTCCTTGTTGTTACCGAAGTGAATCACGATCTGGCCGGAATCACCTCCGCGAACACGAATTTCAACGCGGGCCTGCAGCGCATCGCGAAGCATGTTCTGCAGAGACAATACATGACTGGTCACCCCGATCGATGCTGCTGATTCCTCACCGGCTTCTGACCTGACGGGGGACTCCTCTGCAGCCTTCAGAAGGTTTCTGACCGCATCCTCGGTTCGACGCACAGACAACTGCTGTTCTGCAACCTGTTTCGCCAGCATTACCTGACGCTCTATGGACAGGGGAAGTAAAGCGCGAGCATGCCCGGCGGAAATACTGTCGTTCCGCAGCAGTTCCTGAATTGCATCAGGAAGTTCCAGCAGCCGAATGGTGTTGGAAACACTGGCACGACTCATACTCAGCTGACGAGCAAGATCTTCAATCGTCCCGCCAAACCGTTCCAGGTACTCGCGAAACGCCAGCGCCTTCTCAAGAATATTCAGATCTTCACGTTTCAGATTCTCTTCGAGCGCTGCTTCAGATGCCTGCTGGTCAGAAAAAGAGATCACGTGGCAGGGAACGAATTCCAGTCCTGCCTGCTGGGCAGCCCGCCAGCGGCGTTCACCCGCGATCAACTGATATACGTCAGAATCACCCTCAGCCGGGCGAACAAGCAGCGGCTGCAGGACGCCATGACGGCGAATACTGTCAGCCAGTTCGTCAATTGCGGCCTGATCAAAGTCACGTCGAGGCTGCCCGGGATTACGTTCAATCAGCTCCAGGCGAATCTGTCGGCCGGTGCCATCCGAAACTTCGGTGACACTTTCCATTGGAATCACTTCCGGCAATTCCTCCGCCGGCTCGTCACCCCCCAGCAATGCGCTCAATCCACGTCCCAGACGAGTGCGTGCCGTCAGACTGCGACCTGCTGAACCCAATGCCCTGGCTTCCATGCGAAAATCCCCGATTGCTTCTGCACCGCATCCTTTGCAGTGACACGTAGCGGACAACCGCAGCCAGTCTCGACTACGCAGTCCGCGATCTCTGATCAGGCTTCAGTCTAATCGCAGCACAAACCTGCGCTGCTGACTTGTTCATCGAAACCGCTCAGACAGCATTCAATTCGCAGGGGTTTGGCACACTCTCGCGCAGAATCCGCCGGTTCTTCCCCCCCAGAAGAAGGCCCTCCTGCCGTTTCTGCCGATTCGCAACCTGCAGAGCCGGTATGCCTGTCTGCAACGCTCTCATGTCCTGCGTATGATCATGCCCGGCGTCGCTGGCGAGCAAACGGTCCTGCCGCGAGAAGCCGGCGTTTCAGATCCTCAACACTGCGGGCATTCGTCCTCGGGCAATTTACCCGCCGTCGCTGCCTCGCACGTGACGATGCCAGGAAAGATCGATCCGCGCTGCTCAGGATGCAACAGCATGCAGCTGCTGCTCAAGATAATCAGTCAGCTCACTGACCGTACGACAGCGTGATGCTGTCGGCTGCCCCACAACTGTCTCCTCACTGATCTGGCGACTGACTTTTTTCTCTGCCGCAACAACCGTGCTGTGATCCCGACCACCAAAGTACAGTCCGATCTCACGGTATGCAGAACCAGTCATCCGGCGAGACAGGTACATTGCGATTGCTCGCGGAACCGCAAGGAGTCGGCGGCGAGACGAGGACCGCAGTTCGACCGCGCTGATTCCAAATGCTTCGCAGACGACCTTTTCAACATCGCTGATTCGAACCAGACGACGACTTTCTTCCTGCAGACTGCCGAGCAGTTGTCGAGCACGACTGCCACTGATCCGTTTCTTCGTCAGCCGAAAGCAGCTTTCCAGCTGATTAATGGCACCCTGAATCTCCCGGACACCTCGCTTGCATCTTCGCACTACAAAGTCCACGGCCTCCGGGGAAAGAGCCCCCTGCAGATCCTTCAGAAAGAACGCGACCATTCTGTGCCGCGTCTCTTCATCGGGAACGTCCATCCGACAGACGAGTCCGCTGAGAAACCTGGTTGTGAGTTCTTCGCGCTGCCGTGTCAGCATTCTGGGATGGCGATCAGAAGAAATTACGACCTGCCCACCATGTTCAATCACCTGAACAATCGTGTGCAGAAATTCTTCCTGAGTCGCGCGCTTGTTGTCCAGAAACTCAATATTGTCAATCAGCAGCACATCGACGTTGCGAAACTTCTGCCGAAAGGAAGGCACTGTTCGTTCGCGGAGAGCACTCGTGAAATAATTCGTGAACCCTTCACTGGTGAGATACATCACCTGAGCAGTCGGATCCTTTCGCCGCACCTCGGAATAGATTGCTTCGAGCAGATGAGTCTTCCCGGTACCAGTAGCCCCGTATACGAAAAGCGGGTTGTACCGGTCCCCGGGCTGCCCTGCCACCTGCATCGCAGCCATGGCTGCGATGTCATTGCATTCACCCGAAATAAACGTCTCAAAACCACGGAATCGTCGACGACTGCGGACACCTGCTGCACGCGCAGCTGCATTGTCCGGTGATGCAGCGTTCGGCGATGCCACACGACGCTGTGCTGACCTGACCGAAGCAGAAACAGACTGCTGAAACGACTGAGCAATCTGGGATTGCTCAGCATGCGGCTGGTCCAGGCGATGCGTCATCACGGATGCTTCAGCATCGCCTGAGGACTCCAATGACGTCGCCAGTGCCGCATCAACTTCGAACAGCACATTCCCCGAAGGTCCGAGCAACTGCGATGCAACCCGGCCCAGTTCACTGCGGAAGCGTTCCGACATCCACTTGAGCAGAAACGGGTTGGGAACAAAAACCTGCAGCCGATCACCATCCACAGCAATTCGACAACGAGTCGTGAACCACTGCTGAAAATCTCGTTCTCCGACGACGGACTGCAGCACTTCCTCAAGCTGTCCCACAGCCAGACAATCTGCCGTGTCGTCTCCAGCTGCAAGGCCATCACCAGGCTGCGACTGTGCATCACATGGCAGGCAGCCAGTGGAGCCTGCAGGTGCTTTGGAAAATGCAGATGCTGGCAATAACACTTCCGAATACAGCTGTGCCGACTGCCGCTGTGAAGCGAAAGGCTGCGGTGTAACAGGCTGCAGTGTGACGGGCTGCAGTGTGACGGGTTGCAGTGTGACGGGTTGCGGTGTGACGGGTTGCGGTACTTGTGCCCGAATTGCTGAAAGCTGTGGCTCAACTTCCGACAGCCTTCCGGGCTCGGGCAGCCTTCCAGATTCTGG
>JALQUR010000160.1 GCA_023260695.1 Planctomycetaceae bacterium
TGTGCTCGGCAAACGCGGCAAGATCCCCAACCGCATCCCGCACCTGCTTGAGCGGCTGGATCTGTCAGAAGAACTCTGGCTGCACACCGTGCAGAAGTTTGCAAAGCAACGGAAAGTGAACGCGGTCACACCGTCGACAAGCGGTCCATTCGCCATCTCCAGAATTCCACGAACGGCTCAATTGCGTCACTAGCGAACCAGCAATCGCCGTGTGGTAAAGGACTAATCGCCGATCGACTCGCTTCTTCATTCTGCCTCGCCCGTTATTCCGAATAAAGTGGCATGCCGCAGGAGCTCGGACGTTGCATCTCAGCGGCATCAGCCATCTGCAACATTGCAGTGCGTGCAGAATTTGATTAGTACTGAGCATGAACCAGCGACCACAGCAGGGCGGGTGACGTTCTCCAGTGAGGTCTTGAAACTGCAATTTTTGCCCTCGGGTACGCTCTGGTAAATATCTGTATCCACATTGCAGAGCTGAGTCGATGCAATCAATGCTGCTGTTGTACATCACTACTGCGTTGATGGCGGTTGTGGCTGTGTTCTGCAGCGGCTTGTGTGTCGTATGGTCAGTACCTTCATGGCGACGTTGGCTGAGCAAAGACAAAACCTTCTCAATGGAATCCATTTGCAGCCCTCAGGAGCTCACCGGCTGGCCGGCTCTCATTGGCAGCGGGCTGATATCAATTGGCATCGCAACATGTGCGATCGTTGCCTGGTATGGCGCGTGGAGCGTTCTGGTCGCCGTGATTGACGCCTCCTGACGGCCAGTCTGAGTGCATTCGGGTTGAGTGCAGCGGTGGGCCAGCACAACTCCGATCCAGGGCTCCATAACGCTGCTCAGCAGTGAAGCATTCCCATCTTCTGCGCAACGTGTTCCTGTTCGTGGCATGCAGCGACGCTTGCGGAGAGTATTCCTTATGAGGCGAGCTGTTTTCTGCCCGCTCATGTCAGTCGGCATGAGCTAGCTCAGCTTGGCGTTTTCAATCCGAGGGAAAGATGGCGTTTACCCCTTCTTCCCTGGGGTCTTGATACCGACCGGCACGCTCTCAATCGCCGTGATCAGGTTTGCTGGTTCGAGACTCTCCTGACGAGAGCAGCCCCCGTTGGTCGCTTTGCATTCGACTGCACACTCGCAGGGCTCTTGAGCGTAGGTTTTGCCGGAGCGAGGTTCGGTCTCGGTCGACTGGTGGCCAGCACCCTCAATCTCCCTTCGGCGGCTCGGGACCACTGGACGACTCTCGGCGAGATTGTTGGCGCGGTGACTGGTGCCTTCTTCCAGGCCGCCCTCAGCACCATCGCTCGGGCTGCCCGGACAACCTTGCCGAAGTGCAGGAACCGTGACCACATGGCAATAGGATCGTCAATGCTCACTGAACTCACAGAGATCACTGAGCCATTTCATCTGCACGTCGCTGACACATCTGCATCAGCGCCGTGCTTCACACAGGGGTGAGCGTATTGCAGCAATGCAGCTTTTCGTTTCAGACACGGACAATCCAGCGAGAAAACTCAACGGCGATCATGGCGTTTGAAATGTTCAGGAGTCGGTCGGCGGTTGCCGTGGTGGCTTGTCGTGACCGCAAGTCTGCTACGATTCTGACTGCACCAACGGCAGACGCCGGCCGGATCCTGTGATGACTCCGGTCACGCTCCGCATTCAGTTGACTGTAAATCAGAACGGGAGAGCGCTCAGGTGGAAAAGAAAACGAAGAAGTTCTACGCGAGCCTGCAGCCCAGCGAGATGGCGATCTTCAACGCTGCAGCGAAGATCTATGCAAGCTATATTGTTGCAGGTCAGGTAACTGACTCGAATGAAGACGAGATGATGATCAGGTGCATCAGACGGTCAATCAGAATGGCCGCCGCTGTGGACCAGTGTGTGCAGAGTGACAGCGAAGTTGAATGAAATTCACCGCACGTACTGACTCTGGCAGCGTGATCGCGTCTGTCTCCTGGGTACTCCGGGCTGCTCAGATCTGCAGTTGCCCCGGGTGCTGATTCCGACTTTCATGCTGATCCAGAATGCAGACGTTCCGATGACAAATCCCTGGCAGTCTGCAGTGGCTCCTCGACAATGCGGGAGGGTCCTGCTGCGGTATACAGTTCCCTGGCTCGCAGCAGCCCTCGTATATTTTGGCGACGCACTGGCATGGCCGCACTTCAATCGCCGAGCAGGATATCCCGGCACGGAATTCCTGCGAAGTTTCTTGTATGCAGTGAATGACCCGTACGCTATTCATATCGTGGCGGCGATGTGGTTCACTTATGGGATATTGCTGACCAGTGTGTTGAGGCTGATTTGTCGCAGATGCAGTCAGTGAGTTGATTTGACGCGCTGCCGCAGGTCGCAAACCTGTTGCACCGCTGTTCCCGAAAAGCAGACAAACCGACGTCCATTTGTTGCCTGAAAGTCCGTCAGCTTGTCTGCTTGTGGCTGGAGTTCCTGAGAAGCCCCTTTCCTGAGTGTTGCTGTTGATCGTCATGATTGATTCTCTGAATCACAACCCGTACGCCCCACCATCTGCGTCGCTCGATACGCCGGAAGGATCTGTTTCCGGCGGCAGCAGACACTGGCTGCGTCGGCTGTGGATTCTGCAATGCACTGTAGTTGTGGCTGGACTCCCCGTGGCGTTGTGGGAGATTGAGACGATCATGGGATCGGGACCTGCACTTGCGATTGCTGGTTTGCTGGTGGCCATGGTGGCGAGGAAACACCGCGAAGGCAGCCTGACACTTCTGGGACTGTCGGGGCCAGCGTTTGCGGCCTTGATCTTTGGTTTGATTTATGTGATGGAATGGGGACCGGACAAAGCTGCGACACCCGTGTTGCTCCTGTCCGCGTGCTATGCTGTGTTTCTGTTTTCTTCATTGGCCATGCTTCAAATTACCGCGCGGCGTTCCGCAGTGCCGCCGCGCGAAGCTGAGCTGAGCTGAGCTGAGCTGAGCCAGGCTGAGCCAGGCTGAAATCAATGACATTTCACCGGTGCTGCCCCCAGT
>JALQUR010000176.1 GCA_023260695.1 Planctomycetaceae bacterium
GCAGCAGTCTGTACTGGTTTGCTCAGAGCGTCTTCCAGCCGGCGGGCTGAGCGAAGGAACAAAGCACCGAAGGTAAGCGGGAATGGCAGACCGAGTTCAGCAGCAGGCTGTTATTCAGATCCTGCCGTATCGCCATGAATAGAATCGGGCAACGATCGCGGGCAGCCGGCCGCCAACAGCAGTTTCCGCTGCACCATCACAAAACCACGCAGATCCGCCGCAGTAGTCTGGTTTTACTCTACCCGAACCGCATGCAGGCCTGAGGGGTTCAGGGAACAGAGCCGAGCTCAGATTTTCTTTCCATGCAGATAGACGCTGTCAGCAAGGTAAATCAGCGGAGGAAACATGCTGGTAACACCTCGTAGAAACTCAGACGCATCGATCACAAGGCGGCTGAGTCGTGGCATGTACTTTCGATCGTCCGACTGGATTCCAAGACCAAAGAAGCCATCAACGCTGAGCGAAACATGCGGCGCAAACGGCTCAAAGAGCCGCTTTAGTTCTGCAATGCTGTAGTATCTGGCGTCAAAGTTATTACCCTCACGAAAACCTCGCTTTGCCTGGTGATAAAGACAACGAATTCCGAGAAAATTGGGCATCTGCAGCATGCACTCACCCCCACTCGCGGTCACTTGAGCAAAATCATTGGCAGCGAGTGCAGCATCTGCTCGGGAAAAGTGCTGCACGACGCTGTAGGAAAACACGTGGCTGAAGACAGCATCTGAAAATGGTAGATAGCGACAGTCACCGACGACGAAAGTGCACGGTAACTTCAAACTTCGGCGAATTTGTCTGGCTGCAATCACAGCGTGCAATGAAGGATCGATTCCGATTGAACGGAACCCATTGCGTGCAGCAGAAAATGTCCAGCGGCCCCAGTTGCAGCCGCAATCGAGCAACAGCGAGGACTCATGCGTACTCCGGGACATGCGTATTCCGGGAATGGGATACTCCGCTACGGTCTGCTTGATCGCTTTGTACAGATGTCCCCCCGTGGATTCCAGAATTCCACGCACGTGAGGATGCACTTCGTCGTCGCTGCAATCGTAGAACTGAGAGTCCTTTTCTCCATTCGCAATCGCCTCTGCTCGCTTCCGTGACTCCATCGCCCACATGCGGTCTGGCTGACACTGACCGGTATCATGACCGGAATTCCGTAGGCAATCGGATAACGGTTCTGTTCATTCACCGTGCTAATCAGCCAGTTACCGTCGCGTTCCAGCGAGCACCGATCCAATGGGCAAACAACGTTCTCCAGGAGCCATTTGTCAAGTTCATCAGTACACAACAAGTCATCTACACTCATCAATTACCACCAGAAAAAATGACTCTGCACGAATTGAAACCAGAGATTCGGTCAAATTCATAATGGCAGGAACTTGCAACTCAATCGCAGAGACGCCAACTTTCAGGGAGGTCGTATCAACATCTCAAATAGGTCAGCAGAAAATCCCAAAGCTATGCGACCACTGTGACGTGTCGGACCGCAACGCTGTTCCCGCCACCCCACAATCTCAGAATGCCGCGAATCTGACCAATTCTGAACCCAATCTGGCGAGAACAACGATTTCAGCAAAAGTCCGCAGAGATTGTGCCCCGAACGCAAAATGGAATCGAAGCTGAAACCTGACAATCTCTGCGTGTTCATTCACATCACTGTCGCAGACCATGGTGATCATCCAGAAACCCTTCAAACTGCCAGGAAGAACGCTGGTATCTGTCTCTGCTGGCAACGCACGCAGATGCGTTTGAGCATCTGTTGATTAGAATCCGTCTCACGTACCGACGGCTCGGCAAAAGCGGTCTCCAGTACTCACAACAGCCAAGCCTGACCAACAACTTTCCCTGATCTGCCTGCCTGCTGATCCTGCCATGCAACCAACATTTTTCCTGCAGCTTGTTTTACCCGCCTTCTCGCTGTTTGTGCTCGCTTCCACAAGCCTGCTCCCGGCCGCGTGGGGCGATGACGACTTCGATCGCAACGCCGCCCCATGGCTCCAGCAGCATTGCCTGCGTTGTCACGACGAAAAAGTCCAGGAGGGAGACTTTCGCATCGATGTGCTGTCACCACGACCAGGGTTTGAAGATACTGCTCGCTGGGCAGAGATTCGTGAACGGATCAGCTCCGCAGAAATGCCTCCCGCAGACGTTCCCGAACAACCATCCCCGGAAAGTCGCGCCAACGTGGTGCAGTGGCTGAGTGACAGGATTGCCGCCGGTGAAGCCTACCGCATGGCCACCCGTGAAAAAGTCGCCTTCCGAAGGCTCAGCCGCGAAGAATATGTAAACACCGTCTACGACCTGCTCGGCGTGCACTTTGACGCGGCCGATCCCGGTGGACTCACGGAAGATCCGGAATGGCACGGCTTCGAACGGCTTGGCCCGGTGCTGGCACTTTCCGCGTCGCATATCGAAAAGTACATCGAGGCCGCAGAAACGATTCTGGACGAAGCCTACCCCGAACAGCCCGTTGAGCCACTGGAACTGATCAAGCCGGCCGTGCCTCCTGCGACCGTGCGAGAGCCGCATCGTTCCGTACTGGAAGCTGAAGGTCTGCTTGATGCGGTGCGGTATGATCTGTGGCCGCAGGACATTCATCGCTACTCCAGTCCCGGACGACTGCCAGCACCGGGCGTCTACGAAATGAAGATTCGCCTGAGCGGGCTCAAGCCGGCCGCCGGTCGCGCCCCTCGCATCAAGGTCTATCACGTCAAGCTGGATCGCGTCCTGTTTGAGCAGGATGTGATTGCCGCAGAGGACCTGCCGATTGAGCTTTCCTTTCGTACACACCTGCCCGGCGGCAATCAGGAGATCCAGGTGATCAATGATGTACCCGGACCATCCAACCTGCCGCGCTCAGGTCGACACGGGAATATTCCCTTTGTGAGCATCAAACGCGGCCGTATTCCGTGGCAGATCAAACTGACCGACGAGGACGGAAACGCGCTGTACCCGTTCCTCATTCTGGACTCTGCTGAATGGCGGGGCCCGCTGGTGTCGGAGACCGAACAGGAACTGCGTGACCTGTACCTGCAGGGTAACGAAGGCGATGCGGAACAGATTCGCAGCGGACTGTCAGAGTTCGCTCGCCGCGCTTTCCGGCGTCCCGTCGACGACGACGAAGTGGATCGCTACGTGGCACTGGCTCAGGCAGAACTGGCTGCCGGTGCCAACTATCGCAGCGCAGTCAAAACCGCCTTGCTCTCAATCCTCTGCTCCGACAGTTTTCTGTTTCTGGTGGAAGGCTCGGCTGACGCAGATCGACAGCAGCTCAACGACTGGGAACTGGCCTCGCGCTTGTCATATCTGCTCTGGAGCACCATGCCGGACGCAGAACTTCTGGAACAGGCGGAACGTGGTGTGCTGCACCAGCCCGCTGTATTGCGTCAGCAG
>JALQUR010000182.1 GCA_023260695.1 Planctomycetaceae bacterium
GATGAGCCGGTCATTATCCCGTTGATGCAGGCCAATGCTGGGCTCGTCGAGCACGTACATCATCTTCTTCGAGGATGATGTAGTAGCAGTCCTCTGCGCACTGGAACAGCAGATCGCCTTCATCGGTGGCGATGGGGTTGAAACCCTCGTTGGAAAGATAGTCGCGAACAACCTGCATTCGCTCAGACTTGCTGCTGCTCATGGGAATGCTCCAATGGAAAAGTGTCAGCCTGGCACTGCTCCGTGTGTTGACTTGCTTCCCGCGCATTTTGTGGGCAGAAGTTCCCTCGGGTGCCGGTTGGAACAGTCCCGCGCACTGAACACGATGGCGGTATCCTGTCACAGACACCGCCACCGTGGCCCAGGTTCGGGATCAGCCTGCTGTCACTGATGATTTTTGCAGCAGCAGCAGGATTCGCGTGCGGGTCAGCCGAAACCGCTCCGGCTGCTGTTCATTCAGTTGACGAACTCGTTCGTACAGGCAGTCCAGCAGTTGTGACGACGGGTTCCGTGTCAGTTGTGCTTCGAACAGCCCGCTGCGAACGGATGATTCGGAGAAGCCACGAATAAAGCCGGTGTATTTCGTTGCGTAATCAGCAACGTTGTGATCCCGCTCCAGTGCGGCCCAGAATGGACATTCCGGCTCCGTTTCATCGCAGATCTTCACGGTCAGCCCGTGGTAATCCTGTTCTCCTCCAGCGAACGGCGCCAAAGTTTCCTCCAGCGTCGGTCGGTGAATCGGCAGCAGGAATCTTTCCAGATCCGCAGCTTTCACGTGACCGTCCTGCACCATGCTTTCAGCTGCCACTTGCACGACGTCGAATGGTCCGTGGACGGTTTCGTCTGCGGTTGTTCGAGCGATAATGCTGGTGAGCATCTGTCCGCCAGGTGCCAGTTCAGTCGATCGTGCCTGCAGGAACGAATTCCAGCCGCGTTGCCATTCCGCAGAGAACGCCTCCCATCGATCGTCGTGGACGATTTCAGGGGTCAGGTGTTCCGGCAGGCAGACCTGAGGAACCCGCTGCATCCAGTGCACTGCTGCAAAGCAGGTTCCGAAGTGCAGGGAGTTCGCAGGAAAGACCTGCTCATAGAATGTTCCCGGTGCCAGAAATTCGCAGACTCCCTGACTGGCCATGGGGACCAGTTGAGAAGCCACCGAATTGAAATCATTTTCCTGCAGGTCATTGCGGAAGATCATCAGGGATCGTTCGGGCATTTCCTGCTGGATGGCACTGGTAATCGAACGCATTAACTGGTTGGAAGAACCGCCGGTTCCACACCCAAAATCCGCCAGCACCAGTGGCGTGTTGGCAGAGTGCAGTTTCATGTCCCGGACGATCTGTTCCTGATAGGCCAATGACGACGCAATATCGCTGCGTTGAACGCTGCTATTGTCGTCGTAGTGCCCACGCTTCATGGTTGCTGCACCGGCATGAATCGGTGCAGTTCGCTGGCGGGCACGCCTTGTAACGATACTCATACTCTTTCCCTTCTTCTCTGAGAACCTGGGGCAGGCTGAGGTCAGGAAAGCTTCCACAGCAATTGCAGGTTCCGGTCTGTTGCGATCCGAGTCATTTGTCTTTCCGCATGAAGGAGTGAGTGCATAAGGAATGCTTGCGCTTTGTCCTGCGGATTTTCCGGAGAAATCCAGCGATGTCTGGAGGGGCAGCGACTGAGCGATCACCGGAGACGATGATCAGGTGTTGCTTTGACTGCGATTCCGCCGGCACGGCGACGCGATTTTGCGTTTGTGAATCGCCATTTGTCTCGTTGGACGAGATGTTGAACGATGTCAGTCAGAGAAGGGCGGCGGTGACTCCGAGTGAAGCCGCCAGCAACTTGATTGGTTACTCGGAGGCTACGGTCAATACCCGTGCAGCAGTCTGTTCACGTCGATCACCAACGCATAACCACACGCGGGCACGATTCCGACGCCACCCGGTGAAGCAGTAAGTTGTGTGTAAGGCCAGACTCTCAGGATGAGTGTGTGGGACGAAATCAGGCGTCAATCGACGCTTGCCGCGTGATTATGCACGCCGCAATGGAAGCATGCGAACTCTGGATCTGGTCTGATCTGCGATCAGTAATGCACCTGCAAGCAACTCCGCTTCGTGAGTCCGCAGGAGAGAAATGAGCAATGGGGCCAGGGTCTCTGGACGATGATCCTGGTTGCGAACCTGGACGACACTCGGTGCATTTGAATTGGTCGCCGCGAGAATTGCTCCGAAGTCCAGATCGTTGGTCAGGACAATTCGCTGTTCGGCCAGCGCCCATGCCATCAAATCAGCGTCCGGCGCATTGAAAGAGCCGATCTGACACCAGTGCACGGCATCCCAGCCTTCCGACTGCAGGACGGGAATCCATCGTGGTGACAGATTCATGTCGATCAAAAACCTCATTGCGACCCAATCGGCATCTCGACTTCTTCAGATCGCCAGGCAGCCCATGACAAGGCTGCCAGAATGTCGTCCGCCGCGAGATAGGGATAATGCTGCAGAACCTCTTCGTGGGTGCAACCACTGGCCAACAGTCCCAGCACGGTTCCAACCGTAACACGCGTACCACGGATGCAGGGTTTGCCTCCCATGATGAGCGGGTCGAGCGTAATTCTGTCCACATTGTTCATTGCGCTTCTCACTGCGGAAGATACTGCCAGCACTACCTCAAGTCTGCGGGTGAAGATTGCGGAAGTCAAGCTGAATCGTTTCACCGAACAACCAAAGGGCCTCGCTTGTCCCTATGCTCCGAATACGGGGCATCGGCAGTTTCTCGCAGCCGGTCACTGTCTTGCTCGGCGGCACGCCCTTGGCAGTGGCAGTCGCTGCTGAAACAAGGGCACGCACAATTCTTCTCAACTGAAGAAATCCTGCACGGTTATTCCTGCTCGCAGTAGGCAAAAGACTCCCTTGCCAGCCGGGTGACAGCCTTTCGCTGCCGCTATGTCACACTCCATCGGCAACCAATCATACCGTCTGAGAAGGAGTGCAGAGGTCCCGTCTGCACTCGG
>JALQUR010000193.1 GCA_023260695.1 Planctomycetaceae bacterium
CGTTGTACCACCAGAGGCTTCCATTCATGAAGAACTGCAGCAGATAGAAGAGTGAGATTAAGTCGTCACGCCGGGACTGCATTTTGTTTTAGAAAGCATTTTTACTGGCAAAGCACTCATTGCCTCTGAAGGCATTCATGCTGAGTTGGCGAGTGTGCTAGCCTTTCGAGTCAACAAATTACGTGCTGATTCCGAAGTCAATCAGAATGATCTTGGTGCTTTGGAACGAGCTGAAGTCACTGCTCTGCAACAGCAGGTTAGCGGGCTTCAGGTCCAAATGCACATAACCGTAGTTGTGAAGGGTCTCCAGCCGGTCGATTACCTGAATACCGAGTTGGCATACTGTCCCGATGCTGAAAAACTGATGTTTTTAGATGAAAACTTCGCCCAGGGTTGGTCCGTATTGCGGAATCACCATAAAGCATAGGTTTTGGTCCAAACGACCGCTTGCAATGTGTCGGGGGAAGCCCGGGTCCGAAATCTTTTGCAAAATTTCATTCTCGATATTTTGTGCACTTCATCTGTACTAATCCAAACATGAGTAATCAGAACTTACAATTTTGCAAACAAGCGCTTGGGGATCGCTCATCGTTTTAGACTGACACTTCAGAATGGCACCCTGGCCGCCCTGTCCTATTTGTCTGAGAAGAATAAACTGATCGTTGATGATGGGAGGCAGATTGAACCTTTCCCCGCCGAGATCTACCTCGTACGGAGAGTCGGGCTTTTCAATGCGATTGAGCTTCACTTGCACCATTTCTGTTTTTTTTGGCGTTCAATTCTGGACAGCGTGGACCAACCGGCAGCGGAAGATCAAGACAATCAGATCATTCAAAACAGTAAAAAAACGACGATTTCATCCGCAACGCCAATCACAACAACAACTTATGACACCAATAAAAGAGATCCCGGAAGTCCTTATTGTCCTGCGTCTGGCAGAATCTGCCGGTTTTTTCGAACTTCAGAACAGTCTTCATTCAATCAGAATTCTTACTCCGAACACGACGAAAACTAAACAACCGACCACTATCACCGTTATGATTCCAGTCACAAGAACCAGAGCCCGCCCCTGCCCAGGAGGTCTGTCAGGGAACTTCAGATGGTGTCAGTGGAGACAGCACTGAAGGCGTCAGACGCAATGGAAACTGTTCCGGTGCTGCTGAACGCACGATTCTGAGTCGATCATGATCCTGCAGCTTGTGCATATCCGATGCAGTCAGAATCAGCCACCGACGATCCTTCAGCAAAATCTGGACTCTCATCACCCTGGCGAATTCACTGGTGATCCCTGCGTCTCGATTTCCGAATACTTCATCCCCGATCCGGCGCATCATTGGCTCCATCCTGCGTGCCACAAGACTCAGTCCGGACTGTACGTCGGCCCGCGTGAAATAGTCGCGAAGCGCGGACTGCAGCGTCTGATTCTCTACGATGCTCTGCCGCAGTACGGACAGCACAATCTGCTGCAGGCGATCGTCATTGACCGCCATCTGTATTTCCCGGCGAATCTCATCGCGAATGCGTTTGTTGCGACTGACTCGTTGCAGAATTCGCTCCATCACCACCACGACGTTTTCCGTGCGCGCTTCGAGGGCAGGTCGAATTTCCTTCGACAGGAAGCGTTCGAATTCCTGGCGGACGGCATGCCGTTCCGGAAGCGGAGACAGATCGTACAGATAACGCCACGTGAATGACCACAACGACACGCGATCCCAGAGTTCACGCGCCAGTGCCATGGCCTCCGGGCGAACTTCCTCTTCGACAATCGGGAGGATCTCCTCTCGCACCAGCGGAACCAGCCGCTGGCGGATTACCTCTCCCTGATACTGCTCTGACAGACTGGAAAACTGAGCGCGGTGATTTTCCATCACCGCAGGCAGTTCGGCTTCGACCGATCGCAGCACCAGCCCGACGGATTCGCGCATCAGTGGTTCCAGCTGCTCTTCCACTGCAGAGCCGTTTTTCTGCCATTCCTCGGCAATGATGATACTGATGCGGTCACGGATTTCAGGCGAAAGCAGAGTTTCCCCGACCCACTGCAGCGACCCCGGAGTCTGGTGGTATTCCAGCTGGGCGCCCTGCCGGATGAGTTCCTGTACTGCGGTCGCGTCAACTCGCAGACTGCATTCCTTTGTCCACACCGGCAGCAGTCCGTCTTTTCCGGTACCCAGGACCTGACCAATCTGCAGCAGTTCACCATCAGCCTGTCTGAGAAATACCGGGTCACCGGGAGCCATCATCAGCGGCAGTTCCGAATCAGCTGCGACGCTGATTTCATTTCCTGCAATCCACACACACAGATCAGCGCAAAGCGCCACAACGTCCCGGATTCCTCCGCTCCGCGTGCCGGCCGAATTCAGCAGCCAGCAGACCGCTCCGCTCCAGATGAGCAGACCGATCAGCAGCCTGATCTGCTGAGTACCCGGGAGAGATTTCACAGGAGTCACCTTCCGAAGACTGCGGGAGAACACTGATCGCAGGACAGACCTGCCGTCCGCTCAGCCATTATCCGCAGAATCCACTCAGAAACAAAGTCGGATTCCGTCGTTCCGGTTCGTGGCGGACAGGCTGATCGCTGTTGAAAAAACAACGCTCCGCACTGAAGATACTGCTTCCATGCGGAGTGTTCAGGAATGGTCCGGGCTGCCGTCTGCATGGACTACAGAGCAGAACTTCATGTCACTGATCAATTCATCCATCCTCGCCGGTCTGCTGCTGGCAGCCATTCCTCTGGTGCTGCACCTTGTGATGAGGGCACGGCCGAAGCGGATTGAGTTTCCAGCCCTGCAGCTGCTCCGCGTACGTCAGGCGTCGAATGCACGACGAATGCGGCTGCGGCAGGTACTGCTGCTGGTGCTGCGGGTTCTGCTGCTGCTGATCCTTGTGCTGGCGATCGCCCGACCGTCATTGCCGGCCGCCGACTATGGGCTGAAGTGGTGGGAATGGGCGGGTCTGGTAATCGCTGCGGCAATGGCCGTCGCTCTGTATCGCTGGCTGCTGCAGCGGCAGCCTGCGGCTGCTTCAGGACGCACAGACCCGGCACAGCAGGCTGCGCTGTATCGTGTCTTCAGTCTGCTCAGTGGCCTGCTGCTGGCAGTGGTCCTGACCGGGCTGCCGTGGGCCGTTCGCGTTCGTGCAGAACTGCTTTCCCCCGGCAGCGACGGATCACAGCAGGTGCCTGTAGCCGCAGTCTTTCTTGTCGACAACAGCATCAGCATGAGATATCTGCGGGAGAGCAGAACCCGTCTGGAATATGCCGCCGAAGTCATCCAGCAGCAGCTGGAACGGTTTCCTCAGGAAAGCCAGGCAGCCGTGGCGACACTCGATCAGGAAGAGCCGATTCTGATTCAGGCAGACCTTGCCGGACTGTCGTCACGAACCAGTTCAATCAGTGCAACAGCAGTACCAGGTACACTGAATCGCAGACTGAAGGATGCGATCGAAGCCCAGATCGAACACCGAGCGATGCTGCAGCAGCAGCTGGGAATCGGTGGATCAGCCGATCGCTTTGCCCGCGAAATCTACGTTCTGTCAGATTTGAGTCCCGCGGCGTGGCAGCTTCCTGATGAGAGCCGCATCGCAGAAATGCTGGCGGCGGCCGACTGGCTGCACGTTTATGTGGTCAATCTTTCTGTCTCCGGTGCCATCAATGCGGCGATCACGGAACTGCAGATTGGTGAACAGTCCATTGTTGCCGGACGTGATCTGACGCTGAGCATGACCGTGAGCTCGACACCCGGTCTGCCGGAAGCATCAACAGTGGAAACCATTCTGCTTGACGAGTCTGGCCGGGAAATCCGCAGTGGCGTGCCGGCGCTGGTCAGGCTCAATGGCGAATCCATGCGGGTGAGCACATCAGTTCGGCTCCCGAATGACGTCGGCTGGCTGCAGGGAACGGTCCGGCTGACGTCCAATGACCCACTGCTGGAGGACAACTCGCGATTCTTCTCAGTGCGGGTGCAGCACACACCTCGCCTGCTCCTGATCGCAGACATGGCCGACGAAGCGCTCTATCTTCAGAACGCACTTCAGCCGGCGGAACTGTCTCGGCTGGGAATCACGCTCTGCGACTGTCAGGTAGTAACCACAGCCGCTGCCGGTGACCTTACCCTGTCTGAATACGATGCGGTGTTTCTCTGCGGCCTGCAGCGTCCGGATGACTCGCTCTGGACGAGAGTCACAAATTATGTGCGCAACGGAGGTGGTGTGGTGCTTGTCGCCGGGTCTGATCGACTGCAACCACTGTTCTGGTCCTCGGCCGCAGCCCAAAATGTCGTTCCCGCAACGCCGCTCACCGTTGTTCGCTACCTTACCTCGCCCGGTTATCTGCGTCTGGATGACGTTCCGAATTCGCTCGGCCGATCACTGGCAACGGACGAATCGTTACGAGTTGAGCTGGGGGCAGTTGCTTTCGATCGCTGCTGGGCGGTCGAACCGCAGGAAGACTCCTCTGTCATTCTTTCACTCACAGGACCTGGCAATCGACCAGCTCTGCTGGAACGCCGAATCGGCAGCGGACGCTGCCTGATGTTTACCTCAGCAATGGACAACCTCGCAGATCGCGGCAACCTGTGGAACAATCTGGTAAACAGCTGGAGCTTTCTGGCATTCACGGATGAGCTTGTGCGTTACCTGACAGTCGCAGGCGATCAGCAGTCCAGTTTCACGGCTGGTACACCCGTCGACTTTGAAATCCCCCCCGGCGATCGGTTCGAACAGTTTCTGCTGCAGCGCCCGGGGATGCGACAGACACGCGGAACACTCGCAGCCGACTCCAGCGTGGTCCTGATCACGGATGCATCCGAACAGGGACACTACACTCTGCGGCCATTTGAATCCGCCAGCGAATACCGAGCGCCATTCTCCGTCAATATTCCCGATGCCGAATCACTGCTGGAACCTGTGGACGATGAGCAGTTGCTGCAGCTGCTGGGCAGAGAACGCAGCACGATCATCGACAATCCTCAGGACCTTGCATCAATCGTGCGTGTCAGTCGAGTGGGGATCGAGGTCTTCCCGATCCTGCTGGGGCTGCTGCTGCTGCTGTTCTGCGCCGAACACATCATGGCCAACTGCTTTTATGACCAGGTCAATGACACCCTCCGGACTGGAGTGAGCACCGACAGGGGCAGCCTGCGCGGCGGAAGTTCGGCAGCAGGGACATGAGCAGCACTGAAGTTGTGCTGCCAAAGTTCATGCCGGGGATGTGCAGCGAACCAGCCGCCGCTGCAATGACCGCTCTGTGACGAAAGATCGTTGCGAACGCAGCAGATCTATGAACGCCGCGTCAGACCGCAGGCAGAGCGACAGCGATCAAGCACACCGCGACCCACCTCACTCGCCTTCGCAGCCCCCGCCCGCAGAATGTCCTCCACCGTATCCGGATCGCGTTCCAGCACTTCGCGACGCTCCCGTGCCACTGCAAAGTGTTCCATCGCAGCTTCGTAGAGCGCCGCTTTCGCTTCGCCATAGCCCATCCCGCCACTGCGGTATCGCGCCGCAAGGTCCTGCTGCTGCTGTTCATCTGCAAACAGACGATACAGTGCGAAAACAGCACACTGGTCCGGATCCTTCGGATCTTCCACCGGTGTCGAATCGGTCTTTACCCGATTCACTTTCTTGCGGAGTTTCTTCGGAGTCTCAAACAACTCGATCGTATTGTCGTAGCTCTTGGACATCTTCTCACCGTCGATGCCGGGAACTTTCGCTGATGAATCAAGGACACTGGCGTTGGGAAGCTTCAGCGCTTCAACGCCGTAGGTGCTGTTGAAGCGAGTCGCAATATCGCGGGTCACCTCAATGTGCTGCACCTGATCCAGCCCGACGGGAACTACATCGCTGTCGTAGAGCAGAATGTCAGCAGCCATGAGCACCGGGTATGTAAACAGTCCTGCATCCGCTGCGATTCCCTTCGCCTTCTTATCCTTGTAGGCGTGACATTTTTCCAGCAGGTGCATCTGCGTCAGAGTCATCAGCAGCCACGTGAGTTCAGTCACTTCAGGAACATCCGACTGGCGGAACAGCACAGCCTTCTCCGGATCCAGTCCCAGTGCCAGCAGATCCAGCGCCGCATCGCGTACGTAACCGCTGAGCATCTCGGGATCACGGACTGTCGTCAGAGCGTGATAATCCGCGATGAAGTAGAACGCCTGCTCACTGTCCTGCAGCGCGATATACTGACTGATGGCACCAAAATAGTTGCCCCAGTGAAACCGCCCCGTAGGCTGAATGCCTGACAATAC
>JALQUR010000199.1 GCA_023260695.1 Planctomycetaceae bacterium
TCTGATTTCCTGCCCACAGTGCTGAGTGCATGCGGAATAGATGTCCCCTCCAGTCTTGACGGTCATAGTTTTCTGCCACAGCTGAAGGGCGAACAGGGGACGCCTCGCGAGTGGATTTCCTGCTATTACAATCCCCGTCCGGAGCGAACCCAGCCACGCCACTTCGTACGCGATCAGGTCTGGAAACTGTACGACGATGGTCAGTTATTCAACATCACCACGGATGTCCTGGAGAAACAACCTGTTCTTCCGGACGCGGAGCACTCTCCGCAGGCACTGCAGGCAAGAAACAAACTTCAGAGTGCCCTCAGTACGTTGCCACAGCAGGGGCAGGTGCTGCTGAATTTTGACACTCCTGCCCGGAAATGACTCGTCGGTTGTTCAACGGCGGGACCGGCATCAGCCGCACTCGAAAATCTGCTGCGAACCGGAGATCGACTCTCCCCCAACCTGCCGCTGCGCTGGATTTCTTCCGCGGCCTGGGTTAACCTGGAACACATGAATGAACTCGAAGAAGACCCCGTATTCCTGAATTCACGCCGCGAAGCGATCGTGATCGCAGGACTGTGGTTTGCAGCACTGCTGTGGACCGTTCCCTACTGCTACATCTGCGGCTATCAGCCACTGGATGATCCGGAGCAGCTCCGAACTGTCATGGGGATTCCGTCGTGGGTCTTCTGGGGCGTCGCTGCTCCGTGGGGTGCCTGCGGTCTGGTCACCATTGCCCTGTGCATGTTCTGCATCAGGGACGATGACCTTGGCGAAGCTCCGGAAGATGCTGAATCCGAACTGTCAGCACAGTCAGCGGGGGACCTTACATGAACGCTGCAGCCCCGGCTGAAATGACCTCCGGTTCCAATGCCGCACTGGTTACCTTCATCATCTATACGCTGGCGGTGTTTGGCATCGCAGCAATGGCCAACCGTCTGCTCCGCGGCCGAAGCTTTATGAGCGAGTACTTCCTTGGAAGTCGCGGGCTCGGGATGTGGGCGTTTGCTCTGACATTTGCTGCCACCAGCGCATCCGGCGGAAGCTTCACAGGCTTCCCTGCCAAGATTTACACCCATGGCTGGATCCTCGCACTCTGGATCGGCAGTTACATGGTGGTGCCGATCTGTACCATGGGACTGATCGGAAAACGCATTAATCAGGTAGGACGCATTTCCGGGGCAATCACTGTGCCCGACGTGCTGCGGGATCGATTCAACAGCCCTGGTCTCGGACTGCTGTCCACGGTCCTCATTGTTTTCTTCCTCGTCTTCAATCTGGTCGCCCAGTTCAAGGCGGGAAGTGTGATTCTGGCAACGCTGCTCGAAGGTGTCAGTGTCTTTCAGTCAGCAACGACGTGGCTGGGCGACATCATGCCCGCATGGAGCATTCTGGCTGACGCACAGGGCAACCCCATCGACGCTGCCTATCTGCTCTGCCTGATCGCCTTTGGCGTGATGGTGGTCGTCTACACAACCTACGGTGGTTTTCATGCCGTGGTCTGGACCGACGTGATGCAGGGCATCGTGATGGTGCTTGGTGTCGCCATTATGCTGCCACTGGCACTCAGCCAGGTTGGCGGACTGGAACGCGCAACTCGCGAACTTGCCAGGCTGAAACCGCCACAGGCGGTGCAGGTCACTCTTTCTGAGACCGCACGCGCAGCATCAGCGGATGGTGTCATCAAAGCGGGAACAGTACTCACATGGCAGGATCCGAGTTCTGACACAACGCGACTGGTACGATTTCCCCGGGATACTGCAGCCACCGAAGAAAATGGCACCGCCTGGCCGGCGCTCGAATACACCGAAGCAATCGAAGTTGAAAAGTTTTCCACGGATGCCGACGCCGCACTCTCTGCCGGAGTTACGGGGATCGAAGTGACTCAGACGTTTTCCTACGTCACCGGACCCGGACCGAATCCGTCTGACGTCAGCGGTTTTCTGCCTCTGGGTGTTGCGATTTCCTTCTTCTTCATGTGGGCCATCTCAGGCAGCGGACAGCCGCAGTACATGGTCCGACTGATGGCCTTCAACAATTCACGAACTCTGCGGCGAGCGATCATCACCGTCACGCTCTACTACTCCGCAATTTATTTTCCGCTGGTGCTGATTTTCTGCTGTGCTCGAGTACTGATGCCGGGGATGCAGGACCAGGCCGATCGCATTATGCCAGCCATGGCCGTGATGCTCACTTCAAATATCGGGGCCGGCTGGCTGGGCGGACTGCTCGTGGCCGCACCGTTCGCTGCAGTGATGTCCACCGTTGACAGCTTCCTGCTCGTCATCTCATCAGCCATCGTCCGGGATGTCTACCAGCGCAACATCAATCCCGATGCATCGGAACAGACCATCAAACGTCTGAGCTACCTCACGACGCTGCTGGTGGGGATCATCGCCCTCGTCGGCGCCATCAATCCGCCGCAGTTCCTGCAGGACATCATCGTCTACGTCGGAGGCGGACTGGCAGCGTGCTTCCTGTTCCCTGTTGTCGCGGCTCTGTACTGGAAACGTGCCAACACCGTCGGTTGCCTGGCCGGAATGCTCGGCGGGTTTGCCGCACACTTCGCCATGCACCTCATTGGAATGCAGGTCTATGGAAGCTTCGTGAATGCCTATCGGCTCTTCGGCATGGACCCGGTCGTCATCGGCCTGTTTGTTTCCATGCTTGCGGTCGTATTCATCACCCCGCTGGGACCAGCTCCGCCACAGGAACTGGTGCATAAGTATTTCTATCGCAGCAAGGCGACATAGCGCAGGCCGTATCCTCTGCACACTGACAGCCCCCGCACATTTCAACTCAGCGGACATTCACGCCTCGCTGCAGCAATGTTCTGACGCACATCAGCGGTGAATAACAGTGTCGGGATCGCTGCGAAGAATTCCTTCAGACTTCGCCACTGTGGAAACAGCAACGGATCCGGGCCATGAATCTTGTGCAGTTCATCGATTCAACCGAACAACGACGCGTAGCACTGGTGGACGCTGACCAGCTGCTTGTGCTGAATCAGGTTACAACGACCCGTGAACTGGCTCAGCTTGCCATTCGGGAAAACCGAGCCCTCAGCAGCCTTGCCGAAGAGCTCACTTCCGGACACAGGGAAGACTACCAGGCAGCAATCGAAACAGGCCGCATCCTGACTCCACTGGATCATCCTGATCCGGCCCACTGCATCATCACCGGCACCGGACTTACCCACCTCGGCTCTGCAGCAGCTCGCGACGGTATGCACCGGAAACCAGCTGATGAATCAGAGGAACTGACAGACAGCCTGCGGATGTTCCGACTGGGGCTTGCAGGCGGGAAACCACAGCACGCCTCGCAGGCAGGCGTACAGCCGGAATGGTTCTACAAGGGTGACGGATCGTGGCTGGTAAACCCGGGCAAGCCGGTGGCACTGCCTGCGTTTGCTCTGGACGGCGGTGAGGAACCGGAACTCGCCGGTCTGTACCTGATCGATGATGACGGACTGCCAGTCCGCGTCGGCTTCGCCCTGGGTAATGAGTATTCCGATCACGTCACCGAAAAGCAGAACTATCTGTATCTTGCTCATTCCAAACTGCGACAGTCAGCTGTCGGACCGGAACTGTTCATCGGACAGCTGCCCGCAGCCGTCGAGGGCTCCAGCCGAATCCTTCGCGACGGAGCGGTGGCGTGGGAAAAACCATTCCTCACAGGCGAAGCAAATATGAGCCACAGCCTGGCCAATCTGGAATACCATCATTTCAAGTATCCCGGCTTTCGACGCCCGGGAGATCTGCATATTCATTTCTTCGGAACGGCCACGCTGTCCATCGCCGATGGATTCCGGACGCAGGACGGAGACATCTTTGAGATTACTGCGGAACCGTTCGGAGCTCCGCTGCGAAATCCACTCAGAAGTGTCCCCGCTGACTATCAACCCGGGGGAGCACGATCACTCTGATCAGACTGATCTCCTGGCTCAGCCGCACAGCGACAACGCCATTGACCAGTCCGAATCAGCACTCCTCTCCGACAGATCCTGAATATTTCCCCGCCGTCTCCTCTCTGACATCTGCATCGCAGTTTTGCAGGACACTTTTCCCGCAGCGTCTGTTACCATCTGAGGAAACTTTGTCCGTTCGATCCCCGCATTCTGTATCGCGAGATGATCGTGCCATGACGAGATCTGCCCCGCAGCATTCCTTCTTTTCGATCTGCAGCATGCTGCTGCTGACATTGCTCCTGTCAGCGGGAATGCCCACCCGGGGCGCCGCCGATGACATACATATAGCCGTTGTAGGTAACCGACGCGTGATTCATACGCCCCGTGCTGAAGCTGGTGGTGTCGCTCCAGTCGCCCAGGGTTCCGTTGGTGTTGATCTGTCCGTACTGGACATCGTCGAGACTGCTGC
>JALQUR010000229.1 GCA_023260695.1 Planctomycetaceae bacterium
AACGATCGCATCAACTGCTCCCCGGCCATCTCAGACCGCTTCACATTCCTCGCCGGCTGCGATGAACATCTCCGCGTGATCGATCTGGAAAGCGGCAAGGAATTCCTCGACATGCCGCTGGAATCATTCCTCATCGCATCACCAGCTCTGATCGGCGATCTGCTCTACGTTGGCACCCACACGGGACTTGTTGTCTGCGTCAACTGGCGAAAGGGCGAATTTGTCTGGAAGTACGAAAGCCCTCGCGAAATGCCGTTTCATGCATCCGCTGCTGTCACGGACGACCTGGTGATCGTCGGCGGGCATGACAAGAACGTTCACGCACTCAGACGCGATTCCGGAGAACCGGCATGGACGTTTGCCACTCGAGCGAAAATTGAATCCAGCGGGGCTGTCATCGACGAGCGGTTTTTTGTGGGCTCCGGAGACGGTAACCTGTACGGCATCAGCCTGCAGACCGGCAAGGAAGTCTGGAAATTCAATGCCGGACGGGATATCACTGCCGGGATCTCCATCGGTGAAGGCTGCCTGATCGCCGGCGAGGACCAGCAGAAAGGGCGACTGTTGTGCTTCGCCTGATGCATGACGGTCCAGACGCCTCGGCAATCAGCCTTCGCTCATCATCCAGACGGTTGCCCTCCTGATCCGCAATTCCTCTTACTTCTGACTGGCAGAACAGCCAGTGGGTACTTCTCTATGACGACCACTCCTGCGACCACAGAAGTTGGCAGCTACTTTATCTCCAACTACCCCCCGTTCTCACTCTGGACCGCGGACCAGACGCCACAGGCTGTCGCGGCTCTGGATACAGACCCGGCCTCGGCAGCAGACACGCCCCTCGGCCTTTACATTCATATCCCGTTCTGCCGCAAACGCTGCCGCTTCTGCTACTTTCGCGTCTACACCAACCAGAATGCGAAGTCGATTGAAGACTACGTACAGGCACTGATTCGCGAACTGGAACTGCTCAGCGAGCGACAGGCGATCGGTGCGCGACCACTGCGATTCGTTTACTTTGGTGGAGGAACTCCCAGCTACCTCAGCTCCCGACAACTACGTTCGCTGCGGGAGCGGATGGGGCAGTACATCTCATGGGACAACGCCGAGGAAGTGACGTTCGAATGTGAACCCGGTACACTCAGTCTCGAAAAACTGGAAACCCTGCGGGACATCGGTATCACCCGTGTTTCCCTCGGTGTGGAAAGTTTCAACGACAAAATCCTCGAAGAAAACGGCAGAGCTCATCTCTCTCCGGAAGTCTTCCGCGCGTGGGAATGGATTCGCAGCGTCGGATTTCCTCAGGCCAATATCGATCTCATCGCCGGCATGATCGGGGAAACCGACGAAAACTGGCATCGCAATATCGATCTGGCCCTCGAAATGGCCCCCGACAACATCACCATCTACCAGATGGAACTCCCGTTCAATACGGTCATTTCCAAAGAAATGCGCGAATCGGGAATTGAATCTCCGGTCGCAGACTGGCCCACAAAACGACGCTGGGTCAGTGAAGCGTTCGACCGGTTGCTTGCTGCCGGCTATCACATCTCCAGCGGAAATGAACTGGTCCGCAATCCGGAACAGGATCACTTCGTCTATCGTGATCAGGTCTGGCGAGGATGCGATCTGCTGGCCACCGGAGTATCTTCATTCGGTCACTTCCAGGGGGTTCACTACCAGAACCTCGACCGCATTGAAGACTACATGGCGGCAGTCAATGAAGGTCACCTTCCCATCAACCGAGCTCTGCAGCCCTCCGGGCAGCAACTGCTCATTCGGGAACTGGTGCTGCTCATGAAGGAAGGCACTGTCGACCTGAGTCGGATCGACCAGAAATATGGCGTCGATACGCTGACTCAGTTCGCCGAGCCATTTCGGAATCAGCAGCAGGCCGGCTATCTGGAACTCGACGGTCGAACAATAAAGCTGACCCGCAAAGGCCTGCTGCAGGTTGACAGTCTGCTGCCGGAATACTTCGAACCGGAACATCGGGCAGTCCGCTACACCTGAACACAAATCCTCAACACAGAGCTGGTACCTGCACCCGCGTGCGCTGCTCCAGCATCAGGACAGCACGCTTTGGACCACACGCCCCCGGCCGGCGGCGTGTGGATTCTCCCTCCAGAACCGCCTTTTCCTATTCAGCCAGTTCAGCCAGCATTGTCTTGTCGCACCGGCGGAGCAGGCCTAGAATTCAAACGCGTCGAACATGGGCTG
>JALQUR010000244.1 GCA_023260695.1 Planctomycetaceae bacterium
GGGGGGGACATGGCAGTCCCGGCGAATGTCCGCAACCGCATCACCGGAATTCCGCGCTTTCTGGTCGAAGTCGCGATCAACTCAGAACCCTCGGGGGCGCGGTCTTAGGAATCGGGCGCCCTGCTCGTGGCCATGGCCCCAGCCCTGGCAGGCCGACGACTGCGCCTGGCTGTCGCAGCGCTGGGCCGAGCTGCTGCCCCTGCCCACCGCCATGAAATACCGCCTGCTGGCCCTGCGTGAACCACTGATACGGCTGGAATTGATTGGCGACATGGTCTCCTCGCCACCTGTGCCTGACCGATAAGTCGAGTCTGAGTACTGCACGATCAGGGTCAGGCGAAATGGATCCTGCAACAGGTCCGCAGAAACAGCATCGACAAACGAGGCCGGAACAAAACCGGGCTCGCACGCCCCAGCGCCTTAAAATACGGGGTTTTGTGCAAGACGGTCCGGTGACTGTCTGCACGCCAATGACCCCAGCACAGCCCGGCACCGCCAGGCCCCTCAACATGTCCGAACAGAACGTCTCTCCCGCCGCACCGCAAGACGAGAACCAGCTCATCGCCGAGCGCCGCGAAAAACTCAAGGCCCTGCGCCAGGCTCAGGCCGAAGGCAAGGGTGTGGCCTTCCCGAACGATTTCAAACCCCAGCACCATGCCGAAGAACTGCATGGCCAGTATGGGTGTCGCGGTCGCAGACTACGATGGCAACGGTATGCCCGACATCCTGCTCACCCATTTCACGGGCGAATCCAATACGCTCTACCAGAATCTGGGAGACTTCGGCATGCAGGATGCCACCGCAGTGACCGGCATGCGTCAGCTTTCGTTTGCAAAGCTTGGTTTCGGAATTGTGATGCAGGATTTCAACTGCGACGGCCTGACGGACTGTCTGCTGGCCAACGGTCATATTGATGAACGCAATGCAGATTTCGATGGATATGAACAGCACCCGCTGCTGATGTCATTCGACGGCAGCAAGTGGCAGGATGCTTCCGCAACGGCCGGACCGTATTTTTCCGGGCGATATGTTGGGCGTGGCGTGGCCACCGCAGACGTCGATGGCGACGGAGATCTGGATGCGGTGGTCGTCCATCAGAACAAACCAGCCGCGCTGCTCATCAATGAATCGGAACGCGGCCATTGGCTGCAACTGCATTTCACCGGGAAAGCCAGCAACCGTGCCGGCATCGGCTGCAGAGTGAAGGTCCAGTGCCAGGATCGCTCGTTCACCTCGCAGTTGTTCGGCGGAACCAGTTTTGCGTCAACTCATCAGCCGGCGCTCGTGTTCGGTCTTGGAGCACGTGTGGATCCGGTTGATATTGAAATCCACTGGCCATCGGGGATTGTGCAGAGAATGAATGCCGTTTCTGTCGATCAGATTCTGCACATTGTCGAACCCGAGTCACCTGGCGAGCCCTGAGCCGAACTGCATGGCGTGCGCATTTGTGCGGAATTCTTCAGACCGCAGGAAAGCAGCGTCCGTCACGCCGGGATTCTGTGACTGCAGCGGGCGGTGACCTGTCTGAACTGGAACTTGTGGAGTATGCTTTCCTGGTTCCTGCGAGAGCTGTGACACCAGAGCCAGCCTGTCTTTTTCCGCTCCAGTCAGCCAGCGGTAGCGGCAGGGATTGCTCAGACATCAGTTCAGTCTGTCGCGTCGAGTGCCTCGGTGGGTTGGCACCAAAGTGAGTTTTGGTTCGTGAAACGGTTCAATGTGACAATCAGGCTTCTGCTTCAGGCGACCCTCGGCGGGTTCTTGCTGTTGTGTGACTGTGCCTGCGACCATGAATCGAGTGCTCCTGTGCAAAGTGATCCGACGGTGCAAACGGGAGCGGAGGTCGTTCAGACCGCCGAACCGAATCAGTCGCAGAACTCATCTTCGGTGTGGCAGAAACACAATGACTCAGACAAGTTTGTTGGTCAGCAGGCCTGCAAGACATGTCACACGGAGATCTGGAACGCATACACACAGACGCATTCCATGGCCAGATCCCTTTATGCGGCTGTCGATGTCCCGCTGGTGTCTGCTGAGCAGCCGGATGTCTTCGATCCGCAAGGCCCCTGCCGCTATGAAATTGCTCGTCATGAAACGGGCATGCAACAGACCGAAGAATTCGTGGACAGTTCCGGCGTCACGGTTTATCGCGACACCGTGCAGGTTGACTACGCAGTCGGATCCGGTCAGCGTGGCTGGTCGTTCCTGACCGATCGCGGAGGCATACTGACTCAGGCGGTGGCCACCTGGTATTCCGGGCGACAGGTCTGGGATCTGTCACCGGGGTACGTGCCTGAGAATCATCCGAGATTCAGCCGCAGAATCTCCGACGGATGTGTTGCCTGCCATGCCGGACGCACCAGCCATCTTCCCGGGGAGCCGCATCGATTCGGGACGCCGGTTTTTCAGGAGCTGTCGATTGGCTGCGAGCGATGTCACGGTCCGGGAAAGGAGCATGTGGATTTTCACACAGCGACGGTTCCCGGAACGGGTCAGGATCCCATCGTCAATCCCGCGCAACTTGGGTTCGCACAGCAGCTGAGCGTGTGTTATCAGTGCCATCTGCATGGTGAGGAGCGGATTGTCAGGAACGGGCGCAGTGAGTTTGACTTTCGCCCCGGGGAAGTGCTGTCTGATGTCTGGGCAACATTTGTTCGTGCCCCCACGGTACAGCAGGGGGATTCCATTGAGGCTGTCAGTCAGGTGGAGCAGATGCACTCCAGCCGTTGTTTTCAGCAGTCCGACCAGAGGATGACCTGCACGACGTGTCATGATCCTCACCGTCTGCCAGCGCAGGAAGATCGAACTGCGTATTACCGCCAGCGTTGCCTGGATTGTCACGAACAAACCGACTCCACCTGTGCCGTGGACCAGCCCACACGACTGCTGACATCGGCGGAGGATTCCTGTATTCAATGCCACATGCCGTCAATGTCCGCCACTGACGTCCCTCATACAGCTCAGACGGATCACCGGATCCTCCGCAGGCCGTCTGCAGTATCGATGCACAGTCCGGAAAGCCCGACGACATTGATGGCCCCATCCCTGTTTCCGTTGCCGGAACCGGAGCAACGTCGGGCGCGGGGCCTGCTTCTGGCTGCTGCCGCTGAATCCCGCAATGACGCGACTTCAGCATCATCTGCACTGTTGCTGCTGAACCCGCTGCTCAACGATCAGTCGTCTGATCTGGCGTTGCTGGATGCCGTCGCAGCCTGTTCAGAGCTGATCGGAGATCTGAGCACCGCCGAAGCCTGTTTTGAGCGTGCCCTGAAACTGGCGCCCCGGAACGATCGGGTTCTGCGGGGGCTGCTGATCATCAGTCACAAACGCGGAAAGCCGGAGCAGGCGCTGAGATACGCTGAGAAGATCCTGCAGCTGTGTCCGCATGAGGGGGCCGTTCACTTTCAGAAAGCGTCACTGCTGCGGCAGCTTGGTCAGAATTCCGAAGCATTCGAAGCCTGCCGGGAAGCGTTGCGTCTGATGCCGGACGATGTGGAAGTCCGCACTGCAATCATTCAGCTGGCTGAAGAAACCGGCATGACCGCTGTCGCCGCAGAAGAACGACAGCTGCTGCAGCGAATCAGGGAAGCTGGCAGCCTGAAC
>JALQUR010000375.1 GCA_023260695.1 Planctomycetaceae bacterium
ACCGGCATTGCCGACACGATCCGCCGCCAGCTCCAGGACATCCTCGACGATCTCACCCCGCCCGAACGCATCGCAGGCATCCAGCCCTTCCTCGTCTGGATGCCAAACGGTAGAGAACTCGAACTCACTGCTGCTGAAGAGACTCGCTTCATCCGTGGAGAAGAGATCACAGAGGTTTATCAAGATGACGCCCCATTTCGCGCGGCTGCCGGCCAGTATGGAGGAACTGTGAGGCCGTCGGCGGGAAGTGAATTCGTTTGGATGGGTTCTGTGCGTTGCGGCTCAACCTACTATCGTGGAATTCTCGACGACCAAGGCCGTCAAGGTCGGCCACGCGGTCCAGTCTTCGACGACGATTGCAACATTGATTGGCGCAGGCAGACACACATAAACATCCAGCGGATGATCATTTCACGGCGTGCTCTTGAGCCGCTTTATCAAGCTCGCCGCACGCTAATAATTCGTCTTTGGTTCTGGTATTCCGCAGTCCCCCGATTTAGTCGTCACAATACTCGCAAATACATAGAAACCGCTCTTTGGCTTCGCGGTAGAAGTGAGGGGTCCTGGGCGACATATGACAGCGAGGCTACCCGTCAGACTACCTTTCATGACCGTCACGAATGGACGGGAGGCGTAACCGTCCATGACGTAACATTAAAGCTATGGGACGAATTGCCTCATTCTTTGGACCTGTCTGTCATGGCCCAAGTTCAAGGATATTTGGTCCAATTCAACCAAATGAGGTGGCAATTGCTGACACCGTTTTAGTGATGCTCCTCTGTTTGTTGACATGGGCAATGACCGTAACCATGTGCGCGCATGTCTCTATTGTGAGTTGCTCCGTCGGTTGTTGACGTGCTTTTTTTAATAGTAGGCGAGTAAACGACTATGCCAGACGACCTTAGCACGCGAATGAATAATTGGCGTGCGTACGCAATGAACTCCAGCTTCAATCCGTGTATCGGATTTCGTACTCCGACTCCCGCAAAGCATTGGCAGTGTAAGGCGTCAGAGAATGTGCCCGCCGACTATTACCAGCACGTGCCGTTCGATGATGAAGTAATCAAACATGGGTGCCCGATCGGAGAGAAACCCGTAGGAGAGCTGGGTGACAGTGTGCTATTCAACGCGCTTCTCGGATGGTCCGGTGAGACACTAGGCCGCGAGGCCGTCGGGGCTTCTCAAGACGAAACGGGGCGGTGGTGGCGATCCCCGTTACATGGAACACACGTCAGCGGTACGGCCAGTTTTTCAAAAGATCACACACTGGGAGTGCTGCTGTATTTAATTACGACGCCGGACAAAGACCGCGCTCGCGCTCAAGCCAAACAATGGCTTCACTACATGCGTAAGAACCAGCGCATTCAGGATCGACTAAAAATAGGCCGGGATATTCCCGAGCCGCTGGGACTTCATGCTGCAAGACACCTGCGGAAGTGCAACCAAGGCATCTTTGAAGATGGGTGTATTATACATGACACGATCGACCGTGTTGTGTACGTGTGGAAGAAGCTCAATCTGGGGCATCAATGCGTTGTTGACCCAGATTCCTGCCTCAAGAAGGTGGCCGCAAACGTCAAGGCCGATGTGCCTACGGAAATCGCCTATTGGACTAACAACGTCTGCCCAGAGCCGGAAATTGGCCACTGTACAATCACGCCAGGGCTGTGGTTTTTGTTTCATCGCGTGTGGCGCGATTATCTGGGACTGGCTCCAAGTGCGAGCATGCGCTTTGCTGACGGTTTGTTTAACGATGAGAGCTACGATCTCTTTGTTGCGTGGAGCGCTGACTCGATAACCGAGAAAAGCAAGTACTTTCAAGTTCACTTAGCTGCCGTGAATGGCCTCATCAGAGCGCTTCTTGGAAAGCCTGCAACGGTTACCATTACGACGGTGCATGGGAAACGGCCGGAAAACCCGTTCTTCCAGTATTTGATGCACAAGTATGTCAACAACCACATGTATCCTACGGAAGAGATTCGTGATTACTTGCTCGCGATTTCGCCAAAGGAGATACCTGAGGTCAAGACAGACATCGCCCGATACGAAGATGCCACGGACGGGGACGCTCGGCAAGAGCTCGAGAAGTACGCTGACAAGACGCGTGTCAGGACCGTCGTCACCGGGAGGATTGGTGCTGCGGATCCCCATGAAATCGATGGTGATCAGTGGGCATGGGAACGGTACGACGTGAAGGACGCGGTGCGTCACAGCATGGGCTGGGACTGCATTTTCATCGGAAACCTGCTGGTGCAGGAATTTCAGGTCGAGCTGGACTACTACAAGCAGAATGTGTTGCCGGATCTGTTGCGTGATCGAAAGCAGGCATTGAATCAGGCACTGGGCCGACTTGCGGAGTCCTACGCTCCTGTGCAACGCATTGAGGCGGACTTGGATGAGTTTGTTGAGAAGGCGGTCGCGTTAATCCAGCATCCCGAGGTCACTTTCGATGAACTCCAATGGATGAACAATCAGATCGAGTTTCGGCACCGGAATACCTGCCCCTTGAGTTTGCAGCAGTTGTGGGAGGATTACCGTGTTGCTCAAGAAGCTTATCAGGCATTCCTGCGTCTGAAAGAAGAGTCCCGGCGAAAATTCCAGGACGCGGAGCGGCTGTCGGAGTTCGGTGACATCTGGAATCCGCAGATGGTGCCCTATGCGGACACCGAAGCGCATCTGGATGAGGTCGCACTTCGGTTGGGTGGCAAGACGGCGTGCCTGAAACTGCTGCAATTGCTGGCCGCAATTCCGCTGCGCATCGAGCGGGAGAAGATCAACGGTACGAATGCCAACCTGCGGGCTGTCTCCAATGAGATCGTGGCCGACTTGAAGCAAACGGCCAAGGACCTGGAATACGACCGGGTCAAGACGGAATTGAACGAACGGGCGGCGCAACTGGCCGAGCCTCTTCGTCACCATCGCATCCGCCGCCGGTATGAGAATGCAACGCAGGTGGCCGAAGAGATCAGTGATCGGTTCGAGTTGCAGTATCGCCGCCTGGCTGACGAAGCCTCTTTGCTTGGCGAAGACGAGTTGGCTGAGATTCGGCAAGATGCGGTCCAGATCATCGAACGAGAGAATCAGGAATGGCAAGATTTTGTCGCCGAGTTTGGACTCAAACAGATTGTGCTTGGCCGGTTGAATGTGCTCAATGCCAAGGCGAAACGGCAATACGAGCAAATCCAGACGTATCCCCAAGGTCATCAACGGGCGTTGTATTTTCAATGGCGATTGCGTGCTCAAGAGGCCGGCTATCCGCCGACGCGAGCCTGTCGCAACGCAGGCCGCAATGCTTACCGGCAGTTGTCCTGTTGGCAGTTCCAAGCGCCGAACGACATGGCCCCGCACGACGAGTGGGTGCTGTTCGACGTGACGCTCAACGGCATCGAGCAACTGATCGCCGACTTCTCCACCATTGGTCCGCCAGCGGACATCGAACGCGCCGAGGATCTGGAAAGAAGACAGTTGCCGGAGACGGGCGTGGTGTTCGACGTTGAAGCGCAGGGAGCTTGTACGGAGCGAATCCAAACGCCTGAAGGCATTCGTTATCGCGGCTGTCAGATTCCGCAGCGCAAAGAGTATCTGGCGGCTGCCGTTTCTCCCAGCGGCGGCAATGGCGTCATCGAGAGCCTGACATTCTTCAATCGGTTGGTGATCCGGTCCACTGTTGAATCATTGTATCGCTTTTCCACCACATGGAAATTGAATCGGTCTTATGGAAACGTGGCCGTGGATACAGACGTTCCTGTTCCGTATGCAGGCGCGGTCCTGGAAATTGAGACGGAAGACGAATGGCCTGGCGGCAACGTCTTCAAGCCGGGCTCGAAAATCGAAGTCCAGATCAATTACATGTACCCGGACGTTCGAGCGCTGCGCGTGTACGCTTCGACGCTCGGCAAGTACACGAAGTTCATGGCCCGTGTACATCGCGACCTGGCGCCCGGCAGCACGCAAGTCGAGGTTATCGCCTCGCTGGATGAAGGTATTGAACAACTGGACCTGCTGCTAGACCGTGGCGACCTGGATGCGATCACGCGACGGCAGATCGAGAACGCCAAAACCAGGATGCGGGACGGCAAAGCCTCGATCACACAGGCTTGCAGCAGCGGTGGACCGCAACTCTGCTCCGCCCAGATCCGCACGGTGCGCGAGTCTCTCTCCACAAACATTGAAGACGCAACGCGCGAGCTGACGAGCTTGCGTCAATTCCTCACCGCGGAAATCCAGCGGTTGACCGGCATTGCCGACACGATCCGCCGCCAGCTCCAGGACATCCTCGACGATCTCACCCCGCCCGAACGCATCGCAGGCATCCAGCCCTTCCTCGTCTGGATGCCAACGGACGAAGTCCTTGAGGATGCAAGTGACGATCAGATTCGCTTCATAAGAGGCGAACTGGTGAGGTATGAAGAGCAGAATGCATCCCTCTTTACAAACCTTCGTCCGAACAGCAGTTACGACGGGCAGACGATCGGTGACGACTACACATACTGGGCTTGGAGCGGCCACAGAGAATGTGGTCGCGGTAGCTTCGGCGGGATTCGTGACGACATGGCACTATCTGGTCGCTCAAGAGGTCCTACCTTTAACAACGAGTCTTGTTCAACTCCAGAAAAGCGTCATGTGTCGGTAATATATCGACGTCAGCTTGTGTCCAACGAACAACTGAACCAACTAATTGCCTCGCGGCGAACAATATTGGTGAATATTACCGTCGAATATGCGACCCGTGCTGCGCATCTTGCACACCAGCGCAGACACTCTCAATGCAGCCTAAGCGTTGGCCTTACCGTTTCGCGGGTTCTGGGAAGTGGATTCCCCATTTGCGGAGAGGACGTACCTCAGCACCCGGATCACGACGCTTGGTTTGAGGGTAAGATTAGCACCGACTGCACAATCAATTTCTCGGACCAGCGACTGCATGGTTTTGGCTTGTTCTTTGAGTTGGACATATTTGCGCGAGAGGTTCAAGTCAACTCGCTGCGGTGGTTACTGTTGAATCCGTTTTGATCCAGATCTCGACGAGCCCGACGGACTTGTTCGCCAGCGTTAAGCAAGGCCAAAAGCCGAAGGCGAGCAAGAGATCGAGTCCGCATTCAGAACGACGGCCGGCTCAAAAAGTCAGTGATCTTCATTGCTGAGGGCAACACAGTCTGGCAGTCTCCCGTCTCAATGGCGAAAGCCGCACCATCCGTGCCGCCGGCCTCCGACGAGATCACGGAACTCCGCGAAGAAATCGCGTCACTCAAAGATCATATCCGGCTACTGGTCGATGCGATCGACGAAGTCCGTGAAGAGCTTTCATGGCTGGCCCGCAACGGGCTTCCGTCGCGGGAACCGTTGCCACCGGTGCCCGTGCTCAAACAGTTGGCGGCTGACCCCTGCGCCGATGATTGGGGCGAACGTCTGGTGATCGACTACGGCACGCGCGATACGAACGATGAAACGCAACCGGCAGTCGTACCGGAAACCGCCAGCGATGAAGCGACGCCGACGCCGGTTGAACAAAGCGCACCGGCACGCCCCGGACACCTCTTTTGATTCCTTCTCCCCGTCACCTTGGCACGCGAGACCTTCTTCTATCCCGAAACCGAAACACTCTTCAAACAGCTTGAGGAAGTATCACAACGATCGAGCATGAGCCGTGGCCAGGCATTTGAAGACTTCCTGCACGTTTCTGTTTGCGCCCTCGGGCACCCGCTGATGGAAGACGAGTACCTGCAAACCATCGAGCGTCACAAGGCCGGCAACAAAGGCAAGCGTGGCGTCGACAAGCTGGCCGAAATGTTCGCCAATCTGATCGATGTGACCGATAAGACCCGAGCCGACATTCTCGGTGACCTCTTTCAGGGAGCCATCACCTACGGCGAACGCGGTCAGTTCATGACGTCCGAAGCAATCTGCAAGATGATGGCTCAGATGTCGCTGCCGTCTGAAAAAACTGACCTCGACGGCCGACGGACCGTCAACGATCCGTGCTGCGGATCTGGACGGATGCTGTTGGCGGCTGCGGAGATGCAGCCCAACTGGCAGTTCGTCGGGCAGGACGTCGATATGCGATGCGTCCGCATGACGGCCATCAATCTGGCAATGCGAAACCACTACGGCCACGTCGTCTGCGGCAATTCGCTCAGCAACACCGTTAGCGACATCTACGAAACCGGCCGCGTCCAAGTCTGGGGTAATGCAATCCGCCGCGTCAGCCGGGTTCCACTGCCCAATCGTCAGCCGGAAGAAATCGACGTCCCGGAACCGCGATCCGAGTCTCAGCCCGAGACGGCAATCGAACCGCAACAGTCGCCGGTCACGCATGAACCGCCAAGACAGTCCAAGCAACTGAAACTGTTTTGACGCTCATGGAACAAGCCCGCACGGTTCGGCGTTTCATCAACTGGCATCACCGCATCGCGATTGTCGCCGTGTTGATTGCCGAGTTCACGGTCATGCTGTGGGTGTTGATCGACTCCGTATAACGACATTCCCTCATCAACCTTTCTTTTGTGGAGACCGTATAGCTGCGTCTCGCGGCGGAAGTTCTTGCGCATCGGGCTTTCCCGTGCCAGTCTCGTCGAGCTTTGCCATGCGGTAAGGCCATCGCTTGAGCGGTGATCTTTGACAAGACAGGCACAGGAGGAAACGAACGATGCTTGTGGACCTTTCGGACGGAAAATGCCGCTCATGCGGCGGACAACTGGAAGTGGTCGGTGCAGACGACGCCACGATGGATGTTGAATGCACCGAATGCGGCGATGGCTACACCGTCGAGCCGGACGCCTTCAACGATGGAGGCATCAAGTATTGGCCCGATGCGATGGCCGAACTCGGTGAAGAAGGGGGGTGGACGTGAATCATGGATCCACAAGCCACCCTTCGCGACCTGCTTGCGGCTCTCGAAGACCGCGACTGGGATCGAATCGACGAACTCAGTGAAGCATTGCTTCAGTGGATGGAACGCGGCGGTTTTCCGCCGCAGACAATCGGGAGCGAGAAGCTCGGCAAACAGTGGCATCGTGCCGTGGCGACATTCGTCTGTCTCGCAGCCGCTTCCAAATCCCGCGACGCCGCCAAGCGTCGTCGGAAGAAGGAGGGTGCCGATGCTGCACAGTAATCGAAAATGGTGCGTCAGTCCGGTTGACTCCGCCGAGGAGTTGGCCCGCAAGCTCACCGAAACGACGTGGTGCGGCTGCACCGGCTTTCAGATCGGATGTTACCTCTGGTTGAACGACTCCTCTTCGCCGGACGGAGCACAAGAGTTTGCCGTGGTCAAAGTTCTGGATTCGAACCATTGTCTTCAGCTCGAATCCATCACCTTTGGATGGTGTGATTATGAGCGAGCGCTGCAACTGATCCTCGCAACTCTGAACGGACAGGACGACCGAACTCCGTGGCGAAAGCCGGTGAATCCCGCCCTTGAAACGGCGGCAGAACACAAGCGTTGCCCGCTCTGTGCCTGACGCTCAAGTCGCCCCCTCATTTGAAAAAGTGAGGGGGATTTTTCAGAAACCCGGGCGAAGTAGCAAAAAAACGAAGAAGCGATCAATTCGCAAGTCACTGTGAATCAATGAGATACAACGTTCCGAAAAGATTATTCCAGAAAACAGTCGTTATTCGACGGCAAACTTGCCGTCGAATTGGTATGATATTCCGTCATGCCACAACAAGCGCTTCACCTGAACGACGAAAACGAGACCCGCCAGCGGTTTGGATTCCGCTACGGTCCGAAGGGAACGCACACAACTCGGACGATCATGCTGGACGAGATCGTCATGTTGCTGGAGTCGGTCCCTGCGTCCGGATCTGCTGACGACTATTCGTTTGCTACGGTCGAAAGCAATGTAACCGACAAGAAGACTGCCGCCACGCGACGCAACACGATTCAGCGACTGCGTGAGCTGTATGGCCTTGATCCGTCGATACCGCTCTTTCGAGTCCTGCGTCGCCTCTGGTCCATTGATCCGCCCGGGCGACCGCTACTCGCCATGCTCTGTGCTCTGGCTCGCGATCCGTTGCTTCGCGTCTCAGCCACTGTTGTTTTGGCGCTGAAGTCGGGCGAAGAGCTTTCACGCCAGGAACTGACGCAGGCTCTCCAGACCGCCGGAAGCGATCGCTGGAACGATGACACGCTCGACAAGATCGCGAGGAATGTTTCGTCATCGTGGTCGCAAGCCGGTCACCTGAGCGGTCGAGTTCGCAAGATCAGGCAGCGTGTTCAGCCAACGCCGATCGTGGCCGCCTACGCATTGGCTCTCGGATACCTGGAAGGCGTCCGAGGCAATCAATTGTTTCGCACGCTGTGGGCGAAGTGCCTGGATGTCACGCCCGAAGAACTCATTCAACTCGCCAAAGATGCCAAGCGGTTTGGCGTGCTGGACCTGAAACAGGCTGGCGATGTCGTGGAAGTCGGTTTCTCAAGCCTTCTGAGTCGCGAAGAGATAAGGGACAGTCATGGGCCGAATTGAAGATCTGGCGGACAAATACGAGCGTCACATTTCCGCTCCCTGGCAACGCAATCTTGCCGGTGCGCAGAAAGCGATCTTTGTCGTCTATGACAAGACCGACGAGCGAAAGCTTCGTGCCAAGCGCCGCGAGTTTGAAATGCGGACGCGGGATGCTGGGCACAAATGGCGGGAAGTTGACCTGACGGATTCCTTCCCCCGTTGGATGGCTCAGGACGAGTATCGCGACGCCTATTTCGAATCGCCCGATGACCTCTCCATCAAGCTGCAAAACGAGTACGTCGAGTACGTCGCCTCGCAGATGCGTGACGCACTCATCGCGGCCGATGTCGACGAGGAAACTGTCGTCGGTGTGTTCGGCGCGGCGTCGCTGTATGGATTCTCACGCATATCTGAAGTGCTCAAGCACGTCGAAGGAGACATTCGAGGCCGGCTCGTGCTGTTCTTCCCCGGCGATCACGACCAGAACAACTACCGACTACTCGATGCCCGCGACGGCTGGAACTACCTCGCGGTGCCCATCACGTTGAACGATGGAGAAAACCGCTGATGTCAAAGCTGCTCAACCGCGATTTATTCGTTCGCGACCCGGCGACGACTCGCCTGATGAACAACGGCCAGGCCCGCATCGTCGACGGGATGACCGAAAGGGAAATGCAGACGCTGCGAGAAGAACTCGCCAACTTCGTCTGCGAAGGTCAATACGCCGACGGGATGCGACGCATTCTGGAGTCCTTTCTCGCGCATATCGGCGGGACCAGTCAGCCGGCGGCATGGGTCAGCGGCTTCTATGGCAGCGGAAAATCGCACCTGCTCAAGATGCTCTGTCACTTGTGGGCGAACACCGAATTCCCGGAGCACGGTGACACGGCCCGAACGCTCGTGCCCGAACTTCCAACGGACATTCAGGAAGCACTGCGGGAACTCGATACGCAGGGGCGAAGATTTGGCGGGCTGCATGCAGCGTCCGGTACCTTGCCCGCTGGCGGAAGCGATAGCGTGCGACTGACAGTCCTCGGAATCATCCTGCGTTCGATGGGCCTGCCAGCGACCTACGCGCAGGCACGATTCTGTCTGTACCTTCGGAACAACGGCTTCTTCGACCAGGTGAAGGCAGCCGTTGAAAAGGTCGGCAAGGACTTCTATCGCGAGCTGAATGACCTTTATGTCAGCCCGGTTCTGCACGATGCCCTGGTCGCGGTCGATTCCGGCTTTGGCGACCGCAAATCGACCCGCGAGACCCTCAAACAGGAATTCAAACAGCCGGGCGACATCGACACCAGCGAGTTCATCCGTCTGGTCCGCGAAGTCTTGACCAGCAATCGCGAATTGCCCTGCATCATGCTGGTGCTCGACGAAGTTCAACTCTACATCAGCGATGATTCTGATCGTGCGACAAAGGTAGTCGAAGTCGCCGAGGCGTTGTCGAAGCAACTCGATTGCCGCCTGCTGTTGGTCGGCGCCGGTCAGAATGCCCTTGGAGCCCAGACGGCTCAATTCGGCAAGCTCCGCGACCGCTTCACAATTCCTGTTGAGCTATCCGATGCCGATGTGGAAACCGTGACCCGCCGCGTCTTGCTGGCGAAGAAGCCGGAACACATTGCCGCCATCCGACAGGAATTGAACTCAAACGATGGTGAAGTCAAACGCCAGCTCAAGGGGACACAAATTGCGTCCCGGTCAGAAGACGAGGCGTTCGTTGTCGATGACTACCCGATTCTTCCCGTTCGCCGTCGGTTCTGGGAGGAATGCTTTCGCGCCGTCGATCCCGCAGGCACCAGCGGCATGCTGCGAACGCAATTGCGGATCATTCACGATGCGCTGCGCGAACTCGCTCAGGCCCCGCTGCGAACGGTCGTGCCTGCGGATTACATCTTCGAGCAATTGCAGCCCGGCTTATTGCAACAGGGAGTGCTGCTCAAAGAACTCGATGAGACCATCCGCAGATTGGACGACGGGACTGGCGACGGGCGTCTTGCCAGGCGGCTTTGCGGACTGATCTTTTTGATTCGCAAGCTGCCCCGCGAAGCCGGTGCGGATAAGGGCATTCGAGCCACGCCGGACATGCTCGCCGATTTGATGGTCAGCGACCTGAATCGTGACGGCGTTGTGCTTCGCAAGGAGATCCCGCGAGTTCTGGATGACCTGGAAGAGAAAGGAATCCTGCTGAAGGACCACGATGAGTACAACCTTCAGACGAAAGAGTACGCCGAGTGGGACAAGGAATTCCGTAACCGTGTCACGCGATACACGAATCAAGGCGAACAGGAGATTCATCACAAGCGGGATGCCCTGATTCGCGACGCAGCACACACGGCGGTCAAAGGCATCAAGCTTCAGCATGGCGAAAGCAAAGTGTCGCGAAAGTTGGCCATTCACTTTGGTGAAGACCAGCAAGTCACTGCGGGACACGATATTCCCGTCTGGATTCGCGATGGCTGGAACAGCAGCCAGAAGGCGGTGATCGATTCCGCACGCGCGGCTGGGACGGACAGCCCGATCGTGTTCGTCTACATCGAAAAGGCCAGTGCCGATGACTTGAAGAAGCAGATCATTCGAGCCGAAGCCGCACGAGGATCGATCGACTTCAAAGGCATTCCCAGCACGGGAGCCGGTGAGGAAGCTCGCAATGCCATGCAAAGTCGGCAGGCCGAATCGGAGCGATTACGGGACGAGCTGATTCGCAATGTCGTCGGCGTTGCCAAAGTTTTCAGAGGGGGCGGCGCAGAGCAGTTGGAACTCGCTTTTGAGGACAAGGTGCGAGCCGCTGCCGACGCGGCTCTCGACCGACTGTTCCCCAGCTTCAAAGACGCCGACCACAAGAACTGGCCAGTTGCAAAGAGCCGAGCACAAAGCGGCTCAGACTCGCCGTTGGAGGCCGTTGATTGGACGGGGCCGACCGAACAGCATCCGGTTTGTCGCGAACTGATGCGGGCCATCGGGGCGGAGATGGAAGGCCGAGCGGTTCGTCAGAAGTTTGAGGACAGCCCCTACGGCTGGCCACAGGACACGATTGACGGTGCGTTGATTGCCTTGCATGCCACCGGGCATCTGACCGCGACCCATGCCAGTGCCGGGCCGCTGGCAGCCGGGCAACTTGGCCACGACAAGATTTCAAAAACACGCTTCCGTGTGGAAACCATCACGCTGACGGCCAAAGACAAAATCAAACTGCGTGGTTTGTTTCAGGAAGCGGGCATCACGGCCAAGGCCAGCGATGACTTGTCCGCGAAATCGACCGAGTTTCTGGAGCAGATGACTCGGCTGGCCGGCGAAGCGGGAGGAGCGGCACCGCTGCCTGAGTGTCCCAAGGCCACTCACATTCAGGACATTCGCAGTCTCGCGGGTAACGAGCGATTGCTGGAAATCCTGAAGCAGCACGACCCACTCAAGGCCCAAGCCAAAGCGTGGCGAGAAGCGGCTGAGCTGGCCGAGAAGCGACTCCCCGGCTGGCAGCGGCTGGAGCGTTTGCTGGAGCATGGTCAGGGGATCGAGGGCTTCGCGGAGATTGAATCGGCACGCAGCGGCATCATGGAGAATCGACTGCTACTCGATGCCACCGATCACGTCGCCCCGTTGCTGAAGAAGACGGCGGGCGTCTTGAGAACGTCAGTTCTGGCCGCCCATCAGCAGCATCAGCAGCGATACGACGCCGAGACAGCACGGCTGAGTGCGGCGGAACCGTGGCAAAAACTCGACGCGACTCGGCAGAAATCGGTCTCGCAGCAGTGTGGCTTGGTAGCCCCATCGGAAATCTCCGTCGGCACTGACGACGAGCTGGTGAAAACGCTCGATCGAACACCGCTCGGTTCTTGGAAAGACAAGACTGATGCGTTGGGTGGTCGGTTCTCGGATGCCATCTCGACGGCGGCTCGCTTGCTGGAACCGAAGGTTCAAACCGTTCGCTTGTCGAGCGGCACGCTGAAGACGGAGGACGACATCAAGGAATGGATGAAGACTCAGGAAACGCACCTGATTGGCAAACTCAAAGACGGCCCGATTGTGATTCAGTAGGAGAACGGCGATGGCACAACTACCGAGCAACCTGCGCCGTGATCTGGAGCGGAACATTGTTCGTGCGCGAGAGATCGCCGAACAGGGATCTCGCGAAGCGATCGAGGCGTTGACGGTTCACGAAGGCAAACGCGGCTCGCACGTCACCAGCGAGGCGGATATTGCGTTGCGAAGTCATTTGCGGGCACATGCGCGACAGATTGGTGATCGACGCAATTCGCAATCGGGGACACAGGCAATAGACCGGCTGGTGCAGGAGTGCGCTTACGAACATTGGCACCGCCGCATCTTCGCCCGCTTCCTGGCCGAGAACAGTTTGCTGGTCGAGCCGGATTCGCAGGTCGCTGTCAGCCTGGACGATGTGGAAGATCTGGCTCGCGATGATGGGATCGACCGCTGGGAACTGGCGGGGCAGTACGCTCAGAAGGCATTGCCCGCCATCTTTCGACCGGATGATCCGTTGCTGAAGGTGCAGTTGCCGCGTGAAGTCCGGTTGCAGTTGGATGGACTGCTCGACGAACTCCCCCGCGAGACATTTCTGGCGGATGACAGTCTCGGCTGGGTGTACCAGTTCTGGCAGAGTGCCGAGAAGAAGCGGGTGAACGAGGCTGGCGACAAGATCAGCGGCGAGACGTTGTCTGCCGTGACGCAACTTTTCACCGAGCACTACATGGTGCTCTTCCTGCTGCACAACACGCTCGGCGCGTGGTACGCAGGCAAAGTGCTGGCTCAGCGTCCTGAACTGGCCGCATCGGCGAAGTCGGAACAAGACCTTCGCGAAGCCCTGCGATTGACTCAGGCAGGCGGCTACGACTTCGAGTACCTGCGTTTCGTCCGTGTCTCTGAGCAGACGGCGCTAGCCACGGGGTCATCGGATTCAGGCGACGCCGAACCAACCGGCCCGTGGCGTCCGATGGGTGGCACGTTCGACGGCTGGCCGAAACTAGCCGCCGAGCTGAAGGTGCTCGATCCGTGTTGCGGCTCGGGACACTTTCTGGTTGCCGCGTTCGAGTTGCTCGTTCGGCTGCGAATGCTAGAAGAAAGTTTGAGCGTTGAAGCCGCCGTCGATGCCGTGATTCAGCACAACCTTTTCGGTTTGGAACTTGATCCTCGCTGCACGCAGATCGCTGCGTTCAATGTCGCGGTTGCCGCTTGGAAGCTGACCGACCCGCGACCGTTGCCAGTGATGAAGAACATTGCCTGCACCGGGCTTTCGGTAGGCGTGCCTCGCGACCAGTGGATGAAGGCTCTCGAATCCGATGGTACGACGAACCTGCGATTTTACTTCGGCCAGCTTTACGACATGTTCAGCAACGCGTCGACGCTGGGAAGCCTGATCAATCCAAATCGGTTTCTGGGCAGCCACATGCTCAAGAAGGATGACATGGAGCGATTGTTTCAGGCTCTTGAGTCCGTAATTGCAAGTGATCCCTCGACATCACCAGAGCAGCATGAACTTGGCGTTGCGGCACAAGGAATGACACGAGCAGCCGACTTGCTTGGCCAACAGTATCAACTTGTACTGACAAACGTGCCATATCTTGGATTCAAGAAGCATGACGAAGTTCTGAAGGAACATGTCACAACGTATTACGGCGCTGGAAAAGCAGACCTTGCCACCGCATTTGTTCTTCGTTGCATCGAGTTTTGCAGTGTTGCGGGCTCCGCCGCTCTTGTAACTCCCCAAAACTGGCTGTTCCTCGCTACGTACAAAGGGCTCAGAGAGTCGCTGTTAGACCGTTGCGAGTGGGATATTGTCGTTCAACTTGGCGAACATTCGTTTGAAAGTCCAGCAGCCGCTGGCGCGTTTGCATCGCTGGTTGTCATTTCTTCTAGGTCCCCACGTCCGCAACATACAATGGGAGTAATCGACGTCTCGGCGCCACGTGGCCAGCAGCCAATTTACTTGGAAGAAAAACGCCGCAAGCTACTGGGCTTTGAACCTGTAGATATTACGTCGATTGAACAAGAAATCCAGTTGTCGAATCCTGACGCAAGAATCTCCCTGTCGCGTCCTTCGCGTCTTCCGTTATTGGATAGGTATGCAACTAATCACCAAGGGCTCTCGACAGGTGACAACCCTCGATTCCGTCGATGCTTTTGGGAAGTCGGTACCGACCTCGCCCCGACTTGGGCGCTCGAACAGTCCGGATCAGACGAGTCGTTGGATTTCAGTGGCCGTTCAGGAATCCTTAAATGGGAGAATGGGTCGGGTGAACTCTACAGATTTGGCCGCGAGAACATTGCGGTTTTGCACAATGTTGACCGCCGAGGGGAGGACGCTTGGGGAAACGAAGGAGTAGCCGTCCGCCAACGCGGAACCTTGCCGGTCACTCGCTACACCGGTCAGCATTTCGACACATCTGTTGCGGTACTATTGCCGCGAAAAACTGAAGATCTTCCCGCCTTATGGACGTATTGCTGTTCGCCGCAGTTTTCCGAGAAGGTTCGCGAGGCCAACCCCAAAGTCAGCATTGACAATGGTTACTTTACGAAAATCCCCTTCGACCTAGAGAAATGGCGGTGTCTCGCAACTAAAGAATACCCTGACGGATTGCCGGAACCAGAAAGTGACGATTCAACACAATGGCTCTTTCACGGTCGCCCTGACGAATCTACGTCACCGACACAAGTTGCGGTTGCCCGGCTACTCGGCTACCGCTGGCCAGCCGAACTCGATCTCGAAATGCGATTGAGCGATCGTGCTCGTCACCTCGTTCAGAGTTGCGACGAGTTGCTTCCGTTCGCCGACGAAGACGGCATCGTTTGCATTCCTTCGATTCGGGGCGAAGACACAGCAGCGGCTCGGCTGACCCGTTTGCTCGAAGCCTGCAACCTGAAGCCGCCGCACAAGCTGGATGACTGGCTGCGGAACGACTTCTTCAAGGAACACTGCGATCTGTACCAGCAGGCTCCATCCATCTGGCACATCTGGGACGGCCGCAAGACCGACGGCTTTCACGCTCTGGTCAATTACCACCAGCTCGCCGGGCCGAACAGCCACCGCGTGCTGGAGAACCTGACCTACAGCTATCTCGGCGACTGGATCAATCGGCAGGAAAGCGACGCCAAACGGGGCGAGTCCGGTGCCGACGGCCGACTGGCCGCTGCGAAGACTTTGCAGCAGCAACTGATCGCGATCCTGAAGGGCGAACCACCGTACGACCTCTTCGTCCGCTGGAAGCCGCTGCACGAACAGCCCATTGGCTGGAACCCCGACATCAACGACGGCGTCCGCATCAACATCCGCCCGTTCATGGCCGTCGACATCCCCGGCGGCCGCAAAGGAGCCGGCATCCTCCGCTGGGCCCCCAAGGTCAAATGGACCAAAGACCGAGGCAAGGAACCCAAACGCCCCCGCGACGAATACCCCTGGTTCTGGGGCTGGGACGAACAAACCCCCGACTTCCCCGGCGACGACACCTTCACCGGCGACCGCTGGAACGACTGCCATTACACCAACGCCTTCAAACAACAAGCCCGTAAACAAAGAGAGGGCCAGTAATTATGAGCATGATCGTAGACATTCTCGACCAGCGCGTGCGCAAGGTGGCTGAAGATCTGAAAGACCTGCTCGTCGACCGCCTTAATCTTCGAGAAGATGCCGAGACGAATATTCGCTCTGCCGCATTCGTGTTCGTCGTAGTAAAAACCGTTCTTGATCTTACGGACGAAGATGTCATCGATTGCCTGACTGACGGATATGACGACTTCGGTATCGATGCCATTCATATCGGCGACGTGGAAGATGGCGAGTTCACGGTCACGATAGCTCAGGCCAAATACAACAACGATCTTCAGAATGCGGCCGGTGATATGTTCCCGGAAGTCGAAGGAGTACTTCGAGTCCTTCCGACCGTCAGGCACCTATTCAATTGGCAATCGAACATACCTGCAAATTCACTACTCGCACCAAAGATCGAGGAGGTCCGGTCTATGGTGCGGGATGGACTCAATCCGCAACTTCGAGTGCTCCTATGCAACAACGGTAAAAAATGGAGTGCTGCTGCTCAAACGGCGATTGACAATGATGCTCCGCAATTGGGTGAATTCGTCTCATGGGAGCACGTTAATCACGACAAGATTTTCGAAATTCAGCAGGCACAAAGACCCGTCAACGAAAGAATTACGTTGATCGGGGAAGCCGTCATCGAATCATTCGACTTTTGCCGCATCATGGTAGGTCGAGTGACCGTCTCGGAGATCGCATCACTCTTCAACCGCCACGGCGACCGTCTGCTTGAACGTAACATTCGCAGATTTCTCGGGCTGCAAGGCAACCGCGTCAACCAGGGCATTGCTGAAACGCTGAACGACACTGACGACCGCCCGAATTTCTACTTCTACAACAATGGTATCACGATTGTCTGTACGAAGTTCGCTCACTCCGGGGCATCGCAGACGAGGGACTTCACTGTCCAGATCGATGGCTTGCAAATCATCAATGGCGGACAGACGTGCAAGACCATTCAGGACACGCTGTCGAAGATGGGCACATTGCCGCAGGACATCGGCAAAGCCTCAGTCATGGTTCGCATCTATGAGCTGCCAGACAACGCAGAAAATATGGTTCGAAATATCACGTACGCCACCAACAGCCAAAATCCAGTCGATTTGCGTGACCTGCGATCGAACGACTCAAAACAGCGTTCACTTGAGGCGGCGATTTCGCAACTTGGGTTCACCTATCATCGCCATCGTAGTGATGATTCTCTTCGACGCCGGACAAGCGTCAGCAGTGCCAAGGCCGCAGAAGCGATTCTTGCCGTCTGGCGAATGAAGCCATTTTCCGCCAAGTATCACGGTCGAGATCACTTCGACAAGCTCTACGACCGCATCTTCACCGATGGTCTGACAGGAGCGCAGACAATCATTGCAACATTGATTGTCCGGATCACAGAAGGCAAACGCCGACGGCCTCCTGCCGATTCGCCTGCTTGTCTCGCATACGGTTCTTTCTTTGCGGCGATGTTGATGGGCAAGTACCTGCTGGAAGACCTGGGAATTCGACAGGGCCAGCTTGATCACAGACGATTCTCGACTGCAAAGGACAAGCTCGATGAAAAGGCCGACGACTACTTTACTCGTGCAATGACCGCTATAGACACGGCCGTTTCCGAGCACTTCGGCGGCCGTGAGCCTTCGTTACAGGAGCTTGCATCAGTCTTTCGTGGTGGTGCTTTAATGGGGAGGTTGCTTCAGTGAGCAAGGCCCTCGCAAGAACGCAGAACGCGAAGAAACAGTCAACAATGCTGGAGTCGTTAATAGACTCTATCGCTGCCGCGTCCAGTCACCAGCCGGGCGTCGATGAACGACCCGCCGCTCTGCTGTGGGCTGATCCTCGTGGAGAATGGCGACCGCTGGTGCCGTTGCTCCGCGAGCGGCTGCCGCAATTGCTGACGCTGGGCGAGTACGATCCGCAGACGCGAACCGGCCCGGCAATCTGGCTCAAATGTGTGATCGCGAGGCTGATTGAGGAAGCACCGATCGCTGACGACGTTGTCCCGATCATCTACATGCCCGACATCAGCCGTCAGGATCTTCGAGCGGGTGATGAATGCCCGGTCCCGTTGCGTCCCCTCGTGGAGCTTCAGTATCGCGGCGCTGTCTGGACTCAGAAGAACGGCCGAGACTGGACGATCGAAGCGTTTCTGGTTGCGGAAAATGCATTGGGGCTGGATGTCTCGCGGGACGCATCGACGCGGAGGTCGATTGATGCGAGCCTGACCGTGTTGGCGGAAACTCCGATCAGTCAGCTCAAAGGAAGAAGACTGGAAGCGGAAGACTTTGACCGGCTGGTCGTGGGCGATCATCCGCGTGAACTCTTGACGTGGATGAATTCTCCGACGGACGTGCAGAAGCGATTTCAGGAAGCGGGCAAATGGCATGCGTTTCGGAATCGTTGCCGTAGCGACTTCAACTTTGATCCAGAAGCCGACGGCGAAACTGTCGCCGGAGAATCCTTCGGCTTGCGAGACAGTGATGCCTGGTCGGCACTCTGGCAGCGATTCTGCGAGTCTCCGGGACTCTATCCGAATCTCCCGGACCTGCTGATTCGGTCGAAACCATCGAGTGGAAAGCTGCTGTTCGACAAAGAATCCTGGCCCGACGAAAACGACTCTGCGGAACAATCGCTGCTTGAGCGGCTGGAGTCGTTGCAATCGGTGTCGCCCGCGAATGCACGGGCCGCCATTCGTAAGCTGGAAGCGGAGCATGGTTCACGTCGCGGTTGGGTATGGGCACAGCTAGGCCGATCTCCACTGGCGATCGCCCTGGCTCATCTTGTGCAGCTTGCGGATCGGACGGAATCGCACCTCGGCGGCGACTCGCCGGAGGAAATGGCGAATCTCTACAGCGAAGACGGCTATCTCGCCGATGACGCAGCCCTGCGTGCTCTGGCTGGAACGGGGAATCATGCGAAACGCAACGCGATCCGAACCGCCGTCCGAGCGATGTACCTGCCGTGGCTGGAACACGCAGCGGAACGGTTACAGAAGCTGGTCGCGACCACTCCGCTGCCATCACTTGCCCAGCAGCCGAAGGTGGAGGCCGAACGGGGAGCGTGTTTGCTGTTTGCGGACGGTCTGCGGTTCGACCTCGCTCGGCGATTGTCGGCACAACTGGAACAGCGGAGCCTGAAGACATCATTCCGTCATCGCTGGTCGGCATTTCCTTGCGTCACCGCAACGGCCAAGCCCGCCGTATCGCCTGTGTCGCACCTGCTGACCGGGAAAGGGATCCCCAGCGACTACTCGCCGACCATCAAGGCCACTGACGAAGACCTGACTCACGCCCGATTCCAAAAGCTGTTGAAGGAAGCAGGGTATCAGCTTGTTGGTAACGAAGAGAATTCGGGACCGGAAAAGGCAACGAATCGCGGCTGGACGGAGTTCGGGACAATCGATCGGCGTGGCCACGACATGCAGATCGAGCTGGCGGGTCAATTGGAAGATGAAATTGAACGCTTAGCCGATCGAGTCATTGCCCTGCTGGATGCCGGTTGGAAATCGGTGCGAGTGGTAACGGATCACGGCTGGCTGCTGATGCCCGGAAACCTGCCCAAGCAGGAGCTTCCGCATTACCTGACCGAAAGCAAATGGTCGCGATGTGCTCGGATCAAAGGTCAGTCGCAAGTCAGTGTGCCGACTGCTGCCTGGACATGGAATCCAACAGCTGAGTTTGCGTCTGCACCGGGCATCTGTGTCTTCTCACACGGCTATGCGTATTCGCACGGCGGCATCAGCCTGCAGGAATGCCTGATTCCCGACCTGCTGATTGAACCGTCCGACGAAGGGCCATCAATCAAGGCCAGCATCACGGACATCCAATGGCGTGGGCAGCGTGTCCGGGTGCAGGTCGATCCGATCGACACTTCTCTGCGCGTCGATTTACGAACATCGCCGGGTTCAGCGGCCACGAGCATTGCTGTTGAGATTCGTGAAGTCGAAGGCGACGGCAAAGCGTCGCTGCTGGTGGAAAACGAAGATCTTGCCGGTTCCGCAGTCGTGGTCGTTGTTCTCGACACACGCGGCCGAATCCTCGGCAAGCAATCGACCATTGTTGGAGGTGAGGAGCAATGACAACCACACTGGAACTCGACACGCTCGATCGGCTCGGGGCTTCGTCGTTTGACGGATACCTCGTCCGCAAAGACCTGGTGCGAAAATACTCTCGGCAGTATCCGGTGCCCACGTATGTCGTGGAATTTCTACTTGGCCGGTACTGCGCTACCGTCAACGAAACTGAGATCTCCGAGGGGCTTCAGATTGTCGAACGGCAGCTCAAGGACCGCACAGTTCGCACGGGTGAGGAAGAGCTGTTCAAGGCAAAGTCGCGTGACAAGGGATCGGTCAAGCTGATCGACATCGTGAAAGCCAAACTGGACGCCAAGAACGACTGCTATGTGGCGGAAGTTCCCAGCCTGGCTCTCAGGGATGTTCGCATCGACGACAATCTGGTTCGCGAACACGAACGCATGCTGACCGACGGCTTCTACGCCGAAATCACGCTTGGCTACGACGCTCTCGTGGCTCAGGAGCGCAACGGTCGGCCATTCTCCATTGATGCCTTGCGACCGATTCAGATGTCGAAGTCTGACGTGCTGGATGTCCTGGCCCGAGGCCGGCAGGCATTTAGTTCCGAGCAATGGCGTCACTTCCTGGTTCGGTCGATTGGACTTGAGCCCGAGCATCTCTCGGAGCGGGCGATTTGGGTTTGCTTGCTGCGTATGGTTCCATTCGTGGAACGCAATTTCAACATGGTCGAGCTTGGACCTCGCGGCACGGGCAAGAGTCACCTCTTCCAGCAAATCTCTCCGTACTCCCATTTGATTTCCGGCGGCAAAGCCACCGTCGCCAAGATGTTCGTGAACAACGCAAACGGACAACGCGGGCTTGTTTGCCAGTACGACGTGGTCTGTTTTGATGAAGTCTCCGGCGTCTCTTTCGACCAGAAAGATGGCGTGAACATCATGAAGGGCTACATGGCTTCCGGTGAATTCAGCCGTGGTAAGGACAGCATTCGTGCCGAGGGTGGCATCGTGATGGTCGGCAACTTTGATGTTGATATCGAGCAACAACAGAGGATCGGGCATCTTCTCAGCCCGTTGCCACCGGAAATGCGAGACGACACCGCGTTTCATGATCGCTTACACGCATTCGTGCCCGGTTGGGACTTCCCGAAACTCAACCCCAACGAACACTTAACCAATCACTTTGGTTTGGTGAGTGACTTCCTCAGCGAATGCTGGAACAAGCTGCGTCCCAGCAGTCGCGTTTCAGCCTTGCAGGGACGGGTTCACTTCGGCGGAGCACTGAGCGGTCGCGACATTGAGGCCGTCAACAAATCGATCAGCGGACTGTTGAAGTTGCTCTTTCCCGATCCTTCGATGCCGGTTCCCGATGACGACCTGGAAGAGATCGTCCGGATCGCGTTTGAATCACGTCGCCGTGTAAAGGAACAGCAGAAGCGATGCCTGAAGAGCGAGTTCCGCAACACGCACTTCAGCTACACGATGGGAATAGAAGGGATCGAAAAGTTCGTCGCCACCCCTGAACTCCACAGCGATGACGCCATCGAAGGTGACCCGCTCCCCCCAGGGCAGGTTTGGGCAATCAGCCCCGGTTCTCAAGACGTCGGCCCGGGACTTTACCGGCTGGAGGTTACTTCGAGTCCTGGAGGCGGAGTGCGGATTCTGAATACCCCCACCCCGCCATCCTTCCGCGAAAGCGTCAAGATTGGCGAACAAAACCTTTACGCGAACAGCAAGCAATTGGTTGGCGATAGGGATCCCCGCGCCCATGAATTCTCCATACAAATGCGCGCGATGGACAATGATCACAGTGGATTTGGGATCGGATTGCCAGTGCTTGTTGCCCTCTGCAGTTCGTTGCTTGAACGCAGTACCAAGGGAGGGATGATTATTGTTGGATCACTGAACCTCGGTGGTTCAATCGAAATGATTCCAAACCCAGTCGCGATCGCCGAAGTCGCCATTGAAAAACAGGCGACCACACTCCTGATCCCCGTCTCAGCTCGCCGGCAGCTGAACGACCTCCCTGATGACCTTTGGACCAAAATCAAGATCGAGTTCTACAAGGACGCGCAGGACGCCTTCTTCAAGTGTCTTCTAGATTAGGAAATTGCTTTCGTACACTTAGGCACAAAGGAGCTCGTACATGGCGACGAAGCAGGAACAAACGGCAATTGACCTCAGAGCATCTCTCGAAGACATCGGGGACCGCTTCCCCAAACTGTCAGAGGATGAACTATTCGTCCTGTGGTTTCTGCGGGCTTACATTACCGAGAGTGAACAGAAAGCCGCCGAAGCTGTGTCTGGCGGCGCAGGGGACAAGGGAATCGACGCCATTTTCATCGATGACGCGGCTCGTGCAGTCTTCATTGTTCAAGGCAAATTTCGCGACAAGATCAGTGCGACAACAGAAAAACGAGCTGATGTCATCGCATTGACAGAAATCGGTCATCGCATTTCAGAACCTGATAACAGCCTTTTTCAGGCCTTCATCGTAAAGACAGAAGGGCATGTTGCAGAGCAACTAGGACAGGCAAGGCAGAAGGTCTTGAAGTATGGATACCGAGTGTGGCTTTATTTTGCGACGACTGGAAAAGTCAGTGATTCAACTCGGAAGGAAGCAGAATCGCTTGCGAAGAAAGCACCGTGTGAGCTGATACTCGATGTCATCGACGGTCGG
>JALQUR010000451.1 GCA_023260695.1 Planctomycetaceae bacterium
TTGTTGGTGGAATTTGCCCTGTGGAATTGCGTGCCGAGGATCATGGCAGGCGGGAGCGTGCCCGTATGTCAGGAAATGCAATTCGCCCAACGAGGCGAATTGGTTGCGAAGCAATACTCGGTGCAACCGTTTGGGTTGCCAACACCCGGTGTAACCGTGTGGGTTGCGGTTGTGGATTGCGGTTGCGGGTTGCCGCCACAGGGGAATTGTGCTCCATTGCGGTGTCCTGATTCCTGCTGAGGTGTCTCTGTATGTTGCGTCGATGCTGCTGGTTGTTGCTGTTGGTGAGTTTGTTGTCTGTTGTGGAGGCCGGGGAGCCGCCGCGAGTACTGCTCACCGGAGATTCCACCGTATCCTCCCGGTCCGGCTGGGGCGACAGCTTTGGTCGTCTGCTCGCGGACGGCACACAGTGGGTGAACCTGGCTCGGAGCGGACGCAGTTCGAAGAGTTACCGCGATGAAGGCTGGTGGGACAAAGTTCTGGCAGAACGGCCCACCTGGATCCTGATTCAGTTTGGGCACAATGATCAGCCGGGGAAGGGTCCGGAGCGGGAAACCGATCCGCAGTCGACGTATCGTGAGAACCTGATTCGCTATGTGAATGACGCCCGTGAGGTTGGAGCAACGCCGGTGCTGATCACGCCACTCACGCGGCGGATCTTTGACGCTGCGGGGAACATCGATGCGGCCAGTCCTGAACCGCTCACCATCCCGGCCGGGTTTCGACTTTCCGACTACGCGGCAGCGACGCGTGCTGTTGCCATGGAGCTGCAGGTTCCGCTTGTGGACCTGAATGCTCTGAGTGTCCGGCAGATGAACCGCTGGGGGCAGGACGCTGCCAGCAGATTTGATCCCAAACCCGACGACACAACGCACCTGAATTCGTATGCCGCGGCACTGACTGCGGAGCTGGTGGCCGATGAAATGTCGCGGGTGGCCCGGGAATTTGTGCCATTGCTGCGGCAGCGGAGGTACTGGCAATTTGATTTCAGCGGGACCGGGGAGGGGACCTTTGTAGCGCCGCAGACAAGTTACGAGGCGGAGCGTGGTTACGGCTTTCTGCCCGGCCAGCAGAGTGCTTCAGCGAATCCGCTGAACTTCGCAGTGCGGCTGCCGGAAGGCAATTACGAAGTGACCGTACGACTGGGGCACCCGGAACGGGCGACTGTCACCACCATCAAAGCCGAAGCACGGCGACTGATGCTGGAGAATATTCGCAGTGAGGCAGGGCAGTTTGTGACTCGCAGCTTTGTGGTGAACGTGCGACAACCGCAGATCAGTACGGATCAGACGACAAAGCTGAACAGCCGCGAACTGGGACCGCCGCTGCACCCGGACTGGGATGCACTGCTGACACTGGAATTCAACGGCAGGCAGCCCGGCGTGGCGGCGTTGTCCATTCGCCGAACTTCGGACGCGACAACAGTTTTTGTGGCCGGTGATTCAACGGTGACTGATCAGCGGCAGGAACCGTATGCCGGCTGGGGTCAGATGCTGCCTCGGTTTTTCGGTCCGGAGGTTGCAGTTTCCAATCAGGCGGAATCGGGACTGGCATTGCGATCGTTTGAATATCAGCGACGGCTGCAGAAGGTTTTCAGCATGATGCAGCCGGGCGACTACCTGCTGATTCAGTTCGGGCATAATGATCAGAAGGACAACCGTGAAGGTGCCGGTCCGTTTACGACATACAAGCAGAAGCTGACGGAGTTTGTTCGGGCCACACGGGAACGTCACGGCATTCCGATTCTGGTAACCTCGATGGAACGGTTGCGGATGGACAGCAACGGGCAGCAGACGCCCACATTGTCGGACTACGCAGAGGCAGTGCGTGAAGTGGGCGAGGAAGAGCAGGTTGCGGTGATTGACCTGCATGCGATGAGTCTGGAATTGTATGCGGGTCTGGGACCGGAGCGGTGCACAAAGGCGTTTGTGTTTTATCCGGCGGGCACGTTTCCGGGGATTGCGGAGCAGTTAAAGGACCGCACGCATCACAATTCGTACGGGGCTTATGAGCTGGCACGATGTGTTGTACAGGGGTTGCGGGAGCAGGTTCCGGAGTTGTCGCGGCATCTGGCTGGCGACGTGTCGGACTTTGATCCGGGGCAGCCGGATGACCCGGACACATTTGAGATTCCCGCCAGCCCGGTTGTTGTGCCACCGAATACGCCGGCTGGGAACTGAGATCGTCGTCCCGGGGCGATCCTGTTTTCATGCATACCGAAGAACACGACGGGATCGCAAAGGAAGTCACGCGCGTCATCCCCCCCCCCGCTCCACTGTCATTCCCGCGCAGGCGGGAATCCAGAGGAGTCTCTGGCGGCGCGAGAATACCCCTGAAAACCAGCGGCAAGAACCACCAATGACCGCGGTATTGAACATCGTGAGAGTTCAGCAATCTC
>JALQUR010000078.1 GCA_023260695.1 Planctomycetaceae bacterium
CCTGACCGCCCCAGGCAATCAACATCATGCAGACTCTGGACTATCTGAAAGCTCTGCTCGCATTTCCCAGTGTCAGTGCCGAGTCCAATGCTGCGGTTACAGATCAGGTGGAGCGATGGCTGCAGGATCTCGGCTTTGTCACCGAACAGATCACCTGGACTGAACAGAACGGTGTCACCAAGTCGAATGTTGTCGGTCGGCTTGGTCCGGACAGCGGTCGCGGTCTCGCCTGGTGCGGACATACCGACGTTGTCCCGGTGGACACGTGGAATTATCCGCATGCCGATCCATGGACCGCTCACGTCACGCACGACCGTGTCTACGGACGTGGTTCCTGTGACATGAAGGGACCGGTCGCCTGCATGCTCGCTGCAATTGCGTCCATCGATCCAACTGCTCTGCGGAAACCCTTCTGGTTCATCGCAACGGCGGATGAGGAAGTTGGCATGCTGGGTGCCAGACGACTTGTCAGCGATTCGTCCTTCTATCGCCAGATCGTCCACACCGACACCCCCATGATCATCGGAGAACCGACAGAACTGCGCGTTGTGCATTCCCACAAGGGTGGCCGAACACTGCATGTACGCTCACGGGGTACCGCTGCCCACTCCAGCACCGGCCTGGGAAGCAACTCCAATTTTGCACTCATCCCGTTTCTGCAGGAGGTGCTGGCACTGCACAACGAAATGGAGTCTGCAGCAGAATGGAGCGACCACCGCTTCACCCCGCCTACTCCGACACTCAATCTGCTGCTGCACGACAACAACTCCGGAATCAATATTACATCGAGTGACTCCGGCTGCCGGATATTCTTTCGTCCGATGCCCGGACAGGATGCCGATGCCGCCGTGCAGAGACTGCTGCAGGCAGCTGCAGCCAGCGGACTCGAAGCCGAACTGGTGTTTGCATCCGATCCGCTGGACACCCCTGCCGACTCTGATTTTGTTCGTGATCTGCATCACCTTTCCGGAAAGGCAGAGCCCACGACGGCCGCCTACGGTACCGACGGAGCAATCCTGACTGAACTCTCGCAGGTGGCCGTGATCGGCCCCGGCAGTATTGCTCAGGCTCATACAGACGACGAATGGATTGCACTCAGCCAGCTGGAACAGGGCACCGATCTGTTTCGCCGCTGCGTGCTGCACTGGTGCACCTGATCGACAGCGCAGCAGCCCAGTCAGCTGCGCTGACGCTGATAAATCTCGGCCAGAATCTCTTCCACAGTGCGAAACTTGCGTCCGCCCTCCACGACTGACTCGATCCGTTTGCGGGCGTCCTGTGGGGAGTGACCGACGCTGACCAGTGCCTCGTACGCCTCACCGATCAGATCCGCAGGACCATCGTCTGCCGCAGGGACCTGACTGGCTGCCATCAGTGCAAATCGAGTCATCTTGCGACGCAGCTTGGCAATGATCCGCTCGGCCATCGCCGGACCAATTCCCGGCAGAGCACTCAGCCCTTTTGCATCCTGCTCTTCAACGGAGACTGCAATTTCACGCACCGGACGCACCATGGCTCGCAGAGCCTTGCGGACACCAACACCATCCACCGAACAGAAGTGTTCAAAGAACGCCTGCTCCGCCTCACTGGTGAATCCGATCAATCTCGGAACCAGACGTCCCTGCTGCGGATTCCCTTCAAGAAATTCCATGGTTCGCAGGATGACCTCCTGATCCAGGCGACTCTGCAGCTGTCGTCGGACGACGTCCGGCACAAGTACCTCATAGTCAAATCCGCCAACGCGGACAGTTGCACTGGTTTCATTCAGTCCGACCAGCAGACCGCTGATGCGAGTGATCATTCCTGATTGCCTGTCATTCTTGCAAAACTCTGCAGCGGATCTCTGCAGAAATGGTTCCGGGGTCGGGTAAATGCCTGCACACCAGGTGTTCAGGCTGCAAAACGCAGCGAGTGAAACAGACACAACGCAATAGCCGATGCATCAGCCACGTCATGTGGTTCCGGCAACTGCCGCAACTGCAGTTCACGGCAGATCGCCATCTGCATCTGTTCCTTGGGGGCTCGACCACTGCCGGTCAGCATGCGTTTGATTCGAGTTGGTTCGTACTGCAAGAGCGGCAGGCCGCTTTCGGCAATGGACAACAGCAGAGCACCGCGTGCCTGAGCCAGTAACAGTGAAGACTTCAGATTGCGAGGATTCGCGAACACTTTTTCCATCGCGGCAACGTCCGGTTTCAGTTCTCTGATCACTTCGCGAAGACCATCGGCAAGTTCACGCAGACGCAGATGCAGCGCCGCCTTTCTGTCTGTTTCAATTACGCCGCCCTCCAGCAGCACCGGTCCTCGAACTGTACGATGGATGACAGCATAACCGGTGCGTCCGAGTCCCGGGTCGACGCCAAGGTACCGCCCGCCCGAAGCTGATTCGGCAACCGTCTCCTGACCTACCGTCATTCAGACGTTCTCCTCAGATGACTCTCCAACTGCTGACTCTCCAACTGCTGACTCTGCCTGAAGCAGAATAATGGCGTCGGCAGTGATTGCTTCTCCTCTGCCGACAGGCCCCACCAGTTCTCCTGATTTTGCCTTCACACTGACACAGCCTGCATCGATCTGCAGGATCTCGGCCAGCCGGCTGCGGATGCGTGGTTTCCACGGCCCCATCCGCGGCTGTTCGGCATGCACCGTGCAGTCCAGATTGCCAATCCGCCAGCCGGCGGCGCGAACCAGACCGCAGACATGCTGCAGCAGCACGGAGGAATCTGCCCCCTTCCACTCCGACGCCGTATTCGGAAAATGCTCACCAATGTCGCCCAGACCGGCAGCCCCCAGCAGAGCGTCAGTCACTGCGTGCAGCAGCACATCGGCATCGCTGTGTCCGTCCAGACCAAATTCCGCCTCATCGATCACCACTCCCCCCAGAATCAACGGACGTCCGAAGATCGTCCGGTGGGTGTCGTGTCCAAGCCCCGCGCGAAACACCGCCTGCTGCATGATTCCCTTCCTTGCTGCTGTCCCGCTGCCGTGCGGGCAGCATGCACAGAATAAACGATGCAGCGCAAACGGAGAACAGGAATGCGGCTCCGGATCATTCGGCAGTTTCTGCCGATTTCCATGTCCTGCCACTGCCCGTCATTTCTTCGTCATTCGTTCGGCGTTTCTGTGAGCCCTGTCCGCTCCCGGCCACCGTAGCTGCCATTGACTCGACACATCGCTTTTCCCTAGTTTTCACTGGTATCTTCGAACTTTCTTCCGGCAGCGTGATCGGCCCTGGCCGCCCGCTCCTGGCAGTATTGCCCCGGTACAGCTTCAAAACATCGTGGATTTCTCCAATGCCCCTGACCCGACGAACAGCTTTCGCAATGCTGCTGTGTTCAGCAGCAGGCTGCGACCTGTTTCGTTCGCTGAATACAGGGGACTCAGGAATGAGCTCAGTTTTTTCCGATCGCAGATCGGGCGTTGCCCCGAATTCCGCATCGCGACCGGTGCTGCAGATGGCCCGAATGGAATCCTGTGTGCCACGCGGCCCGCGTGATGATACCAGGATCCTGAAACTGGCCTGGGAGGAACTGGATGAATGCGGGCCGATGAATCCGGAACAGCGTTCCCGGCTCAATAATGCCGGACTGCGAACCGGTGTTGCCGGGCACTCAACACCCTGGATCCTGACGAAACTTGCACGGGAATCCAGCAGAGAATTTCACCCACGGACAATGCAGGCTCTGCCGGCAGTCGCGTCCGAAAGCTCTTCCGACAATCGCTTCGGACAGGCCTTCCCGCTGATGGAAGGAGCAAACAGCTATATCGATATTCAGAGCGATCTCGACCTGCCCATAGAACTGCTGCAGCAGATCCCTCAGCTGAAGTCGCTTCGCGAAGCCGGGAACGTTCGTTGCACCATGGAAGTTCACATTCAGGAAATCTCCGAAGCATGGGTGAAGGTGCGACTCCTGCCCATCATCTTTACCGGTCGGGCCACTACGAGACTGACAATCGTTGATCAGCAGGAACAACTGCCCGTTCGGCAGAATATGTTCCCCATCTACGAACTGCAGATTGATTACCAGCTGATGCCAGGGGAAATTATTGTCGTGGGACGGACCGCCGCTGATAACCCGCATACAATTGGCAGGCTCTTCTTCGGTCCTGACACCGGCAACTCAGGCCGCGAAACCCTGCTGATGATCCAGCTCACGGGTATTGATCAGCTGCAGGGCCAGAGCGATCCGGGGTTCGTTCCCGGACAGTACAGCAAATAACCTCGCCCCAGACTCAGAAACACCCAGCCATTCATGGCCAGCCCCCTGCTGAATATCGTCCTGCATCATCCGGAGATTCCACAGAACACCGGGAACATCGGACGTACCTGTCTGGCTATCGGAGCAAAGCTGTGGCTGATCCGCCCCCTCGGATTCAGCATCGATGAAAAATCACTCCGCCGCGCCGGACTGGATTACTGGCAGCACGTCGACTGGGAGGTCGTGGACAGTTTCGCTGAAGTCTGCAGCCGTCTGCCCGAGGCCAGTATCTGGTGCCTTACGCGACATGCTGCGCGACTTGTCTGGGATGCTGAGTTTGCACGCGGCGACATCCTCTTGTTCGGCAGTGAATCACGTGGGCTGCCCGCCGCAATCCTCGACGAACTGCCGGTTCGAAATCTGCGCCTGCCCACTCACCCGGTAGTCCGCAGCCTGAATCTGGCCAGCACGGTGAGTACCGTAGCCTACGAAGCTGTTCGCCAGTTCGGCGGGCTTGATCTTCCCGGCTGACAAGTCCGGCACATTCACAGTCCTGACGACATATTCCGCCGAAAAAACACTCCCGGGCGAAACCGGAATTCCGGACCGGAAGCCGCCCCGCAGACCAACATTGCCGTCAGGCCCCACGACGCTTGCCAGACCAGTGCTGAGAATCACTGGAGTTTCGCCAGCATCCCTGCGACAATTCACCTGTGAGCTCTGTGTTTCAGCCGGCCTGCAAGCACATTCTCCACTGGCTGTCCTCCCACCGATGACTCATCAGCTCGGCCCGAACTCCACTGGCCACAGGTGCCGCATGAAGTTTCCCTGCAGACTTTCCACTGTACTCCTCATCAGCTCACTGACTCTGTTTCTGCCCTGCCTGTCGGCTCAGGATGACTGGGCAGCGAAGCTGGTTGATCAGTCCAAGATCGACTTCGGAGTTGTCGCCACAGGCTCTTCCGCTGTCCGGAATGTCACCATCACCAACCGGCTGAATACTCAACTGCACATCGCTCAGGTCACAACCGCCTGCCGTTGTGCAGAAGCTGGTCGACCGACAAAGACTCTGCTTCAGCCAGGTGAACAGGCAACAATCAGCGTCAGCATCAACACCCGATCCTTCCGCCAGCAACGAGACACAGCACTCAACATCGCCTTTGACTCTCCACAGTTTGCAGACGTTCGTATTCCGGTCTCCGTTTACATCCGCACAGACATGGTGTTTGAGCCGGGGAAAGTCGACTTCGGCTCCGTAGATGCAGGTTCCGGAGCATCCCGGAAGCTCCAGATCACCTACGCCGGACGCCCCCAGTGGCAAATCCTTGAAGTCCGTTCAAAAAATCCGCTCATCACTGCTGTTCTGAACGAAACCAAACGAGAAACAGCCCCCGCGGACGGAATCAATGTGGTCTACGAATTGAATGTCAGCCTCGCAGATGAAGCACCCGCAGGCGATATTCTCGAATACCTGACGCTGGTCACGGATGATGCTGCCAGCCCCTTTGTTCCCATGCTGGTGGAAGGAACAGTGGTTCCGGATATTGTGATTTCCAACCCCAGCATCAGTCTGCGAACGTTCCCCATCGGCCAGCAGGTCACCGCCTCACTGGTCGTCAAGGGAACCAGGCCATTCCGGATCTCCGCCGTGGATTTCGGACGACTGCAGCCATATTTTGAAGTCGAACTGAGTGACGAAGAAGCTCGACTGCATGTGCTCAAACTGAAGTTTCTGACAGAGTCCGGGACCGGCCGATTTCAGGAACCGATGAAACTGACGATTGCAGGCCGTGAACAGCCTCTCGAGTTTTCTGTGTCCGGGACGGTTGTTGCCGGAAAAGACTGAACGCGGATCACTGCTGCCGTTCTGCAGCAGCGAATTTGTTCACTGTCAGTCTCACCACCACGCCCTGGCGGCTCAGGTGATCCAGCTCCGACACAGCCAGTTCCACAGACCCACTCGGAATCAGCAGCTGGTCCAGCTGCCCGGAAAACAGCCACTGTCGCCACTGACCACTCCGATCACGTGCCTGCAGACACCAGCGACGTGGCCGCACACCTGCGGCACGCACACTCAGCTTCGCACCGGAAATGCTGACGCCAGGTTCGTTTTCAGTCCGCTCCGCAATCCCCGCCCGTACCGGAACTGCAGCCGCATCCTGATAAACGGTCTGCCGCAATTCCTCAAACAGCTCACTTTCATCCCGCAGCAGCGCCCGGGCCGAGAAGTGAAGATGCCCCGGTACTTCCAGTCGCTCTCTGGTCAGTCGAATCTGCTCAGCAATCTCTTCGCCCGTCCAGCCGTTCTTTGCGTCTGCCACAGCAGAAGCATACAGTCCGGGCCAGATCTGCAGCTGCGACTTCTGCAGACCACTCCAGTGGTTCAGCAGCACACCGAAAGCACGCTTTGAATCAGCGGTTCTCCAGTACAGCTGTGGTGACAGGTAATCGCACCATGAGCGTTCTGCCCATAACTGCGGTTCGGCATAAAGTTCCGAGTACTGATCCAGCCCCTGCACCTCAGGCATCAGCCCGTGCCCCGGCAGCCCAAAGGGTGAGATTCCGAATCGGATGTCCGGTCTCAGACGCCGCACCCGAGCACGAATTGACGAAATCAGTCGATTCACCCGTGACCGCCGCCAGTCGTCCCGGGGCAGCTGACCACCTGCCTGCAGATAGGCTTCCCACGAAGCTTTGTCGGGAAATTCCAGCACAGCCCCGTCTTCGTCACGAACGGGATATGGGTAGAAATAGTCATCCAGCTGCAGACCATCGAGGTCATATCGATTCAGCAGATCATCAACGACACGCAGCACGTGAGCAATACTGCCGGCCTGCCCCGGATCGATCCAGTGCTGGTCCCCGTACTGCACCACCAGTTGCGGATCCGTACGGGAAACGTGCTCAGCCGCAACCGGTCTGCTGCTGCTCTGCGCCCGAAACGGATTGATCCACGCATGCAGCTCAAGCCCCCGCCGGTGCGCCTCCCGGATCCAGTACTGCAGCGGATCATATGCCGGATCAGGAGCGGCTCCCGGAGTCCCCGTGAGCGAACGACTCCACGGCTGCTCTGTCGGATAAATGGCATCAGCTTCACTGCGTACCTGCAGCACAACGGCATTCAGTCCCAGCGCTGTGGCGCGGTCCAGCAGGTACCGGACTTCGCTCTGCTGAGCCGCTGTCGACAGACCCGGCTTTGTCGGCCAGTCAATATTCCAGGCCGTTGCCACCCAGACACCGCGAAATTCACGCCGCACACCAGGTACGTCTGCTGCGGACTCAGCCCCCGCACATTGCCCGCAGTACAGCCCCGTCACTGCCGCGAGGAGGAGAACCAACGGCATGCAAATCAACAATCGGTACAGCTCGCGCTCCGCTGCCGCAGGGCTCTGGTGTCGACGCATTACGGAACAGACTTCTTCGGAACCAGCGCCCCGGCCCTGACCGCCACTGGCAGAGTATTCCCGGCTGCGGGAAGCGGACAGGTTGTCCACTGATTCCACGCACACGGTGGATTCACAGCTCGGTTGAAGTCCAGCACGACCTTGCCCTCATCAGGTACCGTGGTCAGCAGGAAACGCCCCCCGGAATATGTCTCGTGTCCGGTGGTCTGGTCACGAAAGACAATGAACAGACGACCGTCAGACTCCGGCGTGGCTGTGAGTCTGCAGCGTTTCCCTTCCAGCTCGAAATCAAGTGTGCCTGCAACAGGTACCTGCAGACTGTCTCCACGAATATTGCTGATGGTCTGAAACAGGTCAGGGGCAGCCGGAGTAAAACGGGCAGTAGTGACAAACCGTCGATCCGGTGCAAAACGCTGCTCCCCGGCAAAATTTCGCAGCAGGGGATTCATGGAATCCTTCATCCGCAGTGCCGGAAGTCCCGCACGTCGGATCAGAAAGATTGTTGCGGTGCCCACCGTGATCAGATCCGCGCCATCGGCTTCCGCCGCATCACTCGCAAGCGTCAGTCGAGCAGCGGTGGTCGGCTTTTCGTTGCACCGGATGCTGACACCTTCACTGCACGTCAGCATCGCTTCGCTGCCTGAAACGGTCAGCCTGCCGATGAGCTGCGGGACGGACTGGCCAGGAACATGAATATCGCAGTCCTTACCGCCGCCAATCGAGAATTCGCCGTCCTGCAGATAATGCAGTGCACTGACAGCCAGCCAGCCATTGCTGTCGCGCAACGTCTGATCTCGTTTCTGAATCCACGTCGCCAGATCTGCGTCCCACTGATCGTCAGCCAATGTTGTGGTGACTCCTGACACAATCATCGCCAGCAGCACTACCCGGCGACAAAGATTTCTGCTTGCGTATGACATGACAGATCCCGAAATCAACCAGTCCGAAGGAGGCGGTGATGCCGGACAACGGTCACTGCAGGTGCCTCATTCCAGCATCTCGTTCTGACTTTTGGATGGACTGCCGGAGCTGGTCCGCTGCGATCGTGCAATGCTGGTCGATTCGCCACGCAGGGCACTCAGAATTATGCGAACCTGATCAACAAGTGGAGCATTCACGCGGCCACTGAAGCCAATCACATCACCCGCGGCATAGATTCCTTCACACCACGTTTCAAAAACATCGTTGCACCAGAGCCGACCGCGATCATCGGGAATCACACCAGCCTGCTGCAACTGCAGGTGATCAGTGAAACCCATCTGACGGCGACAGTCAATTCGCATCCCGGCTGATTCATGCCTGGACCGCGAAAATGGGCGCTCTTCAAATTCACTGCAGTGCACAACACCCACACCTGTCTCGCTGGCAAACTCAAGCATCGCATCAGATTCATCAACGCAGGCGATCAGTTCTGTGGAAACGCCAAACAGCTGGTACAGCGACGCCAGTCCGATCCCCACACCGCACCCTGCCGCAATCTGCAGCTGCTCCGGCAGCCACAGCTCGGAAAACAGACGGTCCAGCCCATCGTACGCCAGTGCAGAGCCACAGCGAATTCCCGTTGCCACAACACACGACTGCGCACGCAGCGGCAGCGGCTTCCTCCCACCCGGCGTGAAGATCCGGAACAGGCCATTGCCGGCACACTGTATCTCACCATGCAGCACACGCACACCGGCGTCCAGCAGTCGCTGCTGCTGCAGCAGCTGTTCACGACTTAACGCTCGCTTCAGCAGCGACAGCACAAATCTGGTCTCACGACAGCGTCGGAGCTGATTGCGGCGGGCGACAGGAAAATCAGCCGCCAGCTGCGTCGTCATCGTCCGCAGCGTTTCGCGGACAATCCATGCGGAGTGGCTCTGCACGGGAAGTGCCGAAATCACACCATGACCGTCCAGACCAGCCTGCAGAGCCAGCTCTACAGCCGCTTCGTCATTCCCGACAACCAGCAGATCACAATTCATCACCGCTTCCCCGAGATTCCTGTCTGCTCGGAATCTGCAGGGATTCGATGCAGCCGAAGCTGGGAGCGAATCTGCACCGCAGAGTCCATGGTAGACTTTTCCGGGATTATGAAAGCGCCCGAAAAGGAAGTCGGCGTATTCTGCGGAAGCCAGGCAGAACAAACTGTACAGCGGGGAATGTGACGATTATCCGCAATGCACCAGCAAGCTGCGACTGCTGAAACAACGATCAGCGACTGTAGCGACCGCTCCCGGGGCCTTCCGCATGAAACTGCTCGGGGCCCGAAGGTGCCGTGTACTTACTGATGGATGCTCCGCGATAAGCTCCGGAGTCCGCCAGACGGCTGCCGTATCGCGAACTCGGTACCCGGGTGATGTTCCCGTTGCCGCCATAACGTCCGCCATACAGCCCACCCGGACGCGAACTGTTCTTCGGCAGCCAGGTCGGTGCAGCTGGCGGCTGCAGTGGCAGACCACCCAGCGAGGTACCACCGTAAGGATGAGCCGTGGGCGGCGCCATTGCGTAGCCGTATCCCTGAGGCGTGTAGCCCTGCCCCTGCTGATTATAGACGGGCATCCCACCGATATAACTCGGCTGAAACGTCGGATCCATCCCGGGTGCAAACAATTGCTGCGGCTGTTCCGGAGCATACTGGGGAGCCATTGGTGGCGCCATCGCATACTGCGGTGCGGCCGGCATTGGCATCTGATAGACAGGCATGGTCCCCGGAGCTGCAAACATCATCGGGGCCTGCTGCACAATCGGTGCCTGCAGAACATAGGGAGCGACTCCCTGTCCCGGCACTCCGGGAGCCTGCAGCACAACCCCAGGCTGAACAGCTGCCTGTGGAGTCGGGACTGCCGCAACTGCTCCGGGATTACCAGCCGACGGCAGCTGAGGAATGGCCATCACAGCTGGCTGCTGCTGCATTGGGATCTGCGAATAACCGGCCGAGGGCAGCGACGGCAGACTCTGATAGTCCGGCAGACCAGCAATCATTGAGGCAGCGCCACCCGGATCCGTAGCCCCGGGAAATCCGCCTTCCGGAGGATAAAACGCCATCGATGGAGCAGCGATGGACGGACCGGCTGATGCCGCCCCCGAATAGCGAGCCACAACCTGCGACGATGGTTCAGAAACAACAGTGCTGGAAATACTCCCCATCTGGCGGCTGTTTCGTGATGGCAGTTCGCCGCTGAAACTGTGGCCCGGAGAGTGTGGTTTCCACTCTGGCACATCATACACCACCATGTCACCATCTTCCGGGTAGCTGGCAGTGATCCTCGGAGCCGGTTCGTACTGCTTTGCTCCTGTCGCAGCCTTCGCAACAGCCGCTTCAGCTGCTTCAGCTGCCGGATATCTGGCGTTGCCCCGCGAAGCATCTGCGTCATTCTGCGAATAATCTGCGGAGCTCTGCGAAGAATCTGCGGAGCTCTGCGAAGAATCTGCTGACTTCGCATACGGAATCTTCGGCAGCTGCACTCGACTGGTTGCGACCGTGTCGTCAGCGCCCGGCAGATTTCGGGCGACCGAAATATTCCGTGTACTTTCCTGAGGTACCGGTGGCAGTGCTCCAATCCGCTGTGCCGTCCGGCGAATCAATGGCATTGCCATTTCACCGACGTCATCAGCGTCTCCACTGCCTTCACCACGCAGTCCGGCACGCAGCCGCTCCGCCCGATCCTGCAATGACACTCCCGTATTGTTGGCTCGACCACGCTCGATGACCTGCGTTGCGTCAGGGACAATCACCCGTCTGGCCTGTGCAGCAGGTCGGGCCACGTCAATTTCCGCCTCAGATTCACTCGGAGCTTTGAACGCCGCTGCCCGGGGAATAATCTCCATGGCAAACCCGGGGCGCGGAGTACCGGATGCACGCACATAACTGGTCGCCGGCAATCCCTCATCCGCCACCCCGGACAACACCATTGCCTCCAGAGAAACGGCGACTGCCAGCACCTTCAGCGAACGTCCCGCGATTCTGCTTAACCGCGCGGGGAACAGACTGCTGAACCAGTCGTTCGTCCGAAATCCTCGAGCAACTTTGCTCTGCGAATTCTGCTGAGTCATGAGACGGAATACCTGAAAAGGGTGCTTCGAACGGCGAAGAGAACTTCTGCCTGTCGTTCGATTCGACAATTCACCCCTGCAGTCCGCAGTGTTTTGCTTCCCGTTGCAATCGCTTCCTCAGTTAAGTCAGGAATAACCAGAGAAAACTTCCCCAGCTACCAGGTCAACGCAGATCTCCTGGTCACTCGGTCGAGTCTCAGGTGACCAGCCTGCTCACCCGCAGCACAACAGATCAACGCCGCTTTGTGACACGCATCATTCGGCAGTTTCTGCCGTTTCTGCAGCCGCCTCTCCACTGGCAATCAGGTCCAGAAACTCCTGTTCAGACAGTACCTTCACACCCAGACTCTCCGCTTTGGCCAGCTTGCTGCCGGCCGCCTCTCCGGCCACCAGATAGTCCGTCTTCTTTGAGACACTGCTGCTTGCCCTGCCACCAAGATCGCGAATCTTCTGCTCAATCTGATCTCTCGTGAACTGTGTCAGCGTTCCGGTCACAACCAGCGTGCATCCGGAAATCACTGATGCCCCCGCTCCTGCCACAGTGGCTTCCACGGGTGTCCCCGTATTCAGACCAAGTTCAGCCAGCTCGGTCAGCAACCGGCGACCATATTCCGTACGAAAGAAACCGTGCACCGATGAGGCGATCACAGGGCCAATTTCATTCACAGCGGCCAGCGTTTCTTCCGACTGCTCCGCAATCTTCTCCAATGTCCCGAAGGCAGCTTCCAGAGTGCGTGCATTCGTCTGGCCGACGTGGCGAATATTGAGCCCGGTAAGCAGACGCCAGAGCGGCTGACTGCGTGATGTCTCAAGCCCCGCAAGCAGGCGTTCAATCGACTTCTTCCCCTGCCGCTCCAGTTGCTCCAGCCGTTCGCGGTGCCCCTGCAGTCGATACAAAGACGGGATTCCATCGACCAGACCTTCGTTCAGCAACTGCTCCACCAGCTTCTCACCCAGTCCATCAATATCCATCGCCGGTCTGGACGCAAAGAACACGAGCGTCTCGCGAAGCTGCGCCGGACACTCCGGATTCGGACAGCGCACGTACACACCGTTCTCATCCTGCACCACACCCGTCCCGCATTCCGGACAGAATTCCGGAAAGACAAATGGTCGCTCCTGTCCGTTTCGAGCCTGCTCGTTCACGTACAGAACGTGCGGAATGATCTTTCCCGCCTTCTCCACGACCACCTGATCACCGATCCGCACACCCAGACGCTGCACCTCGTCACGATTATGCAGACTGGCTCGCGACACCGTGGTGCCAGCGATCTCCACAGGTTCCAGCTCAGCAACCGGAGTAATCACGCCCGTTCTTCCCACCTGAACCACGATTCCGGCAACACGGGTCTCTGCTTCGTAACGCTGCCACTTCCAGGCACGAACCCAACGCGGACTTCTGGCTGTGGATCCCAGTGCACTCCAGTCGGAAATACGATTCAGCTTGATCACCAGTCCATCAACTTCGAACGGCAATGCCGGCACATCGCTGATCAGTGCCTCGCACGCCTCACGCAGGGCATCAAGCCCGCGGGCGGTGCGCACACCCGGCGTAATCGGGATCCCGAATTCGCGTACGGCAGCCAGAAACTCCTCGTAGGTCTGCCAGTCGATGCCCTCCCGGTATCCCAGACCATGTCCCAGAAAACGCAACTGCCGCTGCCGAGTCTGACCGGGATCCAGCAATTTCAGCGCTCCCGCAGCAGCGTTTCGCGGATTGCGGAACGGCTCCTCACCAAGCTCAATCCGAGCCTGCTGGCTGGAGGCAAAGTCCTCATTCAGAATCAGCACCTCTCCGCGTATCTCGAGCACCGGTGGCGGATTGTTTCCGGTAAGCCGCAGTGGGATTCCGCCAATCACCCGCGCGTTGGCCGTCACGTCGTCGCCGGTGATTCCGTTGCCGCGAGTAGCTGCCCGGACCAGCACGCCATTTTCCCATGTCAGTGACAGCGCTACTCCGTCAATCTTGTACTCAATCGCGTACTCCGGATGCTCCTCATCCAGCAGCTTCTGCATGCTCTGATGCCAGTCCTGCAGTTCAGCATCCTCGAACAGGTTATCGATGGAGAGCATCGGCACACGATGCTCCACCTGCCCAAACCCGGTAACCGGCTCACCACCGACCTTCTGAGTAGGACTGACCGCCGACCACAACTCCGGATACTGCTGCTCCAGCTCCTGCAACCGACGAAACATCTCGTCATATTCACGGTCAGGAATCTCTGTCCGGGATTCGACGTAGTACAGCCGATTGTGGTACTCCAGCTGCTCGCGGAGTTTCCGCACTTCCTGCTCTGCCGACGACACGTCGTCTTCTTCTGGAAACAACCCGGTCATATCGCTCCGCCTCAGTGCACCGCCTCGGCCCCATCCTGAATCCGATCAACTCTCAATGCGGGAACAGTTCCCCTCGCGTTTCGGGCACCGCTCATATCACTCAGGGAATCACATCACTCAGCAGCGAGACACTGATGATCCGATCCTGCCGCACTGTCACTGCCCGTCGATTTGGCTGAATTCCATGCACGCGAGCCTCGCGAATATAGACCTCTCGCGTTGTTGTCGAATCGCTCAGGTCATGCACATCAGCACGCTTCAGACGCAGACATGTTGCGGTAATGGACTCCAGAAACCCCATGTAGACGAACGGTGAATCCACGTCGATCACCACCTCGTTGCCCACAAGCTCATCCATCACTCGCTCCTTCCTGCTGAGCCCCTGCAGCTGCTGCTGCACCACGTCAAAAAAACGCAGGACGGACAATCGGGGACCAGCGCAAAAACAGTGCCTAGCCCCTGATCCGATAACCCAGCGAACGCAGTTCTGTACGCACGCGTTCCAGATGGTCGCCCTGCACTTCCAGCACCTCCTCCTCCAGAGTGCCGCCTGCTCCGCAGACATTCTTCAGCCGCTTCAGGAGTGCAGGCAGGTCACTTTCACTGCCGCTCAGGCCACGGACAACTGTCATCTTCCGACCATGCTTCCGACGTTCCACAGCCAGTCGAGCAGTCTGCCTGTCCGCAGGCAGAAAGGTGCCTGCTGATTCCGCTTCTGGTGGACACTGACACTCCGTTTCCGGCAGTTCGCATCGTTCACAGTGGGGAGGACGATCAAATACTGTTCCTGCCAGCAACCCCATGAATTCCTCCTGCAGGCTGAGTCGCGTTCAGCAGCTGCTGCCGAACAGGCCCTGATTTCCACGCTCCGCTGCCGTGAGTCACTCCAGTTCCTTGATCGCAGCCGGCAGATCCCGGTCCACAATCCCGAGCACACCGCGACCTTCGCTGAGCCGATCCTGAACATCATACTGAATATCTTCACAGTCGATTTTCCAGAATTCCTCAATCGCTGCTCGGTCAATCGGTTTCGCAGGCCGCAGCAGACGGAAGCCAACACCCCGCGCCGGATCCGTTGTGAACCACCATGGGCTCTTCGGCAGATTCGGATCGTACTCCTTCCACGCCTCATCGTCTGACCCCATGCGTGCCGCCGATCGTGTTCGATCGGCCGCAAATTCCCAGGATCCACCACGGACCGTTCGAGGATCCGGAGTGCTGGACCGCACCCAGTCAACCGCGCCGTGAAGCAGGTCAGCAGGCTGGTAATCCGCGTACGCATCAATCACCCACTCCGCCGCATTCCCATGCATGTCGTACAGTCCGAACGGATTCGGTTTTTTCTGACGTACCTGACGAGTCCCACTTTCCTCGGTGTTCTCGGCAAACCACGCATACTCACCCAGCACTGACGCATCATCGCCAAAGGACCATGCTGTCTGAGTTCCCCCGCGACAGGCATATTCCCATTCCACTTCCGTCGGCAGACGCAGTTGCTGCCCGGTGATTGCAGATATCCATTTGGTGTACTGTCTGGCGGCATACTGAGTCATCGAAACAGCCGGCTGCTGCGGATCGTCGCCGTATTCAAACGTAAAATCCGGCTCATACAGGGGCGTCGGAGCAGTGATGGCATCAATCCGATTGTCGTCCGTCACCTTTCGCATGCCACGGGACTGGAATTCCTTGAGCTGATAATACAGCTTCATGAACAGATTGTATTCCGCCCACGTCACCTCACATTCACCCATCCAGAACGGTTCGACTTCCGCCTTCCGCACCGGCCCCTCGTCGTCGCTGTGGCCATCTTCGCCCGCTGGACTGCCCATCATGTAACTGCCGCCGGGAATCGGAATCATGCGAAAGCTGACTTCCGTTCCCGGGATTGTCGTGTCGTACGGAACAAGCCAGCCGCCGGCATACTCCACAGCCGGCCCCTCCGCAGGACGCTCCGCGGAGTATCCTGGCAGAGACTTCAGAGATTCTTCAGACTGCGCAGCGACCGGGACAACTGTGGACAACATGACCAGCAGCCCGGCAAGCAGAATTTGCACGCGTTTCAGACACATTTCTTTTTTGCTTTCACCGAATAACCTGAACCTGTTCGGCTGCCAGAATGACCGGCAGCCTGCCCTCTGCTCTTTCAACCCTGGACCCGCGGTGGCCCAGGCGGACGCGGACGCTTGCCGGGAGGACGCTTCTTGCCGCCACCGGAAAACACTCGCTGGACCTCTTCCAGTGAGGTGATCCCTTCAGACACAAGTCGAATTGCGTCCTTCTGCAGAGTCACCTGCCCGTCAGCATTCATCTGCCGCCGCACCGCCTCTGCCGACAGCCCGGTCGCGATCACTTCCTTCATTCCATCCGTGATTTCCAGAAGTTCCAGTGCCGCCACACGCCCGTGCCAGGGGCTTCCGCCACAGGGAGCACACAATTCTTCGACAGTCGGAGCCTCAGGGTCATCCTCAGCTGGTGGCGATGGCGCCCGATACAATACTGTCGTCTGCTCCGAAAGCCCGAGCTTCTTCAGGAGTGCCGGATTCGGGCGGTAGGCCTGCTTGCAGTCCTTGCACAGTTTGCGAATCAGCTTCTGCGTCAGGATTCCCTTGAGCCCCCGCAGCACCATATCGACGCCCACCCACTCCATCAGTTTGCTCAGCGCTTCAAACGGAGTATTCGCCGGAACTTCCAGAATGAAGGACAGCCGGTCCGCATACTGAAAAATCGTCTGAGCCGCTTCCGGGGACCGGAGTGGATCAAGAAACAGCACATCCGCTTCCCGGCGAATGATGCGATCAAAGCTCATCTCCAGATCATGTCCCGCCTCCGGAGTAAAATTGCTCACGTTAATGAGCTTTCGGCCCCGCAGGTCGGACATGTTGAAGACCTGATACAGGTACGGATCCACAGTGTGCACAGCAACAATCGACAGGGTGGTGGCGCCACTGTCCGGAGGCCCGCATACCGCCAGCACACCGCTGCGATGCGCAGTGATCTCTCGGATACGATCCTTGATGCTGTCCGGCATCCCGATGTCCTGCGGCTTCTCGAGAGCCAGCTTCACATCGAAAATCTTGATCCGCAGACGCTCCGCCTTGCCAACCGGTGTGGACTCCACGAACAGCTCATACTTGCGATCTGCAAACTCCAGCTGCAGCCCGCCGAACTGTGGCTGAGTTCGCTCGGTCGGATCCAGACCGGCCAGCAGCTTCAGCACCTGCACCATCGCCATACCGCGAGGACCGGGGAGTGCGGCAGCCGGATACGGAGCACCGTCAATCGTGTACCGCAGCGCAAACCGCCCCTCACGCGGTTCAATCTGAATCGTATGAGCTCGCCGCCGCATGGCGTCTGAAACCATTTCCTTGGCAGCTACCAGTGCCGACTGAATCAGCTTCGCGTGAGTCTTTGTGTCGACGACTCGATCGAACAGCGGCCCCTGAAACAGAGCCATCTCAAGTTGTGGCTGTTCCTCTTCAGACTCCTCAGCACCCTTCCGGGATTTCTTATCAACCGGTTTTTTGGCCATAAACCTGTTCCTGCTGCTTTCTGATTCTGTGGACGCACCGCTGCACGCCATCTCAAACTGCACAAACTTTACGTAAGGAATTGCTGTGATTCCACTTCCAGACTCGCTTCTGCTCTGTTCTTCAGGGAATCCCCACCGGCTGCACGCCCGACGGACAGGCGACAGAATCACCAGTAACACTGAATCTCATGCGCATTCAGACCTGCTCACCAGCCCACGTGAAATCACAGTTCCCCACCTGAATCTCAGCCCCGCTGTAACTGCAGAATCAGATCTCGCACGTCACAGGCATGAAATGCATCTCGCTCCACACCGCGATCGGAACACAGCAGAATCGGACCGTCCGTTTCCAGATGCTCCGCATCCGGAAGTCGGCCGTGACTGCCCCGCACCACCTCCGCCTGCAGTCCAATTACATCCATGTAATATCTGAAGCCCAGAAGCTTGCGGGCCAGACGGGAAGCAACTCGCAGCTTCGGGAACTGCAGCTGTGGATTCACAAGCAGTTCAGCAGGGTCGTATCCCGGCTTGCGATGAATATCCACCGTCCGCGCGTAATCAGGAGCAACTGCGTCATCCAGCCAGAAATAATACGTGAACCACGCATCCCGCTCACTCACACAGACCAGATCTCCACTGCGTTCATGAGCCAGCCCGGCCTCCTGCAGCTCTGCTCCCTCAAGCACACGCTCCACTCCCGGGACAGACTGCAGCAGTTTCCGAACCTGACCCCGATCACTGCCTCGTCCCAGATATACGTGAGCCACCTGGTGATCGGCCACGGCAAATGCCTGCGATGCTCCGCAGTCCAGTGTTTCCCAGCCGAGCGGTTCACGACGAACCCGCAGCAGACCCGCTTCCCGCAGGTGACGGTTCAGATGGATCGGACGGGACACCTGAGAAATCCCGTATTCCGAAACGACCAGCACTTCCGCACCCGTTTCGGCCGCCAGCTGGATCAGTCGCCCGGCCTGCTCGTCCAGGTCACGGATATCCTGCTGTACCGCCGGATCTTCCGGGCCCAGACGCTGCAGGTTGTAATCCAGGTGTGGCAGGTACACCAGCATCAGGGCAGGCTGAACACGCTTCCACACGTCGCACGATGCTTCCGCAATCCAGCGAGTGCTGCGAATGTCTGCCGTCGGTCCCCAGAAATTGAACAACGGGAATTTCCCCAGCTGCTGCTGCAGCATGTCCCGCAGTTCCGGCGGCTCGCTGTAAAGATCCGGCAGCTTGCGACCATCCGCCGGATAAGACGGACGCGGAGTGACCGACCACTCCGTATCCGCGTACATGTTGTACCACCAGAACATCTTTGCAGTGCGGTGAGTTTCCCCGAATTCCCGTTGGGCTGTCTGGTACACCTTCTCACCCTGAATCAGGTGATTGCTCTGCTTCCAGAACATCACTTCACTCAGATCGCGAAAGTACCATCCATTGGCCACGATTCCATGCTCTGACGGCATCAGGCCGGTCAGCATCGAGGCCTGCACTGAACACGTCACCGCTGGCAGCACCGTCTGCAGCGGACGCGAAAAACCGCGTTCTGCAAGTCCACGCAGATGCGGAGTATGCTCGCCGATCATGGACGGAGTCAGTCCGACACAATTGAGCACCATCAGGCGTCGCATTGCTGTCTCTTTCCTTCTTAACCCAGATCCCACAGACAGATCCCACAGACAGATTTCAAATCACTTCGCGGCAGCTCCAGCCGCTCCTGCACCAGCAGCAGGCCCAGGCCCGGTCCTCCGCGACCCATCCAATCCGTCGCTGCGATGCCGGGGCACCGCAGGCAGGATCTCTCAGTTCTGTGGTCGGACCCCAGCCGGAGTTCCACCCGTTTCTCCCGTGAGCTGAACCGGGTTTCTGCAGGATTCTCCGGGCCTTTGGCTGCAGATCTTACCATTCCGTCTGCCGATATTCCTGCAGCAGCTGGATTCACGGAGGAAGTGGAGTTTCCGGCAGCCCTGTGCTAAAGTTCTGTCCGCTGCGCAGCAGTGTCAGGACATCTGCGTGCTGAATCGGCACCGCAGATGACTTCAACTCCCGCGTCGGCATTGAAACCGGCTGCTCTGCAGCCAGCAGTCGGCGGCAGCAACAGCAGCAGCCGGCAACAGCAGCCAGCAGCATTGAATCCAGCGTTCGCAACCAGATCAGGCAGTGACAGCATGAATGAGCGAGAAAAAGGCGCCGCAGAATGGTACCGCAAGGGCACCGAAGCGATGGGGCACCAGAACTGGCAATACTGTGTGGAATGCTTCACCAACGCCACTCGCCTGGCTCCCGAAAACCTGCTCTACCGCCAGGCCCGCATTGGCTGTCTTCGCAAATCGTACGGTGACAATGGCAGCGGAGCACGCATGGCCGGTGTCCGTCTTGTTGCTGTCAAGGGGAAGATCAAGAAGGCCCGCATGTCGAAGGACTGGAAAGCCCTTGAAGCGGCAGCAGAAGAAGGGCTCAGCGTCAATCCGTGGGATGCACAGCTGTTCTTCGAACTGGGCACGGCCACTGAGGAACAGGAGAACATGGACGTGGCTCGCTATGCGCTTGAGCGAGCCGTCGAGATCGATCGGAACAACGCCGAATACAACCGCCGGCTGGGCTATTTCCTCTTCGAACGCCGCGACTACAAACCAGCTCGCGCCTGCTTCGAACGGGTCTATAAGATCGAACCGACTGATGGTGAAGCCCGCAGCATGATGGGACGCATTGACGCTGCCACTGTCCTCGATCGCAAAGGCCTCGAAGAAGCAGAATCCACACGCGATGCCATGGTGGAGCAGAAGGAAGAGCCGGTCAATGCCTATGAAGCTGACCGCCGAGCGCGACGGGGGACTCCCACCGCTCAGGCACCCGGCGAATCTGCAGAAGCTGACCTGATCCATGCCATTCGCAAGGATCCCGATAACCTCGGGCTGTATCTGAAACTGGCCGACTTCTACAAAGCGCAGCGGCAGTTTGGAAAAGCTTCCGATCAGCTTGAAAAAGCAATCGAACGCGCCCCCAACAACGGGGAAATCCGTGAACTGCAACTGGAAATTGCAGTGGCGCAGCTGCGTGAAGATGCTGCCGTCGCCGAACGACGTGCTCAGGCAAATCCGGACAAGGAACGTCTGGCTGAAAAGGCCAGAGAACTGACCCAGCTGGTGCTCAGCAAGGAAATCGAATTGCTGACACTGGGCGTGGAACTCAACCCCACCGATCTCAGGAAGAAGTTTGAACTGGCAAAACGCTATGCGTCACGCCACGTCAAGGAATTCTCCAAAGCCATCCCGTTGCTGCAGCAGGCCTCCGCGAATCCCAACATCAAACTTGATGCCACAGTTCTGCTGGGGGAATGCTTTGCTCGCGAAGGCCGTAATGATCTGGCACGACGGCAGCTCGAAAAGGCCATCGAAAGCCTCAACTTCCAGGACCATCCCAACGCGTTTCGATCCTCGCACTATCTGCTGGGACGCCTGTATCAGGCGGCAGGCAACGCCGACAAGGCAGAAGAACATTACGGTGAAGTGCTGGCAGTTGACTATGAATACCGCGATGTGCTGAAACGCATGGAATCGCTGGGAGATACGTCGAACGACGATGAATAGTGGCCCGGCACTGCACGACACTTTGCTCCGGGCTGTCCAGACCTCAGAGCACACTTGCAGTGTTTTCGGACAACTGCAGCCGACCTGCAGAAACAACTGATTCCACATATCGCAGACTGCATTCGCAGCACATTCAGGATCAGCCTGCAGCAGACTCAGCCGTACAGGATCCTCGCCCCGTATACGCTGCGACGATCAACCGTGTCCTGAAACAGATCACCCCGGTGATACGGATAGAACAGCCGGCCAATCTCGTCGCTCAGGCGAAAGATGTATTCTACCCGAAATGCGTCAAAGCTGACGTCGGCCGCAGACCGTGGAACCTCTGTGGGATACAGACTCTCAATTTCTGCAGTGAAGATCTGCTGGCCGTCGCCCTCAGCATCCATCTCATAGACACGCACCATGGCATCACAACGACCGCGGAACAGCTGGTTTCCATTCCGTTCATAGAGTGTAAACTCACTCACGTCGACGAACACCACAAAGGTCACATCAAAGTCGGCACCCAGATCGGACGCTTCGTCCCAGTCCGGATTTTCTGCCAGCCAGACCCGCACGTCATCGTACGGAATCACCTCAATCTTTTGCATCGCCAGCTGGTTCGTAACCCGACTGGCAATGATGTGATCCAGGTCTGAAAAGCGATACTTCAGTTCATCCGGCGCATGGCAGATGACCGCAGTACGCACATCGCGAGCTGTCATTGACTGACCGGTATCCCGTTCAAACAGCGGCTCTTCCACCGGCGGTCCACCGATCAGATATCCCAGCATCAGCACATACTGGCATCCGGGAGCTGTCAGCAGCAGCAACCCTGTGAGCAGAAGTCGGCTCAGCAGCTGGACTCCACCACCCCCGCTGGACTGCAGCGAAGATCGGGACTTGAGGTTTTTCATGACTGGATCCACTCTGATAATTCCGAATCAGACTGACGTCGTGCCTCAGCACAGCGTCAGTACACTGCTTCACTCATTCGATAGTCATACAACAACTGCGACAACATTCCGGACAGATCACGAACAAATCGGTCCGCAAACATCTGCTGCGAATGCATCTCATCACGATGCATTGGTGTTCTTGGCCATGTCACGCCACAGGACTCTTCCATCACCGTTCGCGGTCCGGAACTGCCGGTGAAGTCAGTCACATGCACCCGCCCGGCCAGCTTACCCTGATACAGTTCTGAACTGCCGGGCACACCGATACTGAAGGACTGCACCTCAATATCGACCATGTAATCCGCAGAGAATTTTTCTGCCAGACGACTTAAGTCTCCCCAGCCGCCGTGCTCATCCACCCACGTTGCCACATCGTCCGCGGGGACGAGGTCAACATTGCGTCGCCGCAGCTCTCGAGTCATGTGTTCCACAATGTCCATTTGCAGCGTGGGGTACTGACTGCCAATGCCATGCGACGCGTTACAGACAATCAGAACACGGTGCCTGCCTTCAGTCAGGTCCACCCCAGTACTGCGATGAAACGCACACTTGCTCTTCGGGTCGCCGAAAAACATCTTTCCAGCCATCACGAACAGCGAACACCCCGGCAGAACGGTTGCCAGTGTGAGCAGCGTGACCATCGCGAACAGACGGCGACGATGAGTATTTGCCTTGCGGCTCAGCATTCGCCAGATCCTTGGCATGCGAGAAAAAAATGTCGGTCTCCCGAATTCCAGAGCAGCAATAGCCGCTTTCCTGCCTGCGTCTCAAGATGCACCTTGAGCAGAATCTGAGGAAACTTTGCCGTTCCGCAGGATCTGCCGCGTGTTGCACTTTGCTCCCGCGGGAAACTGGCTGTTTCTGCCGCGGCGCGGCAATTCCTGCCGAATCCCTGCAGAGAATCAGGGTTTGAGGAAATGTGGTCCCGCCTGCTACGCTCAGCATCTGCTGCACAGCGTTTTCTTCATCGCGATGGCAGCTGCGGTACCCGCTGCTCGGCTCACAGCAGCGTTGCAGCAGCCATCTGCAGTCCGAATTGCCTGCCCCCCAACCACGGAAAAGAATTCCATGCCTGACCAGCAGGATGGACGCCGCTTCCAGATCCCTCGCTCCCGCAGACTCACCTGGGACCTGCTCTGGTTCCATCGTCGGATCCCACTTTGTCCGCATGAGCGCCAGTTGCAGCTGCAGGCGGTCGCTGCAGCGCGTGCAGACTGTTCTGTCCGCATCTCGTGGGCAGCAATCTTCATGCGCACCACGGGCCTGCTCTCGGCGGAATTTCCGGAATTACGGCAGATCTGGTACCGCTGGCCGTGGGCCCACCTGTATCAGCATCCGCACAGCGTCGGGATTCTGACGGTGCAGCGAGAAATGAACGGTGAAGCGTGGTTGTTCTGGGGCAGAATCGTATCGCCAGAATCGTTGCAGCTGACTGAAATTCAGCAGCGGATTGATCAGTTCCGTGAACGCCCGCCCGGTGAGGTCTTCTCCCGCATGCTGCAGCTGGCAGCCCTGCCCTTCCCCCTGCGACGACTCGTCTGGTGGTGGAACCTGAATCTGGCCACGTCCGGGCGAGCTCGCCGACTGGGCACTTTTTTTCTCTCGACACTCGCTGGTCAGGGTGCGGAAATTCCGCTGCCTCCGTCTGTGCAGACAGCCTGTCTGAGCTGGGGGCCGCTGCGTGCCGACCAGACCTGCCGCTTTACACTGGCCTACGACCACCGCGTGTTTGACGGCATGCTCGCCAGCCGTATGCTCGCACGGATCCAGGAACTTCTGGATCAGCAGATTGCTGCAGAACTGCAGCAGCTCAGCTGCAGCGGTTGAAATGCACACTCCCCGCTTCGGAAAACAGATTCTCCCGGCACCAGCAGGTTCGCAGTCCCCGCTGTATCTGATAAGCTTCCGCTCCTGGTCTTCGCGGCGAACAGCTGCGTTCTTAAAAATCTGTCCGTCCGAATACTCAGCCGTCCCGCTATGCCGCGCACTTCGACCCTGAATCTCCTGCAGCAGCTCCAGTCCGGTGAAGTCACCTCTCGCCAGCTGACCCAGCAATGCCTGGATCAGATCAGCGCGAAGAACAACGATGTGAACGCCTTCGTGCATGTCTGCACGGATACGGCCCTGCAGCAGGCAGAAGCGATTGATCAGCGCCGCCGTGCCGGCAGCCCCGTCGGCCCGCTGGCAGGACTTCCGATTGCCATCAAGGACAATCTCTGCACGACCGGAATCAGCACCAGCTGCGGCAGCCGCATGCTGCAGAATTATGTCCCGCCAATGTCGGCTCACGCCGTCGAACGAATCCACGACTGCGATGGCGTCATCCTCGGCAAGCTCAATATGGACGAATTCGCAATGGGTTCCTCCAGCGAAACGTCCATCTTCGGAGCAGTCCGCAACCCGTGGAATCCGGCTTGCACTGCAGGGGGATCCAGCGGCGGATCTGCCGCGGCAGTCGCAGCCGAACTGGCACCGCTGACACTGGGGTCAGACACCGGAGGCTCCATCCGGCAGCCCGCCGGGTACTGTGGCGTTACCGGGCTGAAACCAACCTACGGCAGAGTGTCACGCTATGGACTGGTTGCCTATGCCAGCTCACTTGACCAGATCGGACCGCTCGCTGCCGATGCAGCAGGATGTGCCCTGCTGCTGCAGGCGATTGCCGGACACGATCCCCGCGATTCCACCAGCCTTCCGGAATCTGTCCCGGACTGGCTGCAGCTCATGCAGCAGCCACTGGCCGGTCTGAAAGTAGGAATCGCCACAGAATACTTTGCTGCCGGGCTGGACTCCGAAGTCGAACAGGCCGTACGGGATGCCGTCCACGTCCTCGAATCTGCCGGGGCAACAGTGTCGCAGGTCTCCCTGCCGCACTCCCGATATGCAGTGGCCGCCTATTACCTGATTGCCTGCAGCGAAGCTTCCAGCAATCTGGCCCGCTACGATGGAATTCACTACGGGTATCGCGCCGAAGAATTCGCCAACCTGACCGACCTGTACTGCCGCAGCCGATCAGAAGGCTTCGGCAGGGAAGTGCAACGCCGAATTATGCTCGGCACGTACGCTTTGTCCGCAGGCTACTACGATGCCTACTACC
>JALQUR010000038.1 GCA_023260695.1 Planctomycetaceae bacterium
GGCCATCTCCAGAAATGTCTGAGCATAGTCCAGATTCTGCACCAGATGCTCATCAACGGTGCCGGGCTTCGTAACACCGGGCCACTTCACGATCAATGGCATCTTTAACGACTCTTCATACATCCACCGCTTGTCATACCAGCCGTGATCGCCAACATAGAATCCCTGATCCGACGAATAGATCACGACGGTATTGTCACTGAGCTTAAGTTCATCGAGGGTCGCCATCAGCGTCCCGACACTCTCATCCACACCCTTGATGCAACGCAGGTAATTCTTCACATACCGCTGGTACTTCCAGCGGACAAGACCGTCAGCCGTCAGCCCGGCTTCATGAAACTCCTGATCCCGTGGACCATAGGCATCTCTCCAGGCTTTCATCTGCAGCGGAGACATCCGCTTCATATTGGCCCATGCGGACCGGTCGATCTGCCCCTGAATACTCTGTCCGGGGAATTCCGGAACCAGATCCACAAACAGATCAAAGTTCAGATGCATGTGGCGATCAATCTCCAGCTCCTGAAAACGTGCCGGAGGCGCGTTGTCATGCCACTTGTCAAACAATGTGTTTGGCTCCGGAATGTCGATGTCTTCATACAGATCCAGATGCCGCAATGCCGGCATCCAGTTGCGGTGCGGAGCCTTGTGCTGCACCATCAGCATGAACGGCTTGCCGTCTTCGCGGCCGTTCTTCAGCCACTCAACCGCAAGGTCGGTCACAATATCCGTGCAGTATCCCTCAATGCGACGGTTTCCTTCGGGCGTGAGCAGGTCCGGGTTGTAGTACAGTCCCTGCCCAGGCAGCACTTTCCAGTCGTCAAAGCCCTGCGGTTTGCCCTTCAGATGCGACTTGCCATAAATCGCCGTGGTATAACCTGCCTGCTGTAACAGCTTTGGGAAAGTCTGCTGGTTCCAGTCAAAATCATTCCCATTGTTCATGAACCCGTTCTTGTGACTGTGCTTGCCCGTCTGAATCACCGCTCGACTTGGACCACAGATGGAGTTCGTGCAGAAGCTGTTGCGAAACAACATCCCGTGACTGGCCAGCCGGTCGATATTGGGCGTCGGATTTACCGACTTCAGCCAGCCGTCATACGCACCAATCGCGTGCGGCGCATGGTCATCAGAAAAGATGAACAGAATGTTCGGACGCTCAGCGGATACCCTCGGCAGCAGAAGCAGAAATGCCGCTGCCAATCCAATGGACAGTGTCAGACGTTGTTTCAGCGCGTTCATCGTAAGATCTTTCTTCTGCCAGTGCAGGACTCCCGGACCCCGATTCGTTCGCGTCTCTGCTAACGTCGGGCGGGATTTTGAATTCAGGGCTGTGCCAGCCTGCGATAGTCTATGCTGACGCAGGCAGACACTCAACAAACCGGCATCGTCAGCCAGACGCCTCTGAACTTCCCGGCTCACTTCAACGAAATACCAGCCAGGCGAAAACTTTCCGCGTGAAACCGCATGATCCGCAGCCCACTGTGATCATAGATCTGGCGAGCACTGTGCTCCGCTCCGGGCACAATCTCCCGTTCATGCTCAATCTGCAGTGACTTCAGATGCTGCATCCATTCCAGATTGTTCTGATAGTTGAAGCCCTTGTCGCCAACGTGAACCAGAATCCGCAGCGGATGCGCAACCGCTCCACGGCGAAGCTGCTCGGCGTAGTCCCGTGCCAGATCCCACGTATTGTCCCCGGCGGCGAACACAAGCGTCTCACTCTCTGCTCCACCGCTCTCAGAAATCCGCTTCTCAGTCGAATACCCCCCGCCACCGGGTGACGCACTGCAGAACAGTTCTGGATAACGGAACATCAGCCGAGCCGTCCCCCGGCCACCCTGCGAGAATCCCTCAATCGCTCGACCACTTCGCTCGGCGATGGTGCGATACGTGCGGTCCACATGAGGAATCAGTTCCTTGATGAACACATCCGCCCCCTGCGCCTTTGAATCGTTCGGCATGTTGTAGTGACTGACCGGACCACCGTTCACAAACACGTAAATCATTGGCGACACCGCGCCGCTGCGAATGTGCTCGTCAATGAGCGGCACCAGCCCGATGGACTTCTTCTCACTCCCCGGCCGGCCGCCGTGCAGGTAATACACCACCGGGAACCTCGCCTCCGGCTGCTGCTCGTACTGCGGCGGCAGATAAATGCAATACCCCACGGCAACGCCCAGTGACTCACTCCTGAACGTTGCCTGCTGCAGTTGCGGGTATTTCTGCTGCTCGGCAGAGCTGAGCGGATTCACCCAACGAAACGGTGCCGCCTGTTTCGCCTGATTCTGCTGATTTCGTGGCTGCTGAGCCGACAGCGACCCTCCGCTGGCAACGATCGTGAAGATCACAGCCACTACCGCCATTCGCGCCCGCATCCTGCTGCTCCATTTCTGCAACAAAAAATATGCCACTGCTGTCAGCAATTCCCACTCGATGACATGATCGCCCGTCTACCTGCCCACGATTCTCCCATTGCGGCGATCGCGAATCTCTGACATCACAATTCCCAGAAAGACCAGCCCTGTCACCATTGCCAGTCCCAGTGATAATGGACGACTCACCAGCCCGCTCAGACTTCCTTCAGACGCCGACAACGACTGGATCAGACGCTCTTCCAGCGGACCGCCAAGAACAAGCCCCAGCACGACAGGTCCCGGCGGCACACCCCAGCGATTCAGCACGAAGCCAAGCACACCCATCAGCAGCATCGTTGTCACATCAAACATGCTGCTGTTGAGCGCATACGAGCCGGTAATGCAGAACAACACAATCAATGGCAGCAGAATCTGACGCGGAATCCGCACAATCCGCGCTCCAAGGCGAATGGCCAGCAGTCCAATCGGAAACATCACCAGATTGGCCAGGATAAAGATCAGGTAGATGCTGTACACGAGCGCCGGCTGTTCTTCGAAAATCACCGGGCCCGGAGTCACATTCTTCATCAGCAGAACGCCAATCACAATCGCCGTCACTGAATCTCCCGGAATCCCGAAGACCAGAGTCGGAATCCAGCCGCCTGCAAGCGCTGCACTGTTCGCCGTCGTTGCATCTGCAATCGACTGCATCAACTGTTCGTCATTGTCCTCATTCGGCCGCGAACGCTTTGATGCAGCCAGGGCCACCCACGCCGCAATGTCCGCGCCCGCACCGGGAAGCATGCCGATCAGCACTCCCAGCAGGCTGGACCTCCCTACACCCCCGCTGTTCCGGACCATGCGGTCCTGAGCGTCCCGGACCAGGCTCCAGTTTTCATCCGCCATGTCCCCGGTCGACACGTCCCCGCCGGGCGTTTCGCCGGCAGACATCTCACAAAGATTACTGAATACCTCCGCCAGCCCGAACAGTCCGATCATCGCCGGAATGAAGGAAATGCCCTGATATAGCGCGGGGATCCCGAACGTGAAGCGAGGCTCAATATGCACCGCACTCAGCCCCACGGTTGACAGCAACAGCCCCAGCACCAGTGCCAGAACTGCCTTCACTCGTGAGCCACCGGAGGAGACCAGTACCGCACAGCTGAGTCCAAGCAGATACAGCCAGAAGTACTCCGTCACCGAAAACATCCGCGCAACTCGGGCAAGCTGGCTGCCCAGCAGCATCAGCAGGAACGCACCGATAATCCCACCTGCAATACTGCTGGTAAGTGCCAGACAGAGCAATCGCTGCGCCTTGCCCTGCCGAGTCAGCCGGTATGCATCTTCGGCGTAGGCGGCTGATGCGGGCGTCCCCGGAATCCTCAGAAAAACTGTTGGCAGATCACCCGAAAAAATCGCACATGCCACCATGGTCACGATCGCTGCCAGAGCACCCACGGGATCCATCCAGTAGGCAATCGGCACAAATAACGCCACCGCCATCGTTGCCGTCAGCCCCGGTACCGCTCCGACAAAGACCCCGTAACAGGCCGACGCCAGTACAATAAACCAGATGTCCAGACGCCCGGTTACGTCTGCCAGCGCCTGCAGCAATGCGTCACTCATCTCACCACCCCAGCATGCCCCAGGGCAGCGGAACACCCAGTACGACCGAAAACACCTGATACAGCGCAGGTACCGCCAGAACGACAAACAACACCAGTCTGAACAGCCCCACCCGGAGCAACCGGAACTGCACCGCCAGCAGTGCCATACTGCTGATGACATATCCCACGGTCTGGCAGGACAGAATGTACAGGACAATTGAACCGCAGAAGATCAATGGCATCCGCAATGATTGTGAGTTGCTGCTCTTTGCAGACACGTCCGCCGCAGCCGGCCACTTCACGCCGCTGACGCCCAGCACCACCACCCCGATTCCAATCAGCAGCACGGGAACGAACCACGGGCTGAGCGGTGCCTGTTGCTGCTGCTGCATGGCGGGCTGAGTCAGGATCGCGCCGAATCCGGCATCAGCTTCAGCCAGAAACTCTGCGAAGTCCTGACCGTACACCAGACTGATATTGAACCCCGCGTCGTCCATGAACTGAGTAAACTCTGCGCTTTCTGCCACTCGTCGAATCGCTGCCGACATCACCTCAACCCGATCTTCCGGAACTCCTGGCGGATACATCAGCCCCCGCCAGCCGCCGACAGACCACTCCACACCCTGCTCCACAAAGGTCGGAATCTCAGGAGCCGCCGGGCAGCGTTCCCGACTCATCACCCCCAGACAACGCACTTCCCTCCCCTGCAGCAATGCGGCCGCTTCCGGAATGGAACAGCAGACAACCTCAATTCCACCGGCCAGCAGCTCCTGCAGTGCTGGCGCTGATCCATTGATGGAAATCCAGTTCGTGGCGTCCGCAGCAACATCTCGCTCCATAAGCCAGCCGGCCAGAGCCAGATGCCAGATACTGCCAGCCGCTGATCCGGAAACCGGCACGGAGGACGTTGTCTCTCTTAAAGCGGTTTCCAGCTCCTGAATCGTCTGCCACGGAGCATCAGCACGAACAAAGATTGCAGCACTGTCCTCATTCAGCTTCGCCAATGGGCGATAACTCTCTGGCGTAATCGGACACAGGCCTCGCCAATGCAGCATGTTCAGTTCCACCGTCGCCATCAGCAGCGTGTATCCGTCAGCAGCAGCGATCGCTCCTCGCGTATGCCCCGTCACGCCACCGCCACCGGTAGCGTTGATCACATTGACCGGAACTCCCAGCTCTGACTCCAGCTGAATCGCGATCTGACGGGAAACTCTGTCAGTGCCGCCGCCGGCAGACCACGGACAGACCAGCGTCACCGGACGAACCGGCCAGTCACTGCTGCGGTCGCAGCCAGGCACCAGTCCCATGAGTAAAAAACAGACTGCCAGGCGGCAAATGATGCCCATCTGTCTGCTGGCTCCGGAAAAATACATGCTCTGTTCCTGCAAACACCACCGCTGAATCACAGGGCGAACCATAGCAACTTCTGCCGCCGTCTCACAGGATCGCAGCCTGTCCGCCTGCCCCGGTCCCTGCAGAAACGCGGGCTGCTCAACCTGACGCTCCCGTCAGATCACCCGTTCACCATGCCAGACTTCCAGCAATAACCACTACATCGGCAGTGATTTTGAATGTGCTCTTCCGCTGGATTCCGCTATCTTCCTGAACGTACGGCCTGCCATCCGAATGCAATGGAGATTGTCATGCGTGAGTCACTTCCCCGACGGCGTGAGTTCCTGCGACAGGTTGGTCAGGGCATGGTTGCGGCCGGGCTGGGGCAATCTCTCCGCACCGTGAGTGCGGCCGATGAGATACCCACCACTCAGCGTTTGCGGTTCCCGAAGCAGGACCGCCTTGTCGATCTGCTGCAGGAAACAGCAGTCTCCGCTTTCCTTCCGGCAGTAATCCGTCAGCTTCAGACGGGGACCACGCTCAGGGAACTGGTCTCGGCTGCAGCCCTTGCCAACGCCCGAGCCTTTGGCGGGGAAGACTATGTCGGCTTCCATACATTCATGGCGTTTGCCCCGTCGCTGCGTCTGTCCGGGCTGCTCACGGGGCAGCAAAGCGCCTTGCCTGTGCTGAAGGTGCTCTACCGTCAGGCAGCTCAACTGGAAGCGATTGATCATCATCACGCAGATACACTTCACGCAGTTCCGCAGCAATCAACTTCGCCTGCCAGCTCAGCGCCTCAGCATCGCGAGACCATTCTTGCTGCGGTGCATGCACAGAACCGCGAATCCGGTGACCAGACACTCGCTGCTGCCGCTCGGACCTCGCCAGAGCTGGCTCTCAACAGTCTGCTCCCGGCAGTCTTCGAAGCCCCGGAAGTGCATCGAATCGTGCTTGTGCAGCGCGCATGGGACATGCTGGAACTGGTTGGTCGCGAGCACGCCGATACCATGCTGCGTCAGTCCTTGCACTATTGCGTCAAGATGGAACCGCATCGTAACGGCAGCTCAATGAACGTCGCTGCAGATGTGTTCGAGCAGATTGCAAGGGTCTCTGAACTTCCAGCTCCACGTTCCGCTGCCGCGATCAGCGATCAGTGGATCCGGCAATTTGCAGACCTGCTGCTGTCCTCTGGTCCCACTGCTGCAGTTCAGGCCGCAGCAGATGCCCTGCTCGAAGGGGTTCCTGCCGCAGCCATCAGCGAAGCCGTCTCTGTCGCCGCCAATCAGCTGCTGCTCCGCGATCCCGGTCGTCCGGAACAATGGGCTCAGCCCAACAAACCGGCCGGAAGTGTGCACGGCGATTCGATTGGTGTCCATGCCAGTGATACCGCACATGCCTGGAAGCAGATCGTGCAGGTCTCGGAACCCGACAACAGCCATGCTGCAGTGATCCTCTCAGCACTCTGTGTTGCACGGGATGCCGGGATCAGATTCTCAGCACTGCGTTCGCAGCAGTCCGTCGCGGAATACGCAGCAACCATCAACGAGCAGCAGCCGGAGACACTTCTGGGAATGCTGGAAGACTGCGTCCACGGCCAGCAGCAGAGCGAAGCCACAGCAATCACAGCTCAGTATCTGCAGCTTGGCCACGACCCCCAGCAGGTCTTCAGACGATTGCTCAGCTATGCCTGCAGCGAAGATGGTGCACTGCACGGCGAAAAGTACTACTGCACCGCCCATGATGAGTTTTCTCGAATCCGACCGGAATTCAGAAACGGAGAACTGCTGGCACTCGCTCGAGTCACTGCCAGTGAATACGGAACCCCGGCACCGGGCTATGCCGAAGCGCTCGAGCTGCTCAAGTTACTCTGACACGCGACCAGCAGCAAACACATTTGGTCCACTCTGCAGCAAGCCACAGCGGTCTGTGTGGCCACAACGGCTGCGGCGTGCTGCACTGTTCTCAGGAAGCTGGGTCCGCACAGTCTGCGGAATACTCTCAGCGTCGCGGCGCATACTTCGCGTGCCATCTTTCGCAGTGGGTACTTCGAGAAGCATCTCAGGCCGTTCGCAGACCCTCCATCGTTCCTGTGCTGGACGAAAACTGATCGGTCTCCAGCCCCATCTGCTGCAGCATCGAGACGTATAGATTTGCCAGCGGATAATTGTCCTGCTGCGAAAAACCCAGATGCTGCCCGTGAACAAAACCGCCGCCGGCAAGGATGATTGGCAGATTGCGATTATCGTGTCCGCCGCTGTGCATGTGGGAACCCAGCAGCACCATGCTTCGCTCCAGCAGGCTGCTGCCACGTTCCTGTGTCTCCTGCAGCCGAGTCAGAAACTTCCCGAACTCTTCCAGATGCGCCCCTTCGATAATCGCCAGCTGTCGCAGCTTCTCCGGGTCCTGCCCGTGATGCGAAAGATCATGATAGTTCATCGAAATCCCGGGCAGGCTCGCGACAGCGTTGGAATCACCAACCCCGTATGTCAGCACTCGCGTGGAGTCCGTCAGCAGCGCCAGATACATCAGCTCGTAGAACTGTGCCGCGCGTCCGGTGATATTGTTGGCATCGCGAATCTCCTGCAGCGGTTCCACATCAACCACTGGTAAGGGCCGGTTCTGCCATTGCTCCGCCTTCTGCAGTCGCAGCTCGGCTTCACGCACGGAATGCATGTACTGCTCCAGCTTCTGCCGATCGGCACTGCCAACTCGGCGTTGCATCTGCTGAGCCTTTTCCAGGACAGCATCCAGCACGCTCCGACCCTCCTGCAGACGTGCCAGTTGCTGCTGCTTCTGCTGCGCATTCCCGGCGACAAACAACAGCTGAAACAGTCGTGCCGGATAGTGATGCGATGGAACCGGAACACCGTTGCCGGACACAGAGATGCCTCCGCTGCCCAGAGCCAGACAGGCATGGCGAGTTTCCAGCCCGACCACCGCAGCAGCCTGCTGGTCCATCGAGATCGAATTCGTGAAATTGGCGGCGCCCGGGTGCGCTGCCCCGGTGAGCCACGACTTTGACGCAGCATGTCCCCCGTCCACATGCGGATGCGAAGTGCCGGAAATCACGGTGAATTCGTTTCTCAGAGCCTCCAGCGGCTGCAGATACTTCGTCAGCTGATAATCCCGCCCCACTGCCTCCGGCATCAGATTCGGAGGATGAAAGCTGAGCTCAAAGTTAATCGCCACCATCCGCCGCGGACCGCGCTCAGCATTCCCCGAACGGCCTTCGTCCGCCATGCAATCCAGCAACGGCAGCGCCAGCGAAACACCTGCTGCCCGCAGCGTTGTCCTGCGGTGCAGGTTCAACGGCCTGACCCCTGATCCTCGCGACATCATCTGCCTCACTTTACGTTCAGATTCACCTGACTGTTACTGCTGACGGAACAGATCACTCCCACACACCTCATGAATCAATGACCGCAGTCCATTTCCCTGCGTCCGGGTTCGTTCCACAATCTCGGCAACTGCAGAACGATCACCGAACATGGGTTCTCGCCCGCCACCGTAAGCACTCAGCATCCGTGCCAGAGCCGAGGTCAATGCCGTCGCATCTTCGGCAAGCAGACTGCGGTACTCCTGTAGTCCCGCGAACGTCTGACCGTCCGGCGTTACTCCACTGGTATCCACGTCACCGCCCTGCTGGTAACGCACGTGATGCCGCGGTGACTGTGGATGCAGCGGCTTGTCCACGTGCCGCCCGCCACTGGCAACACGATACCACTGCCGCTCCCCGCCAATTACATCGAATGCCTCCAGTGCAAAGCCCGGTGGATCCAGCAGGCGATGGCAACGATTGCAGCTGCTGTCATTGCGGTGCTTCTCCAGCTGCTCGCGAATGGTTGTCGCTCCGCGAATATCCGGCTCAGCAGTCGAGACAGTTGCCGGGGGCGGTGGCACCGGATTCCCGAACAGGTACTTCAGAATCCACGCCCCCCGCATCACCGGCGACGTTCGCGTCCCGTCGGCTGACACCTTGAGCACACTGGCGTGCGTCATCACGCCGCCGCGAACAGATCCTGCAGGCAGCTGCACACGACGCATCTCCAGCCCGGTGACTCCCTCGATTCCGTAAAATTCCGCCAGCGGCTGATTCAGCATCGCGAAATCCGAATCCAAAAACGTCGTCACGGCCAGATTCTGGTCCAGAATCTCCCGGAAAAAACTTCGCGTCTCATCCAGCATCGACTGACGCAGCAACTGATCGTACTCCGGATACAACTGGTTATTCGGAACGGTGAAATCGATGTCACGCAGCCGCAGCCATTGATCCGTGAAGCTGATTACAAAACGTTCTGACCGAGCATCCTGGAGCATACGCTCGACCTGCGTCTGCAGCACCGCACTCTCGTGCAGCTCGTCTCGCCCTGCCAGTTCCAGTAACTCAGCATCCGGCAGTGAACTCCAGAACAGATAAGACAGCCGTGAAGCCAGAGCAAAGTCATCGACCAGTGCCAGCTCCGTCGCTTCCACTCCCACGTCGTCCCGTACCGCTTCCTCCAGAAACAGAAACTCCGGTGCACAAAGAATGGCCTTCAGGGAGCGCCGGAGTGCTGTCTCAAAGCGAACGCCCTCCGCCAGCGCGCTGATTCCGATCTGCACGTACACAGCAGCCTCAGACTCAGCAACCGGACGGCGAAATGCCTGTGGCAGAATCCGCTGTACGATCGCTCGCAGTTCCGTTCCGCCGGCCACGGTGACGTCGCTGCCACCAAGCAGCCTGCTGCGGCTGGGACGTGGCCATTCCTCCAGAGGGCCCTCCACAGTGATGTCACCAATCCAGAGCCCGACGCCCGCATACTCTTCTGCATTGACGCTCCACCAGGGAAATCCCCCC
>JALQUR010000044.1 GCA_023260695.1 Planctomycetaceae bacterium
ACCGGCAGGATTCGAACCTGCAACCAAGGGATTATGCTTACCACCACGACTTTCGCCGCCCCTTTCGGGTTCGTGGTCTGGACCATCCCTTCAAGATCTTCAGCCCCGCAATGACCCCGAACAGTGTCTGCTGTGAAACGGAATTGCCGTAAACGGTGTTCTCGTAAACGGTGTTCTCGTAAACGGTGTTGCCGTACACAGTTGTCTGCTGCCCGCGAAAACTGCGATCGCGATGATCGAGTCTGCCGTCTGGCCTCTACACCTTCCGCCTGAGCTTTGTAAGCACTGAAACACAGGCAGCTTGGCTCGGGATTGGCAGTCCGGTCTGCTGCCGCAGACGCGAAGTGAGCGTTCCCCGAATTTGACAGATTCTACTTCTGATGATTCTGTGAACTTCACGAAACCATCAAAGGCAACCCAGTTCAGCGTTACCATACGAACTGCAACCACGCCTGTTCGCCCATCAGGACATCAGGCTGACACCTTTCTGGTGCAGCACTGGTCGCTTTGGAAGCACAATGCTGCAGAAAAACAGTGTCGTGGAAGCCGTTCGGACAGGTATTGCCGCTTAAGTCCCCTGCTCTGACCGTTGAGCTACGATCCCATGGTGGCAGCATAATGCTTTTTGGCTGGTGTGTCGTCGCTGCTGGCAATCCGGCAATGCGGATTTCCGAATTCTGCACCGGGGTGAATACTGATCCGGCGAATCCGGGCAGTCGGTCAGCAGAAACTGTCTATGATTTCGCAGCCCACGCAGAGGGTTGCAGTCCGAGTTCTGCCCTGCACCGGAATCAGAATCCATGCCGCATCGTCGTGAACAGCTTCCGGAGAAGATCTGTTGCCATTGCGGGTTGCCATTTCGCTGGCGGAAACGCTGGGCGCGAAACTGGACAGAGATTCGTTACTGCAGTGAACGCTGTCGTCGCAGCCGCAACCGTTCGTGCATCAGTGCCCGCGACTCGCAGGGAGGGCAGCGCTGATGCGGCTCTCCGTGCAACGACTGATCTCTGATCTGCCGGGCCACCTGCAGGAGCGTGCGCGACTGTTATCGGCGGATTGCCCTCCCCGGGACGGCTCGGAATTTGTGCTTTACTGGATGTGTACCGCACTGCGACTGGAAGAGAACCCGGCGCTGCAGGCTGCGCAATGTCTGGCCGAACGGCTTGACCTGCCGCTGCTCATCTACCACGGGTTGTCGGAAACCTATCGCTATGCGTCGGACCGCCATCACATGTTCATTCTGCAGGGGGCCCGCAATGTGCAGGCCGCCTGCCGGAAACAGGGACTGACGCTGGCTGCATATGTGGAACGGCGTGGTGAGCGGCCGGACTGGCTGCTGCGGCTGGCTGATCGTGCTGCGGTGGTAGTCACGGAAGAAATGCCCACGGCCCCTGTGTCGCTGTTCCGAAATGGACTGGCCAGTCGCACGCAGACTCCGTTGATCGCAGTTGATACGGCCTGCGTGGTGCCGGTGCAGCTGGTGGGGCGGTCTTTCGAACGCGCGTTCCAGTTCCGCGAACACGTCGCTGACGAACTCAAATGGCGGATCGTGCAGCCGTGGCCCGACGTTCAGGTTTCGGCGTCTGCCTTTCCCGTGGATCAGATAGGATTCGTGCCGCTGGACCTGCAGCAGGCCGACCTGTCTGAGCTGATCTCGGAGTGTGAAATTGATCATGCGGTGGCTCCTGTCCCCGATACTCCCGGGGGCTTTCAGGCGGCCGAGCGACGCTGGAATCAGTTCCTGAAGCAAGGGCTCAGCGGCTACGCGACGAATCGAAATAATCCGCTGCAGGATGGTGTCAGTCGCATGTCTGCTTATCTGCATTACGGCATGATCTCGCCGTTCCGAATGGCTCGCGATGCAGCAGCTCAGGGAGGAAACGGCGGCGAGAAATTTCTTGATGAACTGGTGATCTGGCGGGAACTGGCGTGGTCGTTCTGTTTTCATCGCGACGATCATGAATTGTGGACGGCATTGCCGGAATGGGCACGCAGAACTCTCACGCAGCATGCTGCAGATCAGCGTTCAGGAGTGTTCACCTGGGAGCAGCTGGCTCGCGGTAAAACGGGAGACAGCCTCTGGGATACGGCTCAGCAGTCGCTGCTGGTGCACGGAGAGCTGCACAACAATGTGCGGATGACCTGGGGCAAGGCGGTCCTGCAATGGACTGATTCTCCACAGCAGGCTCTGCGGATCACTTCCGATCTGAACAACCGCTACGCGCTGGATGGCCGCGACCCTTCATCCTGGGGCGGGCTGCTCTGGTGTCTGGGGCAGTTCGATCGGCCGTTTCGCCCGGAAACGCGCATACTCGGGACTGTTCGCTCGCGTCCCGCTGAAGAACATGCACGGCGACTGAATGTGGAGGAGTGGAGGGGGCAGATTCGAAAGGTTCGCTGTGAACGGCCACCTCGTTGTGCTGTGATCGGAGCTGGTCCGGCCGGCCTGACGGCGGCTCGCATTCTGCAGGATCATCTGCTCTCGGTGGTGGTCTTCGAGAAGAGTCGCGGGGTCGGTGGAAGAATGGCAACCCGTCGACGCCACAGCACCGGAATTGATCATGGGGCTCCGTACTTCCATGCGCGCACTGAATGGTTTCGCCGATATGTCGGCAGCTGGAAGGAACTGGGGCTGGTGCAGCGCTGGCGGGGCACGTTTGCTCGACTTTGCCAGGATGGTGACCTGCAGCTGCGGCAGTCATCATCGCGACTGGTGGCTGTCCCCGGTATGAATGCCATTGGTCACCACCTTGCCTCGGAACTGGATGTACGTACCGAAGCGGAAGTACAGCGACTGCAGCGGAGTTCTGCGGGCTGGATCATCGATCGAACCGACGGTACTCAGGAGGGGCCGTTCGATGCCGTTGTTGTGGCTGTTCCCGGACCGCAGGTGGAATCGCTGCTGGTGCAGTCGGACCTGCTCCCCGCCAGTCTGCTGCAGCTCCGCAGCTGTGCGCGAGCAACTCTGCTGCTCGGGTTGTCGCAGCCGCTGGCAGTGAGCTGGAGTGCGCTGGAGTCGGAAGTGGGACTGTTGCAGCAGGTGATTCGCAGTCAGCTTCGCCCCGGTCGCAGCACGGACCTGGCGGAGGAAGTGGTTCTGCACTCTCGACCGCTGGAGGACATCACTGATCTGACAGCACGCCAGCAGATCTGGCAGCAGCTGCTGCAGCAATTCTGGACAATTGTCGACGCAGAAATACAGCAGCCGGTATGGGAGATGCAGCACTGGTGGCGTTATGCGGAGCCGCTGCAGAATTCGGCCGTGAGTCTGAGTCAGCTGCGCGGACTGGAGGCGGAATCGCTTTACTGCTGCGGCGACTGGCGGCAACCGGCAACCGCATCCATATGCTCTGTGGAGGCTGCATTTCTGAGCGGTCAGGCGACAGCGGGGATGATTCTGAGAAAGCTGCAGCCTCAGGTTGAGCGAACTCAGCGATCGCTGTTTGCGAGCGAAACCTGAATCATCCGGAGCGGCGTGCCGCTGCGATTCGGCGATAATTGCCGCAAATATGCGACAGATCTCTGCAGGTTTTCGCCCGCCGGAAGTTGTGCCTCAGGCAATTCCATCTCTCTGGAAAACATCCAAAGTCGCTGTCATTCACGGTTCGAATTACGGAAAGTCTGCGTAATTGCAGCGTCCTGACTGGTTCCAGGTCGAAATTGTCACCCGGCAGAATACATCCGTGCGTGATTTGATCCGGAACAGAGTGCAGTGGCAGGCAGTCTTGTGTGCGATCAGCCGACCCGGCTTCGGATCTGGCACAACGCGGTCACAGTGAATGGAACAACGCAGTTTTCCCGAGTGCGTACGGGGCAGTGATCGGGGCGTCCTCGACAGGACACAATTCCCAGCGGAAGAAGATGAGTGCAATGGCACGACTGAGCCAGGCGGATCTGGTTGACCTTAACAATACCTTCAATCAGCGGACTCCCCAGGAACTGCTGGCGTGGGCTGTGGATGTGTTTGGTGACCGGATTGCGGCGATGTCTTCCATGCAGCTGGCGGGCAATGTGATCTGCCACATGATCAGCGGCATGCCCTCGCCAATGCCCGTTGTCTTTGTTGATACCGGAGTGCTGTTTCAGGAAACGCTCGATACTCGCGATCGACTCAGCAGCGAATATGGACTCACAATCCGTACGCTGCAGCCGGCACTGACGATGCAGCAGCAGACGGAGCAACTGGGTATTCTGTACCTCACTACGGATGGGCAGAAGCAGTGTTGCGAGCTTCGCAAGAACGTTCCGCTGGATGCCGTGAAGGGGGATTACGATGCGCTCATCGGAAGCCTGCGACGAGCTGACGGCGGACGCCGGGGAACCTGCCCGATTCTGTCCGTGGATACGCGACTGAATCTGCTCCGCGTAAATGTGCTCGCGAACTTTTCAGACGAGCAGATGCAGGAGTACATTGCGGCAAATTCGGTAATTCTGAATCCTCTGCATGATCAGGGCTTCTCTACCATCGGCTGTAACCGCTGCACGACTCCGGTGCTGCCGACGGAGCCGAAGCGAGCCGGTCGCTGGCGACATCTGGGACCGTGGAGCGTGTACTGTGGCATTAATCCGACGGACATGGATCCGGAACGTGCTCCGGCAGTGGACATGCCTCAGGATCTGGTGGATCGAATCCTCGGTCGCACTACCGACTTTTCGATCTGAGGGCTGCAGCAGCCGGCAGGTTTACTGAAGGGCAAGCGGAGCGGAACTGATGGTCAGGCGAATTTCAGTGGAAGAAATGGTTCCGCTCAGTGCCGCAGGCGGCTTCGATCTGATTGATGTCAGAAGCGCGAAGGAGTTTTACGAAGTGCACGCCGTTGGTGCGCTGCTGAAGCCGCTCGATCGCCTGAATCCGGCGGAGCTGATGGATGGACGGGGAACACGCCGTGATGAGCCGCTGTATATCATCT
>JALQUR010000151.1 GCA_023260695.1 Planctomycetaceae bacterium
TCAACAAAGCCAATCACGGCCGTCGTCCGGCCAGTTCCAAGGCACGACGTCTGAAAAGAAAGCACGTCAAGCTGTCCTGAGGCCTTTCAGCAGGCACCAGCACGAATCTGCCCGCACAGATTCAACTCACAGTGCCAACTGTACACGTTCAACTGTACACGTTCAGCTGCACACGTTCAGCTGCACAGTGCCAACTGTACAGTGTCAACTGCACAGTTTTGCCCGCACTTGTGCCAGCAGCATCACGCGACACATGCAGCAGTCCCCGGCTGATTTGATCTCCAGTGGGCTGCGCCCCGGGCGGGACCGCAGCCCGCCCCGGTTTGCAACTTGCCACAGTTCACGACTTGCCACGGTACGCGACCTGTCGCAGAGACTGCTGCCGGTGGACTCCACTGCTGCGGCTGTCATTCGTTGTCACCGCATCGCTCCGACGCTTTGAGCCCGGGAACTGATCATCCTGTTTGCGCCACACACAGCAGAGATCACATGCCAGGGCTGACATGACACCAGCCGTTCACGGGGCATTCTGCAGCAGCTTCCCCGGCCACTGCGATGGCCCACCGTTGTGATGAGCCCCTCAGTCTCAACAAGGACCGCCCCCGATGGTATTCAGGCAGCGTCGCGACCGCTTCCGGAACCGTCTTCCTCAGCCGTTTTTGCTCGGCCTGTTTCCAGTTCATCCAGCTGAGCCAGCAGCGTACGAATCGTCCGCTCCGCTTCCATGCGCTCTCGCTGCCACGTTTCCTGTAGCTGATGCAGTCGCTGTTCCAGCTTTTCGGCGTGCCGAGCCTGCTCGTCCACCGCGGAATCGCTGCAGCGCAAGTTGAGTTCTTCATCGCGACTGCGGAAATACACTTCCAGATCTGCGCGATCCTGTCGAAACTGTCGTTGTCGCTCAGCCAGATCCTCCGCTGCCGCATCCAGCTTGTCCCGCTCCGCAAACAGCTGTGATCGCAGGCGTTCAAAATGCAGATGGACATCCTGTCGCGCCTGTTCGATGCGTGCGCGAGCAAGTTCGGGAGACTGAGCATCGCTCACCATCGCTGCCCGAGCTTCCTCGAGCACCAGCCGCTGCTCCAGCGTTTCCGCCTGCGTCTGATCGAGCTCAGCACGCAGCCGTCCCAGACGCTGAGTCCGATCGTCCAGTCGAGCTGAGAGTTCCGCGAGCGACGATTCCTTTGAGCGAATACTGTTTTCGCGGCTGTCCAGATCACGTCGGACTGCATCACGTTCCTCGAGGCTGCGGCGTTCCTGAGTCTGCAGGTCTGCCACCATCGAACGACGAGTGCGATCCAGTATCTGCCGTTCCCGCTCGAGAGAGCGTTCCCGTTGCTGGACCAGTTCCCGAATGCGGTCAAGCTGTCGGAAACGCAGGCGGTGCTGTTCCAGAAAACTCAGCCGCTCGTTGCGAAACAACTGCTGCTCACGACGGAATTGCCGCATTTCATCTTCCAGGTCTTCGCGGGCCCGGGAAAGATGCTCAAACTGGAATCGATATCGTCGCTGCAGATTATTCTGTTCAGTAAGCAGCACCTGACGCTTTTTTTCAGTCTCATCCCGGAGCCGTTCTTCTTCCTGCTCAACCTGCTCCCCGAACTGCTCACGCTGCTGCTGAAGTTCTTCAGCCTGCAGCTGGAGTTCCTGAGACTGCTGCAGAAAAATAGCCTCCAGTTCCTCACGCTTCTCAGCGATCTCGGCACGATCCGCTGCGGACTTCTGTCGCACTTCTTCAGCCAGACGCTGACGCTCAGCAACCGCTTCCTCCCGCAGACGCTGCTCGCGGTCATTCAGCTCGGCCAGACTGCTCTCTTCCTGCTGTCTGACCCGACTCCGCTCAGCCTGCACAATCGCACGCTCCTGAGCCAGTTTCATGCGTTCTTCGTCCAGCTCCGCACGGACGGACTGCTTCAGTACCACCCGCTCCTCTGCCAGCTGACGCTGAGCAGCGCGAAGCTCTGCCAGCTGACGCTGCAGCTGTTCTTCCTGCTGACGAAGACGGATCTCTCGCTGTTCCTGATCGGCAACCGACTGCCGCTGCTCTGCACGCGCACTTGCAACCTCGGAGGCGAAATCTGCCGCGCGCTCTTCAAAGTCACGCCGTTCAGCGTCCAGCTGGCGGCGGACTGACTGCAGTTCCGTACGCTTTTCATTAAGCTCGTGGAATTGCTTCTGCAACGTTTCCGCAGCAACCGACGCCTGCAGCAGAACCTGCAATGCATCAACTCCTGCAGGGCTGCCTGGTGGCTCCGCCGGGCCCATGTCTGCAGGGTGGGCGTTCCCCCGCACCCGTATCAGCGAGTCGGGATTGCTCCCATCAGCATGCGGGACGGTCGGGACTGAGTCGGCATGAGGAGCCGCAGACTGGGCCTCACCAGCTGAAAAAGATGCCGCCGGGGAAGGCCGCTCTGCAGCAGCACCGGGTTCGAGATCGTTCTGAGACGCAGCCCGGTGGCCGGTTGCAGTCTCTGCAGACCGCCGGACAGAACTTTCGTCGTCAGCGTGCTCAGTCATACCCGGGACTCCTTCCCCGAAGCTGGACCTGCGTTGATCACATCATTCCAACAGCATTGGAATTCAAATCAGCCGGTGTGGCCGATCGAAGAAACAGTGACCGCTGCAAGGGAATCATCCACTCCTGGAATATTGCATCCCCACCACAATCACCGCACTTTGAGTGCCTGTCGATCAGCTGTGAAGCCTGATCATATCCTTGTAGACCTCAAGCGGATTCATTCCGATCTTGCGATCAACAATCTGACCGTCCTTGAACAGGATCACCGTCGGAATGCTGCTGATTCCCAGGGACGATGCTGTCTGCATGTTTTCATCTGTGTTCAGCTTGCCTACGCTCACTCCTTCCGCTTCAGCAGCCAGCTGCTCAATCGTCGGAGTCAATTTCATGCACGGACCACACCATGGAGCCCAGAAATCAACCAGAACAAGCCCTTTGGCTTCCAGAACTTCAGCTGAAAAATTTGCGTCTGTGAACTCGTGCAGATTACCTGCCA
>JALQUR010000339.1 GCA_023260695.1 Planctomycetaceae bacterium
AAGATTCGGGTTCGAGCAGATCGACACTGCCCGAGAACGGGAATGTGACTTCGGCTTCATCAAGGATGTGGAACAGAATCACGTCGTGTCCGCGAAATCGCATGGCACGAACCGCCTGCAGAATCTCTTCCGGATCAGACAGCAGGTCTGACATGATCATCATCAGGCTGCGGTGACGAATCATCGAAGCTGCCCGCATCAGATTTTCGGCGATCATGCTGTTGCCGGAGGGCTGACATTGCTGCAGCACTGAAAGGATGTCGGCCAGGTGTGATCTGCGGCTGCGAGCGGGCAGGCTGGCTTTCAGGGTTTCATCGAAGGTCATCAGACCGACAGGATCCTGCTGATGAATCATCAGATAGCTGATTGCTGCTGCCAGACAGATGGCGTAGTCAAATTTCGTCAGGTTCTGCCGCCACGTGTATCCCATACTGCGGGACAGGTCCATCAGCAGATAGCCGGTGATGTTGGTTTCTGCCTGGTAACGCTTGATATAGATACGATCGGTGCGAGCAAAGACCTGCCAGTCGATATCGCGGGGATCATCTCCTGGTTCGTAGCGGCGATGTTCACTGAATTCGACGCTGAAGCCCTGGAAGGGGCTGGAATGCATTCCGGAGAGCAGCCCTTCGACGATGAATCGGGCGCGCAGATCCAGGCGAGCAATATTCCGGATGACTTCCGGTTTCAGATATTGTTCAGCTGAAGGCATAACGGGCCCGGCCTGTTGCGCGGAAGTGGCTGGAATCGTCGTGGTGAGCTGTCAGGACAGCTGTGCCGCCATTTCGCCGGCGTGGTAACTGCTGCGAACAAACGGCCCGCTGGCTACCATACTAAAGCCCAGTTTTTCCGCCAGCTTGCCGATCTCTTCAAATTCTTCCGGCGGCAGAAATCGTTCGACCGGAAGATGCTCCGGAGAGGGCTGCAGGTACTGGCCGAGGGTGAGCATATTGCAGCCGACAGCGCGGAGATCGGCGAGCACATCGAAGAGTTCTTCGTGGGTTTCGCCCAGTCCGAGCATCAGGCCACTTTTGGTGGGAATGTGCGGTGCCTCTTCGTGCACCTGCTGGAGCAGATTGAGTGTTCGCTGGTAGTCGGCATTGCGGCGGACTCGATGGTAGAGACGCGGTACGGTTTCGGTGTTGTGATTGAAAACATCGGGCTGCGATTCAATCACGCGGGTGATGGCCGCACGATCGCCACGAAAGTCGGGCACCAGAACTTCCACCTGAGCACCGGTGCGTTCGCGGACAGCAAGGACAGTACGGTACCAGTGATCGGCACCGCCATCCGGCAGGTCATCGCGGGTGACGGAAGTGAGCACAACGTAACGCAGCCCAAGTCGTTCTGCTGCCTCCGCAACGCGCTCAGGTTCGTCCAGTTCGAGTTCTTCGGTCTTGCCTTTGGGCACGGAACAGAATCCACAGGGTCGAGTACAGACATTGCCGCCGATCATGAAGGTGGCGGTCTTTGTGGACCAGCATTCCGTGCGATTTGGACAGCGAGCACTTTCACAGACTGTTTCCAGTTTCAGGTCCGCAATCACGTCGCTGGTGTAGGCCATGCCGGGCTGCGGCAGGGGGCGCTTGAGCCAGCGGGGAAGACGCCGCACAGCTGCTCCGGGATCGGCAGTGACTGGGTGATGATGGCCGTGGCCTTCACCATGCTGGTCAAGAATTGGCAGACCGGTCATGAATCAA
>JALQUR010000347.1 GCA_023260695.1 Planctomycetaceae bacterium
ATGAAGGTCTGCTCATGGTGTCCGTGGGCATGATCATGATCATGCGAATGATCAGCGGAATCCAGTGCTGGTGTTACTGTTGCCATGGGTTCGATCCACCTGTTTTCTGTTCAAAACAGTCGCTGGCCGGATGGCCAGGCGTACTACAGAAATTTTTCTTGATTTGCCTGCAATGACATCGTGTGAACCAACAAGCACAAGCTGCTGTCAGTCCTGATCTTCATCAACGCCGTCTTCATCCTGTTCAGCCTGAAGCTGCTCCATGTAGGCAGCCACGGCAGCCGGAGTTTCGGCGATGATGCGAGCCTTCATCTTGTAATGTCCCCAGCCACACAACTCCGCACACAGCAACTCATACTCGCCAGCTTCTTCAGCGTCGAACCACACCGGAATGATCAGTCCCGGAACGGCGTCCTGCTTCACTCGCAGACGAGGAATAAAGAAGGAGTGCTGAACATCCTGTGTTCGCAGATTGACCATCGTCGGGACTGTTGCCGGAACATGCAGTTCATTGACGTAATACAGGTCACCCGGCTGTGGTGTTGTGGCCAGTCGAGTACCCGGCTTCGGATAGCGAATCCGCCATTCGAACTGGCGGGCCATCACTTCAGCCGCGGCGCCACCCTTAGTATCCTCGGGGAAGCGGTTGAGCACTCGGATATCGGCCACCACATCCAGCTGAGCCATGGAAATGAAGACAAGGATGAATGAAGGAGCAATCGTCCAGAGAATCTCCAGACGATGGCTGCCATGGGAGAACCACACCTTGTCAGTATCACTGCGATTGGCACCCTTCCAGAGTGCATAACCCAGTGCGAATTCCGTAGCCACAAAAGTCACGGTGACGATGATCAGGATGAGATAGAACAGGCCGTCGATCTGGTGCCCTACGGAAGACAATGCCTTGCCGGGGAACCACCATCCGTGTCCTGGAGCAATCACGCAGGCATGAAGTGCCACGAGTGGCCAGAACCAGAAAAACAGGGCCCAGAATCGTTTTTCGCTGCTGCTAAAGGTCATCGCGGCAAAGATCAGCGCCAGCACACCGGCACCAGTCACCTTGTCCGACATCAGCGGCAATACTGAGTCTGGATTTACCGAATTGAACATTGGCCCGCCGACCCATTCGTAAAAGGCCAGGCTGACCGAAATGAGTCTCAGAGCCCAGATGAGCAGCACGGAGAGATTCATCGTTGTATTACTCCAGTTGCCGGGTCCGCCGGCCAGGGATGTTGTCGTTCAAACGCAGATACCGGCTGCTTCAGTCGCCCGCCTCTGCCGCACCAGCTTCCGCCGTTGACGCCAATTCACCGGATGCTCCCGGTTCGGATTCGAACGGAACACTCAATACGTAATTCACAATGTGCCAGATGTCTTCGTGAGGCGTATTCTTGAAGGACGGCATTCGAGAACCTTTGATGCCGGAATAAATTCGGCAGAAGATGTCAATCGGACGTCGTCCGCCTCGGAAGATCCCGGACTGCAGATTTCGAGGCTGGTTCAGGTTGTCCCAGACGTCGTGCAGTCCCGCTTCCTCATACAACTCGTTCGTAATCGGATTCTTTTCAAATGCCATCGTCTGTGGCCCATTGCCGGCACCGTCGATCCCGTGACAGTCGGCGCAGTTGAGCGTCTTGCTGAGATAAAGTTCGCGTCCCAGACGGCGTGACTCCGGGGAATCCGGAACTCGGGGTACCTCAGGCACCACCTTCGCCTCGTCAGAATCCGCACCCTCCCAGATTTCCTTCAGGTCATCACCGGCCAGTTCCACGGAGTCTGCCATGTCCTGGGTGAGAAATTCGGTGAGTTCCGCGATAATCTCATCACGTGTTTCTCCGCCTTCAATGCGACTGGTCATCGCGTCACTGCTGTAGTCTGCAGACAGCTCCACCACGAGTTTCCGTTCAAACTCGCCCCGCATCGCCAGGAAGCGAACGTACTCGATAATCGCATGCATCTCTTCGTCTTCCATCAGAAGAAAGGAGGGCATGTATGTTCCCGGAATTCCATAACGCAGGATTCGCGTGAGGTCATCGCGGCTGGCACGAGACAGATCGTTGGTGGAGGTGAATTTGAAGACACCGTGACGGTAATCCCGCGGACGCGGATTGAGGTACTGAGCAGTCGGGCCGTTACCGTCACCGGCAGTCCCGTGGCAATGACTGCAGTGCCGCATGTAGGAGACGCGACCTGACTGCAACACTGATCCTGCATCAAGAGTGCAGGTCTGTCCGGCAGCGAACTCTACGTCTGATGCGGCCAGCACTGCTTCACCCGTTTCCGCATTCCACGATTCGACCGCGACAAGCTTTCCATCTGCTGTAAGCAGCGAAGCGACCTGATCGGGGAGAGACGCGTCCTCCGCAGCCGGTTCAACAACAACAGACGAAGACTCTGCTGACACGGAGACGACAGCGACGCTTGTTCCACCCCAGTTCACTGGCAGTTTGAGCCAGGCATTCAGAGACTGAGGCGTGCCAAACTTCTGTTCTGTGAGCGGGATGACCCCAGGCGCGGCGTCACCGATTCCGTTTTGTGCTTCGGGAGCCAGGGATCGCGTCTTGTCGCTGATGGAGAACGATGCATCGAAATCAGAACAACCGCCAGCGAACAGGCTGATCATGCCTGCAAGCATTGCGGGTTTCCAGTTCGCGCGCTGCAACTACAAGGGTCTCAGCGAAGACCATTTTCCGCGGGTGGTCGGGCTCGCGGTGGAACGCAACCGCTACAGTCCTTTCGCAGTCCGCTCCACGGTGCTGCGCAGATGCGCATCACGGTCCGCGTTGCGGGTATCGATCGAGCCGAGATCGACCGTCAGTGTCGCCGACGACCCCAGCGGGTCCGCGGCCGTGAGGATCGTCCCCGAGAACTCGTTGAACGT
>JALQUR010000348.1 GCA_023260695.1 Planctomycetaceae bacterium
ATGGAAGTCCAGCTAACGCCTCAGGAATCTGACTCAGCGCGACAAGTCTGCCCCGCCGCACAGGTCACTCCCGCACAGGCAGGCGGGATCGCCTGCCGGCGATTGCACTGGTGGCATCTTCGTAGTTTCCAATGGACATCATGGATCTTCTGGCAAGAATAACCTCCCAGGATGGCTCTGAAGTGTGTTCCTGCTGTGAGTCGGAGATAGCTCACCGCTGAAGGGATGGGACGGGTTGCGATGGATTCCGATGACGATCCGGATAATGAAGACATCATCTTCGACGATCTGGTCCTGGATTTTGATCTGATCGCCGGTCGAGGCGTCCGGGAGATGGGCAAGTCACAGTGGAGAGCGATCTCAGCGAATCAGTTGCCGCATGTTGATGATTGCGAGTCGGATGCGTGGGTGGCACGGCGTGCCGGCGCAATCGGCTGGCGGTTTCTGGAATACCACAAGGCGTCGGAGTATGCCCAGCAGATCTGGGAGACGCTGGTTGAACTGCTGGCTACGGATGTCGGGTGCGATCAGTCGAATACCGGTGCCGCCACCGGCTTTTATCAGTTGACCCGGTTGATGCGGCGTGAACGGTTCACCGTCGACAATCTTGCGGCTGTGATGTATGCCGCTCGGACCGTCGATCTTAATGCCTTATATTGTTTGTTGCATGGTTTTCGGCTGCGTGGGGAATCTTCGTTTCCGCTGCCGCTGCTGCTGCCGCAGCACGGAAGCGAGCCAGCCTGTGGCCTTGATTTGCTGGGAGAATTTCCCGGTTTCGCCGGGCGGCGAAGTTTCCCTGTGGCCAGCATGCAGGGCGAATTTTTTGACGGGCAGGTACTGAACGGCGGGGCAGACGATGTGGAATCGTGGCGCAAGCATGAGACGCACTGCCTCACAAGTGCTGCTGCGGCAGATGCAGCCGTTGCTCTGGAATCCGATTTTGGCGGCGATTGTCTGCTGCTGACTCAGGCGGCACCGGGGGGCAGTCTGCGCGCGTTCGTGCAGCGGGAATGTCCGGGACCTTCACAAACGCTGCTGCTGTTGTATCGCAGTCTGCAGTGTCTGGACCGTCTGCATGGACTGGGGATCGTTCATGGTCAGGTGAATCCGGATCACCTGCTGCTGGCCAGGGATCACTCCATTCGGCTTTGTGATTTTTCCGTGGCGGCGACCAGTGCTGTTCCTGGTCCCCATCCGGATCTGTGGCGGCGGACGCTGCGGTATTGTGCCCCGGAAATTCTGCATGGCGCGGCACTGACACCACAGTGCGACCTGTACTCGTTGGGAATCACTTTTGTGGAGTTGTGCAGCGGCCGGAATCCACTGCAGCAGACACCGCTGACAGAAAGTGCTGAGGCTCGACAGCAACTGGTGGACAGCGGGCTGCAGGACTACCCCATTGCGGCAGATCTGTGTGAATTGTTGTTACGTCTGATTGCCATGGATCAGCGTCCGCAATCCGCGTCTGACGTGCTGCAGCATTCGGCCTTTGACTGGATCCGGGACGCAGACAACCTGCCGACTGTGCCGACCGCAGCAGATCGCCGACGACATGATCGGCAGCTGGAATTCTGGGAGTTTGACCTGTAGCGGACCTGTAGCGGGGGGGCTCCCCAGCTGCGGACAGGGCAGGGCGGCACAGAACAGCACACGAAAGGCAGCACCCGGCTGACGCGTGCCGCTGTATCTCAATTGGTCAGATTTTCTGGCGGCAGGAATTGCCCGGATGGTATCTCAGCGGAATTGTAAACACAGCATGCAGGATGATCCCCACGATGGCTGGCAACTTGAAGCAAACTAAGCAT
>JALQUR010000367.1 GCA_023260695.1 Planctomycetaceae bacterium
TCCTGTCAGAGAACATTGATACCCAGGTGCTGCGACGCCTGTGCACACCTGATGACGGTGAAGTGGTGGGAGAGTTCTGAGCAGACGGCGATTGGCTGCCTGCAGCATCTGCTCGATCTGAGAGCCGGGATAGCTATCCGCTATCCCGGTTTTTTTTGCCCGAAGAATGCACGTTGGCTTCGCAGAGTCGTGGCGACCGAGCTCTGTTCACTGCTGCCCGGCAGTCGGCACACGACAGCCGCACGGGATTTCTTCACCTCCTTGACAATCTTTTTCCTCCGAGGACCTGTCCGCCACCGCGAGGTGTACTATGCTGAACCAGTTCAGAGCCACCTTCCGATAAATCCGGAACACCTGCAGAATCCTCCAGATGCCGGACAAGCATAACTCACTACCCGCCCAAAGCCCCGAGACCTCTGCGTCAGCTCGACCAGTTCCAGTCCGCTTTCTGCGACGGTTTTCCGTATTTTCCCTCGTCGTCGCACTGCTGCTGGCGGCGGCCCCGCAACTGCTTCTGAAGACACCACTCAGAAACCAGGTTCTGAAGGCTGCGGTCCCCGGTACTCTGTTCTCGATGTCCGCCGCTGCGGCAACCGGAGGGTGGCTGACACCGCTGGACTTTGAAAACGTTGTGATTCAGTCCAGCACCGGAGGGGTCAACTGTCTGATTCGACGCTGCAGTGCCTCACACGGACTGCTGCACTATCTGCTGGGTGCCGCCAGTTTTGGAAAGCTCACGCTGCAGAACGCCAGCCTGACGATTCATCTCGATTCTGAAGACGAGTGGCCCGACTTCAGCTCAGGCAACACTGATGGGCTCACCGGAGAATTTGAAGTCCGCGATTCGCGACTGCGCCTGCTGGTTTCTTCACGTGAGCATCCATTGATCGATTTCGATCATTTCAACGTGACGGGAAGGATTCTTCGTACTGCAGAATCGGGACGCGAACTGCTGATCGATCCCTGTCTGCTGATGGACCACGCGTCCCTCGACGAACAGGCGGCGGTTCAGAATCTGACACTGATCGCCCCGGTGCTCGCCAGCACCACGCAGATGCACGGTTCCGCTTCTGTTGGACTTGAGGAGATTCGGTTTTCGCTCGAACATGAAAATGCCAGCCCATGGCCCATCAGCGGGCAGGCGGTTTTCCATGAGCTGTCGGCCACGCCTGATCAGAAAATGTTGCAGCAGATCAGTGTGTTTTCCGGACTGCTGGGGCTGCAGGCTCCCGAGACGATGCACCTCACCGTGTTGCATGATTCCGCCGTCGATTTTGAGATTCGTGAGCAGGAGATCTTCCACCGAAGTTCGGGATTCATGCTCCCGAGCGTCAGCCCCGAATTGCAGATCGACTCCACTGGCTCACTGCGGTTTGATCTTTCGCTGGATATGCAGCTGAACGTCGATCTTTCGGGGACAGGCAGAGATTTCTCCGCACTGCTTCCCGGCTCCCGCCTGCCGCTGCAGGTTTCCGGGACGATTTCCAGCCCGCAGATTTCACTTGCGAGCCAGTCAGGCGTGCTGCGCAGGGCGGGCGATTTCTCGGTAGAGAAACTGATGGACAATCCTGCCGGTGTTCTGCCGTTCCTGCGTGGATCGGGAACAGAAAGCTCGGGGAATCTTCTGCTCCCCTTGCTCGACTCACTGCTGAAACAGAAGCGGAGGTCATCGTCAGCTGATGATCGCGACGCAGCCAGACCGTGAGCAGATCTGCAGTGGCTCAGCGAACGTTTCCGGGATGGTTGTGAATGCGTGACGTTTTTTCATGAAACTTTGCCGGGGTGCTGGCCAGCCGAGATCACGCTGACCATTCTTCCCAGCAGTCGGCGGTTCCAGACATAAGTATCTGATCGGCTGCAGATTCTCAGACTGGCACCGTTCAGTAACGAACGCTGCCAGTTGGCAGGCAGCTGGCGGCGGCTGCCGCGACCACGAATCACGATCAACGACTGCACTCTGCTGCTGGTATTCTGATCCAGCCACTGCAGGATTTCGCCTGGTACCGTAAGTCCATCACGATTGTTGTCGAGCAGGCTTTCTGTCGGAACAAGAAACTGCAGCGATGCGGCTCCGGCGTGGCTGATCGCACTCTGCAGACCTATTCGGACAGACTTCTGGGAGTGTTTCCAGGTGTGATTGCCGCGAGCGCCGGGAAGGATAATCAGAGATCGTGCCTTCAGCTGCAGCGCTTCATCCACTGCACGCGAAGTATCCAGCATTGCAGCGTCAAAGCTCATTCCAAGTGTGCCGGTGAATCCGCCGCAATAACCCAGGCTGCTTACACTGATCCCGGCATCCTCGAGCAGGTAGCTGAGTTTTTCCTGTCCGATGCGACTGACCTGCTGCCGGCGAATGGAAACGGAAAAGATGCCTGCGTGGTGCAGCTGTTCGATCTCTTCCAGCAGTTGTTCGGAATTACTGCTGCGCAATTCACGGGAAAGCACAACGGTGGGCATTCCTGCCCCAGGCTGCACACGATTGAGATGAACGTCCATGAAGTCTTCCGGGAAGGCAACCCGTCGGGCTGCCGCGGTCTTTTGGAATCAGCAACCTTCCGTGGATCGCAACTGCACCTGCCGAGTGCATTCTGCTGAGCGTTCCCGTTGCCGAACGGTACTGTGTAAGATCAGCTGCCACATGTAAACGCTGATCTCAAAGGAAAAACAGAGGAAATCGGTCCCTCGAAATTGGTCCCTGAAAAGGCGGGCAGCAGGGGTTGACGCAGCACCGGATCTCAATCACAGGCAGACTGTTTCGCAGGCTTCGTTTTTTTACGTCAGCCAAAAACACAACCGGATTCCCAGCGGATCGGTTATGATCTCTGGCTGCTGTATGACGACTCAGCGGTCCTCTGATCCAGGCTGTCTTCGAATTCTCATCGGACGGGATGTAACATGTCTGTGTTCCGCCTTCTGCTCCTGCCACCTCTGATTGTGCTCTCGCTGGCATACGCTGACGCGGACGATCCGTTTGCAACCGGTATCGCTCCACTACTGGAACAGAAGTGTTTGCGCTGTCACAACAGCACCGACAGGAAGGGTGATTTTTCACTGCAGACCGCAGAGGAGTTTCGCGATTCCATGGTGGTTACTCCGGGCGTACCAGACAGCAGTACCCTGCTTGCGGTCGTGACTCCGGATGGCGACCAGCCCGCGGCAATGCCGCCCGATGGTGCCCCTCTTTCTGCCGAAGAACTGAAACTGCTCCGCACCTGGATAGAACAGGGTGCGGAAACACCAGCGACTTTTGAGCTGAAGGCACCCGTCGTCGATGACTTCAACTGGTGGTCGCTGAAGCCTCTGTCCACTCCCCGGATTCCTGCAGTCAACGGGGAATCGGCAAGCTGGGTTCAGACACCGATTGACGCGTTCATCCTTGACAAGCTGCAGCAACAGGGTCTGCAGCCTTCCGCTCGAGCTGACCGTACCACTCTGATCAGGCGGCTTAGTTTCGATCTGCTCGGACTGCCGCCAGATCCCCGCGACGTGGCCGCCTTCGTCGCGGATCAGGATCCCGCTGCGTGGGAGAAGCTGGTCGACAAATGGCTCAATTCACCACAGTACGGGGAACGCTGGGCGCGGCACTGGCTGGATGTTGTTCGCTATGCGGACACCTGCGGATATGACAAGGATAAGCTGCGTCCGAATGCCTGGCCCTATCGGGACTACGTCATTCGCTCGTTCAACGACGATAAGCCGTATGCCCGGTTTGTCCAGGAACAGATTGCCGGTGACGTGCTGTTTCCGGGTGAGCCGGACGGAATTCTGGGGCTTGGCTTCATTGCTGCCGGACCGTGGGATTTCATTGGTCATGTTGAAGTGCCAGAATCGAAGATCGACGGCAAGGTCGCTCGTAATCTCGACCGCGACGACATGGTCAGCAGCACTCTTAACACCTTCTGCAGCCTGACCGTTCAGTGCGCCAGATGTCATCACCACAAATTCGACCCGATTACCCAGCAGCACTATTACGCCCTGCAGTCCGTCTTTGCCGCCGTTGATCGTGCGGAACGACCGTTCGATACGGACCCGGAAATTGAGCGGCGGCGCACAGAACTACAGCAGTCCCGTGATGAACTTGCTGCCGATCTTGCTCAGCTGGACACCGAAGTTCGCGATGCAGGCGGGGAAGAATTGCAGCGTCTGCAGGAACTGGTTGCAAAACTGAAGCCACTTGCTGTGCCGGCTGATCTGCAGCCTGAATACGGATACCACAGTCAGATTGAATCCAGTCCCGACAGGGAAAAGTGGATCACCGTGGATCTTGGTCGTGACCAGAACCTGCAGCAGATCCAGCTGCATCCCTGCTATGATGATTACGCGCAGATCGGAGCGGGCTTTGGATTTCCGCTGCGTTTTCGTGTTGACGTGGCCGCAGATGCGGCGGGGGAACCCGAGTACAGCACCGTACTGGATTACACAGGGCAGACCTTTGCGAATCCCGGACTCGCCGCCGTCTCTGCCGAGGTCAATAAGCCTGTGCGATTCATCCGAGTGACAGCCGTCACACTGGCCACTCGGTCAAACGACTACAACTTTGCTCTGTCAGAAGTTCGTGCCCTGAATGCGGCAGGTGAAAACCTTGCCAGAGGTTGCGCCGTTACGGCTCTGGACACCATCGAGGCACCTGTCCGCTGGCGGAAGAGCAATCTGACAGATGGTATCTGGCCGTCAGCAGCAGATCCGCTCGCTGCTCAGCAACTGCGAACTGCGGAGGCCGAACAGCAGGCTCTGCAGAACAAACTCTGGACTGCTGACCGCCAGAAACTGCGGAGCGATCTGCAAAGCCGACAGAAGCAGACAACTGATGAACTGGCCGCGCTGCCAGCCGGGCAGATGGTCTATGCCGCAGCAACCCACTTCGCCAGACAGGGCAACTTTATTCCCACAGCAGGTGTTCCCAGAACTGTTCACGTTCTGCATCGCGGCAACGAAACGCAGCCTCGTGAGCAGGCCTTTCCCGGAACTGTCCCGCTGACTGCTGATGACAACTGGTTGTTTTCACTTCCGGAAGATCACGCAGAAGCTGATCGGCGAGCGGCGCTGGCGAAATGGCTGATCGACGAGAATCACCCGCTGACCTGGCGTTCAGTCGTCAATCGGATCTGGCAGTATCATTTTGGTCAGGGGATTGTGGATTCTCCCAATGACTTTGGGCGGATGGGCCAGCTGCCCACGCATCCGGAACTCCTCGACTGGCTTGCGCAGGAGTTCCTTCGCGGCGGCGGATCCTTCAAAAAAATGCACCGCCTGATTCTGCTCAGCAGCACCTGGCAGCAATCGTCCGCGGACCGCGAAGAACCTGCACAGGTGGATCAGCAGAACAGATTTCTGTGGCGAATGAGCCGTCGCAAGCTTTCCGCTGAGGAGTTGCGGGACGCGATGCTCAGCGTCAGCGGTTGTCTCAACACGCAGATGGGTGGGCCCGGTTTCTACCTGTTCGAACTGGAAAAGACCGCTCACTCACCGCACTACGAATACTTCAAGTTCGATCCCTCGGATCCCGCTTCACATCGCCGCAGTATTTATCGCTTCATCGTCCGTTCCCAGCCAGACCCGTTCATGACAACTCTGGACTGCGCGGATTCTTCCCAGAGTACTCCCAGAAGGCATGAAACGCTCACCGCGCTGCAGGCACTCAGTCTGCTGAACAACCCGTTCTGTCTGACGATGTCTGAACGATTCGCTCAGCGTCTTCGCGAGGCTGAGAACAACCTGGAGGGCCAGGTCAGATACGGTTTTCGTCTGGTCTGTGGCAGAGATCCAGATGCAGCAGAATCTGCGGCGTTGCTGGACTACGCTGGCACACATGGACTGCCGGCGCTCACCAGAATCATGCTCAACATGAACGAATTCGTATTCGTCGACTGATCTGCCGGTATGTCGCTGCAGACGCGATGGCCCACTTATTCAGCAGCGATGCCGGGTGCGCTGTCAGACCTGGTTTCAGCAAAGTAGCGACTGTCCTGAATCCAGTCTTCCCGGGTATATGTGACGACGGATGTGTCTGTTTCCTGGACCTCGATGTATGCCAGCCGGAAACCCATTTCGGTGATTTCCGTGAACATCAGCCACGCCAGGTTCTCCACACAGGTCGGGCCGTCAAACACCTTGAATCGAAAGGACTCGCCTGTACGACGACAGTAGTCCTGAAGAGCCTCGTACAGCGGATCACTGCGATTGATGAGCATCCCGTGGTCGTAATTGTTCTTCAGCCACGGCTCAATCTTCTCATCGAATTCGCCAAACAGCGTGCTGATGCCATCGTCGTCGCGTTCAACTTCAAAATGGCACCGCAGTCCATACCGATGCCCGTGAAGATTGCTGCACTTGTCCTGCAGAGTTTCGTTCCGGTGAGCCGCGTAGAATTTGTATTCCTTGCGAATAATCATATGCAATTCTTCACTGACAGAAGGGACACCCACAGCAGCAACTGCGGAAATGCTGGCCACACTTCTGCCACTCTAGCCAATTCCGGGTGACAATGCCTGTTGTGATACCGATCAGCGTGCCCTTTTTCCGATTCCGCCATGTCCGCCAGCAGCAACTGCAAGAATCTCTTCCAGTTCTGCCGCCGCTTTCTGAACCGTCCAGTCTGCCTGAACAGTGTCTCGAGCAGACTCCGCCGTTCGTTGAAGCCTTTCCCGATCTGCCTCCGCTGTCTGCATGGCAACACACAGCGCCGCTGCATCATTCACCGGCACCAGCGTACCAAGTCGACCGTGATCGAGGATTTCCCGGGGTCCTGATGGACAATCTGCGGCGATTACTGCTGTACCGCTGGCCATGGCCTCGAGCAGTACATTTGGCATCCCCTCAACCAGAGATGGCAGCACAAACAGATCGGCCGAACCGTACCACGCTGCGGCGTTTTTCTGAAATCCCGGCAGCTGAATCTGTTCGGTAAGATTCTTTGACCGGATCTGATTCATCAGCCCGGTACGATTTTCGCCCTCACCAAGAATAGCGATTCGCAGGTCCAGCTGAGGTTCTTGTGCGGTCAGTTCTGCTGCTGCTTCAACCAGCAGGTGGAACCCCTTGTCATGATTGAGTCGGCCTGCACTGACCACGCGCAGAACTCGACTGCCTGCTGTGCGACATGCAGCAGTCCACCAGTCATTCTCAATCTGCTGTGTTCGCTGTTCCTGAATGAACGCCACATCAACACCGTTTCGGTGTGTGCGGATTCTGTCATGCCGGATGCCATAGAACCGGATTGCCGCATCTCGTGCGCCGTCAGATACCGCCAGCACCTGGGCCATGCTGTTGTAGAGTCGGCTGAGTCGACGCCGTTTCAGGTTCTGAAAACGCCCGGCCACAGGGGCAAAACCACGTTCCGGGTCCGTCACGACTGTTGACACTGCTGGAACTCCAGCCAGCTCTGCCCCCGCAGCTGCAGTCAACGTCATCAGAAAAGTTCGATCATAGCTGACATGGCACCCCGTCTGCTTCAGGCAGGCTGCATAGTCGGCGATGCGGCGACGATAGTTCAGACCCGGTACATAAATGCGGGCGTCACCGGAACGTTCACTGAAGACGTGCACAGGAACGTCCTCAGGGATCTGTGACAGCAGCGGTCCCGTGCGACTGACCAGATAAAGATGTGGTTCAAACCGAGTGCGGTCCAGGTGCTTCAGCAACTGGATGATCTGCCGTTCGGAGCCACCTCCGTACATCGCACCAATGGCAAACATGACTCGCAGTCGTTGCACACCGCACCTCAGGCTGGACGTTGGAGTTTTCTGTCGTCTTGATTACAGAGACGGAGTCAGATTTCCTGTGGCAACAGATCCAGTTCCGCAGCGAGTGGCTGCAGCGCCGAGATCACAAAGGTGATATGCTCATTCAGATCAAGACCCAGATCCTCAGCCCCGTTGATGATGTCTGCGCGACTGACTGCGGCAGCAAACGAAGCCTGCTTCATTTTCTTGCGAACACTGGAAGCCGTCATTCCGGACAGTCGTCCCGGTCGCATCAGCGCGCAGGCGACGATGAAGCCAGATAATTCATCGCAGGCATAGAGTGTCCTGTCCAGGAGCGAGACCCGCGGATAACGATCGCTGAGATAGTCTGCATGGGAAAGAATGGCATAAATCACATCTTCCGGATAACCACGTTCGCGGAGGATTTGTGAACCCTGCAGTGGATGATCCGGCGGGTCCGGCCACCGCTCGTAATCGAAATCGTGGAGCAGGCCGACTGTCGACCATTTCTGCACATCTTCACCATACTTTTCCGCATACGCTGCGACCGCTGCCTCGACTGCAAACATGTGCCGCTGCAGCCCCGGATTGCTCACATATTCGTTCAGTAATGCCAGATTCTGTTCGCGATTCACTGGTGTTCTCCCCGAGCAGTCAGCGGATTCCTAACGGGTCATGGTTCTGATGATGTGCTTCCTGGCCCCAATCAGCATTCCTGTGAGCAAACCGGCCAGATGACAGGTATTTGCAACCGAACCAAACGCGCCGCCAAAGCCCAGAAACAGAAAAAAGAGCCAAAGATGCCTTGGTACAGGTGGAGCGGGAAAAGGAGGCTACAGAGGAGCAGCGCCGCAAAGCAGAGGAAAATTATGCCCGCGCACAGGAGGCCAGCCGACTGGCCAAAGCGGAAGAAGATAAGGCGAGACTGGC
>JALQUR010000411.1 GCA_023260695.1 Planctomycetaceae bacterium
CAGGCTCGCTGAGCATTATCGGGGGCTGTTGCTCAACGATTTAATGCAGTCTGGATGCAGGACCGCTACGTCGAAAGCCTCAGCCACGGGATGCAGCAGCGTGTCGGTATCGCTCGGACACTACTGCACGCACCGGAAGTACTGATCCTCGATGAACCCGCGAACGGACTCGACCCGGAAGCGCGAATTGAGATGCGTGAAATCCTCCTGCGGCTGGCCGGCGAAGGTCGCACATTGATCGTCACCAGCCACATTCTGCCGGAACTCTCCCGTATCTGTGATCAGGTTGCGATCGTTGCCGGCGGACGACTCCGAGCCATGGGCAGCCTGCAGGAAGTGACGCGTCAGCTGTCCCAGCGGCGCACCATCGAAGTGCAGCTGCTCAACGCGCAGGGAATTGAAGCAACGGGAAACCAGATCCGCGGTCTGCTTACCGAGGATTCCGATGTCACGGTATCCGAAACCGAAGCCACCATTCGCTGCCGCACGAGTGCGGACGACGAAAAGCTGGGCGAGATTCTGAAGCAACTGGTGATATCCGGCGTGCCCGTCGGGCAATTCCGCGAGATCGCCGGGGACCTCGAAGAAGCATTCGTAACTGCCGCACGTGAGGCAGAAGCCGAACGCAACTCTGCGGATGCTCAGGAGGTGAACAGATGAATGGAGTCATGGTCATCCTTGGTCGCGAACTGCTCGCCATGCTGCGCAGTACCCGCGTACTCGGCATTCTCATTGCCGTGGCTGTTGCGTCTTCGGTACTCGTTCTGCTCAAGTGGCCATCCACCAGCATCACGGACCTCGACGGAACACGTGGTCGCGATGTCTTCCGGTGGGTCACCTGGGCGATGTTCTCCGCCGCCGTGCTGGTAGTCCCTGTCTTCCCGTCGACGTTGCTGGTTCGGGAAGTTCGTCGGCGCACACTCGAACTACTGCTCAACTCGCCACTCTCCCGCAGCTCGATCTACTTCGGCAAGGTTCTGGCAATGCTGGGATTTGTGGTGCTGCTCCTGGCCTCCACACTGCCGGCTGTGGCCTGCGGCTATCTGATGGGTGGTCTTTCGTTGCAGGAAGACATCGTACGAATGTACGGAATGATGCTTGTGATCTGCCTGCAGTTGATTGTCATCGGACTGCTTGTCGGTACATGGACACGCAGCACTGAATCGGCGCTCCGCTGGAGTTACGGGGTGACTTTCTTTCTGATGATCGTGCCGTGGTTTCCGGATGCACTGTTCCCGGGTGGCACCAGTCCATTGGCCCGCGGGCTGCAGGTATTCAAGCTGATCTCTCCGATTCCAGCTATTTTGCAGATGCTGAACCAGAATTCCCTCAGCGGCACCGGACTCATGGAATCCCGTGACGCTGTGGTCTGGTATCTGAGTTTTGCCGGAGCATTTCTGACGGCTGGCACTCTGACCTGCATTTCCCGACTCAGCCATGCACTGCTGGATCAGTCACGTTCGCAGGGTTACATCACTGACGACCAGGACGGCTGGGTCCGCGCCAGTCGTCGGATTCTCTACCTTGTCGATCCGCAGAAACGATCGAGGGGTATTCCCCCGCTGGTCAATCCGGTGATGGTCAAGGAATTCCAGTGCCGACAGTTCGGTCGCATGCACTGGCTGCTGCGACTGGTCGCTGGCTGTGCTGTACTGTCCCTGCTGCTTACGCTGGCATCTGCTCGTGGCACAGAGGCGCGCGGAGTTGAATACACCGGAGCATTGATCATCGTGCTGCAGGTATCACTCATCGTACTCCTCACACCAGGCCTGGCAGCGGGAATGATCGCCGGGGAAATCGAAGGCGGCAGCTGGAATCTCCTGCGAGCCACCCCAATGGGCCCCGGGCGGATTCTGTTTGGCAAGCTGACCAGCGTGATCATTACTCTGGCACTGCTCCTGTGTGCCACATTGCCGGGTTATGCCGTGATCATGTTCATTAAGCCGATTCTCAAACCTCAGGTACAGCAGGTACTGGTCTGCCTGACTGCATCAGCGATCCTGTCGATGCTCATCAGCGCGGTCACCAGCAGTTTCTGTCGCGCCACTGCCATCGCCACGACGGTCGCCTACGCCGTGCTCATCTCTGTATTCGGGGGAACGCTGCTGGTCTGGGTAAATCGCGATGCTCCGTTCGGACATGATCTGGTGGAGAATGTGCTGCGTCTGAATCCGATGGCCGCAGCATTGAACGCGATTCAGGCTGAGGGATTCACGGACTACAACCTGCTGCCGTCAGCCTGGTGGATTGCCGGTGTTTCCTCGGTGCTGCTGATGGCCTTGCTCTTCAGCCGCACACTTGTACTCACAAAACCCGACTGATCCTGTCAGGTTGCCACAATCGAACGGAAAGCAGACAGCCCGCCTCAGGCGGAAAGCAGACAGCCCGCCTCAGGCATCCTGAGCGGGCTGTTTTTGTCTGACTCGGATTGATTCCCGCAGAGCTGCCAGGCTGCCTGCGGATTCAGTATTCGCCTTGCAGCCTCCGGACTTCGTGGCTGGCAACAGCCGCACCGGCAGTCAGCGGAACAGACACTGGCAGCGTCAACCTGTTCAGTCTCTTATTTCAACAGCGACTTCAGTACTGGCAGCATTGCCCTGGCCATCTCCCTGTGACCGGCGGGATTCGGATGACACTGATCCGTGGTCCACTCGCCCGGATCATTTCCGGCATCCCGGTGCTTCGTCCAGATCTGATAGTGATCCACCAGCAGCACCTGCTTTTCAGCAGCCACACGTCGCGTGCGTTCCATATACTTCTGCAGGCGTTCATCAGGGTGCTCGCCGAGTCCGTTTGTTCGAGCAGCTTTGCCCCAGCACGGTTCGGTCATAAGTACAACTCGGACATTTGCCGCCTGCAGTCGCCGGACCAGTTCCTGCAGATTCGACTCGAACTGTTCTTCACTCAGCCGACTGGCTGACTTGTCCTGATCAACGTAGCTGTCGTTTGTGCCGTACATCACAGTAATGATCGATGGCTTCAGCGACAGGATTTCCTTCTCAAGTCGTTGCAGTGCCTGATCTGTGCGTTCACCACCAATTCCTTTGTTGATGACTTTCACCTCAGCACCGTCATCACCGAATTCGCGCTGGAGCAGACCGGAAAACGTCTGTTCTGCGGTCACCCCCGACCTTACGCCCTTCGTGATCGAATCCCCCAGCGTCACAATCAGCGTTTCTTCGGCAGCATCCGCCGTCATGCAGGTCCCGGGAACAAGCCCGCAGGCAAGCAGAACCAGCTGCAGGATGAAGAATCGACGCATGGCTTGCCTCCTGATGGGACCTTTCAAGCGGCTGAGAGCAGAACGCGCACGCAGCCGAACCAGTTGCTCTGCAGCAGTCTGAGCAGTCCGGGGAACGATGTCGAGTGTGCTGCCGGGCGGGACTGCCATTCAGCTCGAATTGACTCCGCAGGTTGATTCCCGCTAAAACCGAGTGTCCAGAGCCCGAATATTCTGTGGGAAGGATCCCTCAGAAGCGATTTGCCCCCTGTATTCCAGCGGAAACAGGTGCGGCCTGGGATTCCTTTCGGCGGGCGAATGTCACACAGCGATGGAGCGCCCTGAATGCGTTACCTGTTTCTTTGCCTGCTGCCTTTGGCTCTCTGCTCCGGCTGCGGGAGCGACTCGGAAAAAACCGATCGCGCTGCATCTGCTCCTATTCCGCTGGCTCTGCCATCGCCCGCTCCAGCAGAAAAAACCACCGCAGCGGAACCAGTTCCGGCGGAACAGTCGGAAGGCTACAGCCCGGCGATTCGAGCCCTGCTGCTGCGTGCACGAACTGCCGTAACTGAAGGCCGCCATGCCGGCGCCATCGAAGCACTCAGCCAGGCAATCGGATTCACGCCCGAAGATGCTCGGCTGTTTCGCATGCGTGCCGATGTTTATTCTCTGCTGGGTGAGAACGCAAACGCGCGAGCTGACTTCAGCACGGCCATTCGCCTGGCGGACAACAACGCAGATCTGTACAACGCCCGTGGCTATTTCCTGATGACTCAGGGAATTCCTGCAGAAGCCAGAACGGACTTTGACAGTGCCATCGAACGCAATCCTCGGCATCCCGCCGCACTCAACAATCGTGGACTGCTGCACCTGGCTGCCGGGCAGCTGGAAGAATCCATCAGCGACTTTTCTCTCGCCATCGAGGCTCAGGCAGACTTCATGGAAGCGTGGAACAACCGTTCCTACGCCCGACTGAAGCTGGAACAGCTGGATGACGCCATGTCAGACGTACGTCAGGCTATTCGCATCCGTGACGATTATCCGACGGCCTGGAACAACTGCGGTCTGATCGCCATGGAACAGCAGAACTATGCGGAAGCCGCACGCGCATTTACTCGCGCCATTGAATTGTCCCCGCTGGAGATTCGTCTGCTGCAGCATCGCCGCGAGGCATACCTCAAACTGGAACAGTTTCGTGAAGCGCACGCTGACCGGGATCGCATCAGCTGGTTGCAGCAGTTGCAGCAGTTCAGCGAGTTGACAACACGCTCCAGAACCAGCCCGGACGCCTGGATCAGCCGCGGCGAGCATCTGTTCCTGGGTCGGGAATTTGGAGCAGCCGTACAGGACTTCACTCGGGCCATCCTGTTGCAGCCGAAGAATCAGCAGGCACTGACGCTTCGCGCACAGGCATGGCAGGCCATGGGTGATCGGGAAAAGGCAATGCTGGACTGCAATCAGGCCCTGAGCAGTGGCGATTACCAGCCAGCCAGTTCGCTGCGAGGAGATCTGTACCTCGCGGCCGACCAGCCTGAACAGGCTCTGGCGGACTATGCCGCCGCCGGTCGCTTTGATGAATCGGTTGCAGAAGCGCACGACCTGCTGGCCAAAACACAGTTGACTGCCGGTGACACTGCAGCAGCAGCCGACAGTCGCCGGCAGGCCGCAGACATTCGAGATGCACTGACCCGCTCACTCAGCCCCCCCGAAAATCCGCCGGCCGCAGACGATGCAGGATTCGCCCCGCTGCGGGAATAGTCCGTGCTCAGAGAAAGGTCATCATCGAAGTCTGCAGCGTGACGGAAAACTGAGTTCGGCAGCGACCTGAGGTGCTGCCGAATTTGCGGGCTCGGTCCGGCAAACTCATGTCGCGATGTGTGCAGGCGCGGCGAAGACTGGCCTTCGACCCGATACTGCGTCGATGCATTCTGAGGCGGCTCTGGCGTTCTGGCACACTTTGCGGCACACTGTGGGTTCACTTCGCAGAATATTGAGCAACCCGGTCATCCCGCACACAATTGAGCGGTCCATGAAAACAGCACTCGACAGCCCGCATCTGCCCTGGCGTCGCATCGCGACCAGCAGCATGCTTTCCGTGCTTACACACGCGCTGATCCTGCTGCTGGCCGGATTATCTCTCCGTGGCTGCCAGAAAACAGGGCCCGGCCAGGCGGGCGGAGAAATCTATCGTGAAGTTGGTCTGTTCGTGGTCGACGGTCTGGAAGACTCCAACGGCGAGGATGGGTTGGACCAGACAGATGCAACCGTCGACTCCCAGGAACAGACTTCCACAGAAGCCGAACTGCAGGCAACGCAAATTGCTGACCGGAGTGATCGAGTTCCAGAGCAGATCCCTCGTACCAACTCACTGATCGAGCCCTCAGATTCCACAGAAAGCGGCATGCAGGAATCCCCATTCGCCGGACTGATCGGGCCTGGGTCCGCTATTTCCGGACTCGGTGAAGCCAGCGGTGGGACCGGCGATCTGATTCGCCCGGGCGATTCCGGAGCGGCTCACCGTACCGGCGGGACCGGAGGTGAAGGCGATACCTCCTTCATGGACATCGTCGCCTCAGGGCAGAACTTTGTGTATCTGATTGATACCAGCAGCAGTATGGATGGGGCACGACTCCGAGTCGCTCAGCAGCAGCTGAAAGCCAGCCTCAGGATGCTCAGACCAGAACATCAGTTCGCTGTGATTTTCTACAACGAGTATTGCACTCGAATGAAGTTGCGACGTCAGGCCGAGCGTCCGATGTACCATGCGACTCCCATGAATCGAATGCTTGCGGAACAGGAAGTAGAACGAGTTACTCCGGATGCCGGCACCGATCACAAGCCCGCATTGATGGAAGCGCTATCGCTGGAGCCGGATGTCATTTACTTCCTGACTGACGGAGATGAACCGCGCTTATCCGCCGCCGACCTCCGCGATATCCGTCATCTGGCCGGGAAGACTTCAATTCATGTGATCCAGCTCAGCAACGGGGCATACACAAGTCGCACCACAAACTGGCTGGAACAACTGGCTCAGCAGTGCCAGGGTGAGTACCGATTGCTCACCGTTCGGGGCCGCTGAAAAACTGCAATTTGTAATTCTTACATGCAAACTGGTGTTGTAAGAATTTCAAATCGAATGCCCCAACGCTGACACAGCTCAGTCCTGTCGCCGTTTCCATACAACAAAACATGCAGAAACACTGCAGTTTTGAATATCGATCAAAAAAAACCGGCGCAGAACTCTGGAATTGGCACACCATCTGCATAAAGTTCCTGACGAGAGTAATTGAACTTGGGGGTGAGAGCCCGAGTTCGTCCCGGTCGCCTTGAGAAAGTGACCGGGGGATGAGAGACAGGCGATTCGTGTGAGAAGCGAATCGGCAGGGTGGTTGTCCAAAGGGGGGCACTGCCCGGAAGACGAAGCCCGAGTGATTCGCATGAGTCGCTCGGGCTTTTTTTATTGCTGCAGCTCCGATGTTGTCCTGCTGACTTCTGTGCTGAGCGGAGCGGCTGCCGGGACCGCAAGACGGAGTCCCCGCGCGGGCGGTAAGTTCGCCACCTGCTGCTGGCTCTGAGCAATTGGCACCCCTGGGCACGAAACAACCACAGTCGGTGACAAAGTAACCAACTCGATGTGCAGTTCCTGCGCTGCGTTCCCGAAGACGCTGTCTCGATCAGCCGACACGAGCACAGTCCCCCACAGGCTCTGCGGACTGGATTCCTGCACACTCCCTGCTAAGGTCCGGACCCGGACTCCGAATGACAAGATGGTCCAGCTGAAAGGCATTGATAATGACCAGAGCTCTGATCCTGTGCTGCTGCATGCTGTCGCTGTTCGTGGGCAATTCTGTTACCGCCACGGCTGATGAGCCGGGCAGCGATCCTGCTCATGTCGCGCAGGAGCTGAATTCGTACTGGGCAGAAGTTTCCCAGGCCGTGCTCAAGGGTGACTTTGCAGGCTACTCAGCCACCTGCCATCCGGAAGGTATCCTGGTATCAGGTATCCGGCAGACCAGCTATCCGCTGACGCAGGCGCTCGAGCGGTGGAAGCCGGGCTTCGACGACACACGTACAGGGCAGATGCAGGCGTCGGTGGAGTTTCGCTTTTCGCAGCGGCTGCACAGTTCCACCACAGCGCACGAGACCGGCATCTTTCGCTATGCCAGCAGACGCGACGGGCAGGAAACGATCGACTACATCCACTTTGAAGGCCTGCTGCAGAAGTCATCCGGTCGCTGGCGAATTGTTATGGAATACCAGAAGTCGCTGGCAACTGCTGCGGAATGGCAGGCGTTGGCACCGACCATCGGCTCTACGCAATGATCGGCCACATCACCGGGAAATGAGACCATTCTGTAGAATCATCCCGACGCAGATCACTCCAGATCCCGAGCGACCATCTGAATCCACGCAGGCTCGCCGATATTGAGTTAACTGAGCCTGCATCAGCAGCATCCAGTTTCCCCCGGTTAATGAGCTGGGCTTCTCGACAACTTACAGAGGCGCATGAGAAACCGCAGACGACTGTCCTGCGATTGACAACTGTTGCCGGACGAATGCAACCACTCACACCATGCAAGTAGACGGAATGATCTGATTGAAGGAATGGATGCAGAAAGCGCTGAGCTGACGTCGTGGCTCCGCATTCTGGCTCCGCATCGTGGCTCGGCATCGTGGCTCTGCATCGTGGCTCTGCATCGTCACCAGCGAGACTATCTGGCTCAGCGCCGATCAAATGCAGTTGACGGAAGGTAACAAATCGCTGGATAACATCCCCGACCTGGTCTGGAAATCGGCCGAACTGGCAAGACAGTTTCTGCACTCCGCTGACTATCTCAGGTTGCCCTCTCCACGGGACATTTTCGAGTATCAGATCATGGTGGATGTCTGTAAGCATCAGACAAATGACGCGATCCGAATTCAGCCGTTCGATTCCATCACTGGCAAGGGGACCTGTCAGCGTTTCAAGGGGATGCTGCACCACCTCAGGATGCACGATGAATGGCACTCCTGGAAGGCTCAGCATCTGAAAGCAGTCGCAATGGACTGGTGCAGGGAACACGGGATTGAACATGCAGACTGATTCTTCGCCTGCCAGTCAGCATCAACACGTCGGCCCCACGTGGCTGACCACAGGTCGGCCAATTCACGAACGAAGATTGGATTCAGGAGCATGACGGGCATCCGTGGGGGGCAGCTGCAGACCGGGGCTTTCACGGCCAACCGCCGATCGATTCTGTCCCGTCACCTGCCGACAACTTTTGCAGCTGTATTCATCGTCTGCAGTGTCTGGCAGGTCGCAGAGCGAGCAAGGCAGCAGTCCGCTGCGGTCGCCAGAATTGCGAAAACATACGGCTGGCCCGTTTATGAGTATGCGTTGCCGTATCCGGAGTGGTGTGTGGAGCTGTGCGGTCCGCATCTGTTCGGCACGGTGACAGCATTGTCGTGGTTTGAATGGGGTGTTTTCCCGCCGGATTCTGAAGACAATCACCGGAACTATGCGGCGGTCGGAGAGTTCCCGGCACTCACATCAATCAGCGTCTTCGACAGTGCTTTTCCGATTGACGTATTGCCGCACTGCAAAAAACTCCGGCGTCTGGAGATCATCAGGAATGGGCTGCGAGATGCCGACATGAGCACCATCAGTAAATTGACCAGCCTGTCCACGTTATCGCTCGCAGAAAATGATATCAGCGACGTTGGTGCTGCTCAGTTGCACCGCCTGCAGAATCTCCGTGAACTGGACCTGTCTGGAAATTGCATCTCTGCCACGACGCTCGCACAGCTTCAGCGGACATTACCGCAATGCCGGATCGACTGCAGCTGGAGTCGAGGTTCCGGAGAGTAACCTGCAGATCGGCAGGACCTTCCGGACTGTCTGGCTGTATCCACCGCTGCTGCACCTTTTTTCATTCGAAAATTGACGGATCCCCAGGCGGTTGAATATGCTTAAGGGATCATCAGCTGGATGGAAGCTGGCTGAAACACATCCCAATTCCATCTGTTAACCTGCAGTCGATTACGTCATACCCTGCCCCCTGAATCTCCAGACTGCAGCCTCAGAATTCCTCAGTTCCCACCGATCGTTATCTCTCGCAGTTTCTGACTCACAGAGTTTCCCTCCGGCCCGGTCATCCTGTACAGGAGCCATCATGCTTCGCATTCATTGGGGTCGTTCAAAGAGTACGTGTGACGGACGTTCGCGTCGCAATTTTCTGCAGATCGGCATGGCAGGAATGGGGTCACTGACGGTGCCGCAGATCCTGGCCGCCAGAGCGCGCGCCGCAGCGTCCGAGGAATCACAAAGCAGCCATAGCGGCGGCAAGGACACCTCCGTCATTCTGCTCTGGCTGGATGGCGGTCCCGGGCACATGGATACCTACGACCTGAAACCGGAAGCTCCGGCAGAATACCGCGGCATCTGGAAGCCAATCCCGACCAGCGTACCTGGCATGCAGGTAACAGAGTTGTTTCCGTTGCAGGCACAGATTGCTGACAAATTCTCCGTTGTACGTTCACTGCATCATGAC
>JALQUR010000445.1 GCA_023260695.1 Planctomycetaceae bacterium
CAATAACTGACGATTGTTGTGTAAATAATGGTAGAAGTCCGCTCGTACGGTGAGTAGCACCTGCAGGGAAGATTTCGACTGGGTGCTGGCGGACAGAACCTGCTGCAGGAATTCTTCACGCAGTGACTGATCAGTGCACTCGGTGTACAGTTCCTCCCACTGGTCCACGACCAACAGCATCCGGTTTGTGCCCGGTTGTTCTTCGAGTGCAGTGTCCACCAGATCGGACAGGTGCAGTTCACCGGCCAACAGGCGGTTGCGGCGATCGCGAATCTGAACCTTCTGCTCTTCACGGCTGTCTTCGCCGGGGCGAACAAGCGGTTGGAAGGCACGCGCCAGTGACAGCAGCGGATCACTGCCCGGCGTCAGTACCAGCAGTTCCCAGACGGGTTGCCCCGGGCTTGTCTTCCGCAACTTTGGCAGCAGACCGGCACGCACGACAGACGACTTTCCGCTTCCGGAAGCACCAACGACAGCAATGATGGAATGGTTGTCGTTGACAAGCTGCAGCAGTTCGCTGATGTAGTGGTCGCGGCCAAAAAACAGAGCGGCTTCTTCTTCCTGAAACGCGCGCAGCCCGGGAAACGGGCACGCCCCGCGAGTGGAATCTGACACCAGCGCTGATGGCGATCGAACGGCGTCTGCCAGCCGCTTCAGCTGCGATGTCCATTCCGTTGTGAGCTGGTCAGGACTGCCGTCGCGACGAAAGTCCAGCCACATCAGCTGCTGCAGAAATCCGGAGGGCGGTGTGGAACCCGGCAGCAGAACCGGAATCAGCGGAAACTGATCACCGCGGCTGGCCAGATGGTCAAGTGCCCACGCACGTTCACGCTGCTGCCAGCGGCCGAATTCGCCAGGACCGACAAGAAACGCCATCGCCTTGCTGCGCTGCAGCGCCGATTCCAGCGCCGCGACCCAGTCCTGACCGGGCTGCAGATACCAGCGGTCCAGAAAACAAGTGACGTTCTGCTGCCTGAGTTCATCCGCAATTCTTCTCACGATGACGTGATCGCGAGAATTATAGCTCAGGAAGACGTCAAATTCGGTGTCAGACATGCCGTGGACGTTCCATGTGGAAGCAACTGGAAGAGGGATTCCTGCGCACGAAGATTATCGTTGTCACCAGCGCGGGTAAAGCATCATCATTCCTGGGCACCTGTCCTCCGGATCGGCGGCTTGTGTCGCTGTCGTGCCAAGTTCCTCCAGCCCGACGAAGTGCCTTTTCCGGCCGTGGGGCAGGCTGGTCAGGAATGCCTGTCATTCCCGCTTTCGCGGGAATGACACGTGCGCGTCACACGGTGAGAGAACGCTGCCTACCTTCCGACGTGCATTGCATGCCGCGCAAAAAAAAACCTGATACTGTTCTTTGGCAGTATCAGGCTCTTTGCACAGATGGATGCTGATCTCTGTTCTTATTCGTCAGATTCCGACGCAGACTCCGACGCAGACTCCGGTGGCAGCATGCTCTTCGCTTCCAGGATCTTTGCCTTCAACTCGGCGCATGTTTCCGGGTTCTCAACAAGGTACTGTCGAGCCTTGTCGCGTCCCTGCCCCAATCTTGTCTTTCCATAACTGAACCAGCTTCCCGACCGAGAAGCGTCGCACATTTTATCAATCTCCGTGAGACTGCTGTCAACCATCTAATCCCTTTCACAATTTCAATCAATTGTGACCGCAAGTTATTGTCATTAATTCGGGGTTTTGGGGTTTTGGGG
>JALQUR010000450.1 GCA_023260695.1 Planctomycetaceae bacterium
TCGTCGCTGATTCTGAGCAAACTGCTGAAAGACGCCGAACCGCAGCTCGGCAAAATCCGAGTGGCGGTAATCACCGTTCCCGCACTTTTTACGGATATTCAGCGTCAACAGACGCTCGAAGCAGGGCATGCTGCCGGGCTGGAACGGATCCAGATGATCAATGAACCGGTGGCTGCCGCATTGTGCCACGTGCTTGGTGACGAAGGACTGGCGTTTGTCGAGCTGGCTGTGGACCAGAAGATCCTCGTGTTTGATCTTGGTGGCGGTACCCTTGATCTGGCTGTGGTGGATTACCGGGCAGACAATGTTCGAGTCATTGCTTCGGGCGGCAATCCGGTGCTCGGTGGACTCGACTGGACCCAGATCCTGATTGACCTTGCGGCCGGACGTTTTCTGGAAGAGACGGGGATCGACCCCAGACAGCATCGACGCAGCCTGCAGTACCTTTCACTGGAAGCTGAACAGGCAAAACGCAGCCTGTCTGCCAGAGACAGGGCTGCGGTTTCGGTACAGCACAAGAACCAGCTGAAGACCTATCAGATTGGAAAAAACGGGTTTGAACTGGCAAGTGCAGAATTGCTGCAGAAGTGTGAGCAGGCGACCTCCCAGTTGCTTTCCGGAAACAGTCTCGGCTGGGCTCATATTGGTACAGTGCTGGTGACCGGTGGTGCGTCCCGGATGCCCATGATTCGGGAACTGCTGCAGAAAATGTCGGGGCGGACTCTGAACCGAACACTGTCGCCCGACCAGTCAATTGCGCATGGAGCGGCCAGCTATGCCGGAATGCTGCTTTCCGGCGATGACCGGGCTCAGGAGATTTTCAGTGGCGAAGCTTCTCGCAGACTGGCGACGATCCAGCATCAAAGCGTGAATGCTCGCCCGCTCGGAGTTATGGTGCGAGACCACCGGAAAAAGAAGCGCGTTCCCTGTTACCTGATTCGAGCGAATACTCCTTTGCCCGCAGCAGTAACTCACGTCTTCGGAACGGCTGGCCCCGATCAGAAGCGGATCCGGGTCAGAATCGTGGAAGGTGGTATCGGAGACCAGGGACATGTTGAGGTCGGGGAGTGCACAGTCACAGACCTGCCCGACAATCTGCCGGAAGGCTCACGTGTGGAAGTGACGCTGTCCTATGATGCACAGGCACGGATCCAGGTGACCGCGCGAGAACTGCAAAGCGGTCAGCAGGCTTCAGCTGAGTTGCGCCGACCCGATAACCTGACAGAAAACTCCGCAGGAACGAGTCCCGGAACAGGCAGCGCATCAACTCAGAAGCCCGCCACTGGCGAGAAACCTGCCGCCGTGCAGTCTGCTGCTGCGCAGACAGCCGGCGAAACGCGAGCGGAACCTGACCGAAGTCGACGGGGACCGTCAGGTGCAACACGTCCGAAACGTCGCAGGTCTCGAGGGCTGAATGCGTTTGACGACGATCTCTTGCGGGCCATGTCCGATGCCGCAGACGCTGCCCCGGTTTTCCTTTGTCACCGCTGTGGGAAGGAACTGGAAGCCAACGGAGATTGTGCCGACTGTGGTCACGCGGCTGAGCAGCCGGAGGAAAACCAGAGCCCAAAGGGTGGCTCCGCGGCCAGTGCTGATATTCTGGAAGATGAATTCTGGGACGTCGACACCTGAGATGCGGGGAAACACGGAGTATTTCCCGGGGCGGCGTTATCGGGGAAAACCCAGTGTTCAGATATGGTTAAGGCGATGAAATCATTCGCGGCCCGGCAACCATGTGGGACTGTCGCGGGGAGGCACTTCAAACGCCATCTGTCAACGCTATGGGTGTGTTCGGGCGTTCACTAATTGCTTTTTGGATGGTACCGGGGCAACTTTGTGAGCGACATGTGTGCGGAGAATTGGGCAGCAACTCATCTGAATTGTGTGATTTGGAGCCAGATTTCGCGGTGCGGCCTGAAGATGAAGGTATTTTCCTGGCTTTGGGCAGGTTGAGGGCGAGTTTTTCGCGGACTCTCATTTTCGCCCTCGGAAACGGCGATGCAGCGAGCAATACCTTGAGATTTGCCATCGAACACCGTAGCATTTCGCGATTCCCGGAGAGTCCTGGTACCCATCTGGGAGCGTTTGTTCACTATTGCGATCGTGGCTGATGTTGCGGTGGTAGCACAGGGGAACAGGAAGATTGCCTGCCAGGATCGCCTGCGCCGTCCACCGTAGGGAATACCTGAGGTGGAGTTATTTCATTGAGGCGATTTTCTGTGCATGGTTGATCTGTGCATGGTTGATCTGTGCATGGATGAGATGCCTTGTGTTCGGTCCAACAGGGGCGAACAGCAAAGCGGCGATGATTTCGTGCAGCGGCGTCCGGGATTAACGATGTTTGCGGTCGAAGGGTTCCATCGACAGTGATCATGCTGTTGCTGCAACGAGTTGGTCTCTGAACGGTCGGAGAGAGTTGTGACGCAGGAAGGTGCGGGTGAGCAAAAGGTGCTGCGTGTGTTATTTGTCTGCACAGGCAATACATGTCGCAGTCCGATGGCAGAGACGCTCTTCCGGAATGTTGCGGCGGAACACCTGATGTGTTCGTCGTGGCAGTTGCGTGACTTTGGTGTGGATGTGTTTTCAGCTGGGGTTGCAGCATGGGGAAATTCCCCTGCTTCGGCTGAAGCAGTTGATGTGATGAAGGACCGGGGCCTCGATTTGTCTCAGCATTTGTCGAGGCAGGTCACTCCGGAAATGATCGCTCAGTCAAGCATTATCCTCGCGTTGACTCAGCGGCATCGGGATGCGTTACTGCAGCTCAGTCCTGCAGATGCGGAGCGGATTTTTCTGCTCAGCATCGACGGGACGGATATTGCTGATCCGATCGGCGGCAGTGCGTGGGAATACCAGCAGTGTGCAGAAGAGATCTCCGGGCACATTCAGGAATGGGTTCGGAAACTGTTGTCAAAGAAGGTTGAATAACTCTGATGAGAATCGGTATTGCCAGTGATCATCGTGGCGTCG
>JALQUR010000493.1 GCA_023260695.1 Planctomycetaceae bacterium
GGCCGCCGTTCTGTTGCGGTCACCCTGTCTTCAGCCCTCTAGAACAAGGTCCGGCTCGAATGATCCGTCCGAACCTGTACCGATTCATCTGTCTGGCCGTCTTTGTGCTGTTCAGCTCCCGGCAGGGTTCTGCTCAGCAAATGATGATGCCCGTCCAGTATTCGGCGCCTCAGAACAATCACTACATTACCGGTGACCACTCACTCTGGGATGAATCACGCCCGATCGAGAGATTCCTCACCAATGCGGCCCAGAACAGCTGGCTGCGTCTGGAAATGATGTACCTCGACTTCGGCAGCAATGCTGATGGCATGGTCGGAGCCCCCGTCAGCGGGCTGCAGAACAATGGGCTGGGGGCACTCTCCGGTCGAGATATTCCTGTCAGTTACGTTGATAATCTGAACGGTGGCCTGCCTGTCGGAGACGTGCTCATTCCGACGCTTCGCGGAATGGATCAGGAAGCGATTCGTGGCATACGCGGTACGTGGGGTATGCAACTGGACGGTGCCGATATGGAGCTGAGCTTCTTCGGCACTGAACAGAAGACTATGGTCGCCGATTATGGTTCGATTGCAGGCGGGCGAATTGCTCGATTCAATCTGGACCCGACGATTGATCCTGAACTCGGGCTTGCTCAGTCAGGTCTGAACCCGGGCCAGCAGGTTTTTGCTCCCAACTACGCAATTCCGTTGCTGACAGATGGGCTGGTTCAGGATTTCGCAGGTGCCAACGCGCTGCTCTTCAATGACACGCTGAAGATTCAGACTGGCAGCCAGATGTGGGGAACGGAACTGAATCTGCTGACGACCAGTAATGCTCCCGGAGGTGCAGGACTGTCATGGCAGTGGCTGGGTGGTTTTCGGTATCTGAATCTGGATGAGCGGTTCGCCGTCAGTGGTACGAACGGTGCGTTCAACGGTGTTGATGCGATCGTCCCGGATCAGTTTACAACGATCGCTTCCGACACCATCAACAATATCTATGGTCCGCAACTGGGTGCTCGACTTGCACTCACCAGCAAGTACCTCACATTCAGCGCTACTCCGCGAGTGATGATGGGACTGAATGACCATCAGAGCTCTGTTCGAGCCAATCCGCTGGGGCTGGCAGAATCGCTTGTCGCAGACAGGGAAGTGGAATTCGCCACCGTCACTCAGCTGAATCTGGCTGCTGAGATTCACGTCAATCCGCAGCTGTCACTGTTCGGCGGCTGGGAAATGATCTTCATCACAGATGTGACACAGCCGAAGGAAAACATTGTCTACGATTCAACGGTCTCAGCTGTCGGCGGAGTGACCACAGTCGACATCGGCAACAGCATGTCGTTGAGAGACTTCCTTGCCACTGGGTTCAACTTTGGTGCCACATTCCGTTACTGATCGGACTGTGCATCCGGATCACCGCTGCGAGTCAGTGGTGGAGTCAGACTTTTCAGACGGCATTGGCTTTTCAGGGGCCGATGCCGTTTTTTCTTTTCTGCCCTCGCTCAGGATCAGCAGCACCGGGGTATTCTCCGGTGGAATGCGTTCTGTCCAGCCCTCATAGGACTGAGCTCCATCGGCGGCGGAGCTTTCCTCACGTAGATCCAGTAGCGCGTCGGGGAAGTTGGAGGTGCAGATCAGATGCCCACCCTCCGCTTCGTAAAACTCCTGCCCGGTTTCTTCATCCTTGTAGATGCTGCTTCCAGCGAAGACAAAATCCGCGGTCAGCGGCCGCGACAGGCCGGCTTTATGGAAACGCCGGATTGCCTGCTGATAGACAGCGTCGTCCGAAAGTGAGAGCAGATCATCTCGCTCCGCTTCAGTCATCGGTCCAAACCAGAGGATCTCATTGTTGAAACGATCCCAGCGCAGATTGCCGTGCGGCAGTGTGACCCCAGTTGGCGGGGCTGGCATCGCCTGGCTGTGGTAACGCTGAGTGTTGAAACGGACCCACTCCTTCAGCGGTCGACGCCGGACCTGTCCGGATGCGTCCTGCCAGACAGCTTCAATCTGAATGATCGGGCCGGACGGCGCGACAAACTCCGGGGAAAACGCCGCCGGCTTACCGGGTTCGAGTCCAATTCCCAGCAGAGCGGCATGAATCACGAATGCCTGTGAGCGGATACTCAGAATTGTCTCATGCTCACGATTTCCTTCGGGGACCAGCACCATCTCCAGAATGCAGTCGGGGCAGACGACTTTGGTTTTCAACAGCACACGCTTCTGCTGCAACTGAATCAGCACTGTCCCCTGCGGATTGAGTGCGCGCGCTCCTTCAAGTTCAGCGGACAGTGCTTTCCATGCCGTTTCCTCTGCCTGCTTCTGCTGCTTCTGCAGTTCCTCCTCGCTGACCGGCTTCGGTGCGGGAGTGTCCTGCGCACAGGCCGGCGCTGTGGCGACGAACACACCGAGAGTGGTCGCCAGAAACACTCGATTCAGCCAGCCAGAGTTCATCAGCAGATCTCCCGATCAGTGCTTTACCAGGGTCAGATCCGATCGTCCGTTCATTCAGGGATCATATCCCAGATTTGGTGCCAGCCAGCGTTCCATCTGCGAAACCGGCATCTGCATTCGTTCTGCGTAGTTGTCCACCTGATCACGTGTGATGCGGTCGACGCTGAAATAGCGAGCCTCCGGGTGACTGAAATACAGTCCACTCACCGATGCGGCAGGCCACATGGCATAGCTGGAGGTCAATGTCATCCCCGTTGCCTGTTCGGCATCCAGCAATTTCCAGAGCGGTCCCTTGGGAAGGTGATCCGGGCAGGCGGGATAGCCGAATGCCGGGCGAATGCCGCAGTACTTCTCGGCAATCAGTTCCTCGTTGCTCAGACTTTCGTCGTTGCCGTAGCTCCATTCCCGGCGAACACGATGGTGCAGGTATTCGGCAAATGCTTCTGCCAGGCGATCAGCAAGGGCCTTGATCATGATCGAGCGATAGTCGTCATTTTCAGCTTCCGCAGCAGCAGCCAGTTCATCGCACCCCAGTCCCGTGGTAACAGCGAAGGCACCGACATAGTCACGAATTTCCGGACGTTCTGCCGGTGCAACATAATCCACGAGTGATCGAAAGTCCTTCTGGCCGACGCGTTCCCACTGCTGCCGCAGCATCGGGAACCGCATCAGTTCCTCGCTGCGCTGTTCGTCGGTCCAGAGCACAAGGTCCTCACCAACGCCTGTGGCCGGCCAGAATCCATAGACAGCTCGTGCCTGCAGACTTCCCTGATCAAGAATGGACCGGAGTTCCTGCTGGGCGTCCTCGAAGAGTCTTCGGGCTTCTTCGCCAATCTGTTCGTCCTGCAGGATCTTCGGATACTTGCCAATCAGCTGCCATGACGCAAAGAAAGGTGACCAGTCGATAAATGGCACCAGCTCCTGCAATGGCAGATCCTGAATCACTCGTGTCCCGATGAATTCCGGCACCGGCGGCTGATAATCGTCCCAGCGGGCACGGAATCGCGATTCACAGGCCTGCTGGAAGGGAACCAGCGTCTGCTGTTGCCGCATCCTGAAGGAGTCGCGTGCTTTTTCCTGGGCTGCGGCATTACTGGAGACAAACTGTGCCCTGCGATCCTTGTCCAGCAAAGCTTCCACGACGCCGACGGACAGTGAGGCGTCACCTACATGCACAACAGGCTGTTCGTACGCAGGGGCGATCTTTACAGCAGTGTGTCGAGCACTGGTTGTAGCTCCGCCAATCAGCAGCGGGATGTGGAAACCCTCTTCCTGCATGGTTCGGGCGACGGTGATCATTTCTTCCAGTGATGGCGTGATCAGTCCGCTGAGCCCGATGATGTCCGCCCCGCATTTGCGGGCTTCTTCCAGGATTTTCTCACAGGGCACCATCACTCCGAGGTCAATCACCCTGAAGTTATTGCAGCGCAGCACCACAGCGACGATGTTCTTCCCGATGTCATGGACGTCGCCCTTTACCGTGGCAATCAGAAACACTCCACGGCTGGACTCGGCGGCGTCCTCCGTTGCTGAACTGCGGGCAGTTTCAGCCAGCTGCAATGCTTCCTCGCGTTCGCCCAGAAACAGACCCTGTTCATTGAAACGATCCACGAGGCCGCCTGCCGCTGCCGCTTTTTCCGCCTCCATGAACGGTTCCAGCCAGGCCACGGACTTCTTCATCACTCGAGCTGACTTGACGACCTGAGGCAGAAACATTCGCCCGGCACCGAAAAGTTCGCCAATGACGTTCATGCCGTCCATCAGTGGCCCCTGGATGATGTCCAGGGGCCGACCGTATTTCTGCCTCGCTTCTTCGGTATCCTGGTCGATGAAGTCCGTAATCCCCTTCAGCAGGGCATGCTGCAGACGTTCCTCGACCGTCCCGTCTCTCCACTCGTCTGTGCGCGCTCGCGATGAACCGGACTGCTGCTTCACCGTCTCAGCAAAATCAATCAGTCGCTCCGTTGCATCCGGTCTGCGATTGAGCAGCACGTCCTCAATGTAAACGAGCAGTTCCGGATCAATTTCATCGTAGACTTCCAGCTGCTGTGGGTTGACAATGCCCATATCCAGCCCGGCCTGGATGGCGTGATACAGGAACGCAGCGTTCATCGCCTCACGGACAGTCGTGTTGCCACGGAATGAGAAGGAGATGTTGCTGACACCCCCGGAAGTGCGTGCCCCCGGGCATTCCTGATGGATCTGTCGCACCGCCTCGATGAACTCCACCGCATAATTGGCGTGTTCTTCCATCCCGGTGCCAACGGTGAGGA
>JALQUR010000606.1 GCA_023260695.1 Planctomycetaceae bacterium
CGAGTTGCTGGCCGACGCTCGTGATCAGGTTGGAACCGTGACAGCCGCCATTAATGCGCAGCAACAGTTCTGGCTGGCGGACGCAGCCTTGCAGGCGTCGTTGATCGGCCGCCCCACACGACCTCCCTGTCCGTGATGTACTTGCTGACGATAAGCTGCTGAGAGCGGCAGAAGAGACGATCCCGCAATTTGCGGATCGGATCGCGGAGCTGGACATGGCGCTGGTGGGAATGCTGCCTTCAGAAAGCGTTGCAGGCGATTCCGAAAGCAGCACGGGCGAAGGTGCCATGCAACTGGGGCGGGGCCGCAGTTCCCTCCGCTTTACCGGGCGACTGGATGCAAGTTTTCGAGCGGAGCGTGCAGCGGATGCAGCCATTCCTGTGGTGAATTTCAGGCTGGATGTCCGGGAGGGAACACTCAGTTCGCCGGCGTTACCGTTACAGCTGCAGGCAATCCGTGCCGGACTGAGTGTCAATAATGCGGTGGTTGATGTACGTCTGGAGCATGCGAGTGACGGGGTGGCATCAATTTCCGGCTGGTACCAGTCATCACTTTCTGATGCGCAGGTTGCGGCAACGGCTGGAATTCGAGTTGAGGATTTCCCGGTTGGTGTGCAATGGCGTCCGTTTTGCCCGCTGAAGACGCAGCGGTTTCTGGACCAGTTTCAGCCACAGGGAACTGTTGGCGGCGTGATCGAAGCCAGGCAGCTTTCGTCCGGACGCTGGCTGCTCACCGATCTCGACATGGCAACAAAGAATGGGCAGTTGCTGTTTCATCGATTCCAGTATCCGGTCCGCCAGATTGACGGGCGGATTCGGATTCGGGAGACGGAAGCTGAGCGGGTCAGGCCGGAGGACATCTATCTCGACCTCGAGGGCAGCGGGATGATGGGAGAGACCGTTGTTGCTGCCGGAGGCTGGATGCGGAATCCGGGTGAGCTGGTGGAGCTGGAGATTCAGCTGGACAGTGATCCTGTCTCGATTGACGGGCAATTTCGAGACGCACTGGACGAAAAGGCTCGGCGGGTTCTGGACGTGCTGGACATCAGTGGCGGGGCAACTGCGGAAATCAGATGTCGGCGGGAACCGGGGCTTGACCAGCCAACACGAATTCTGCTCATAGCGCAGCTGCAGGAGGCACGGATACGCCTGCGGACATTCCCGTGGGAAGTGGAGCAGATTTCTGGTGAACTGCGATTCGATTCACTGGACAGGGACTGGGAGTTCATTGGTCTGCGTGGACGCCATGGGGAAGCGCAGCTGGAGGCGTCAGGGAAGTTTCGCGCTCAGCCGGCACCTGGCGACCTGCAGCTCACGATCAGAGCTCAGAATGGCAGTCTGGATTCCGATCTGTTCAATGCCCTGAACGAATCCGGTCGCGCGGTATGGAAGGTGGTGAATCCTGAGGGACGTGTGAATCTGACGACTCACATTTCGTGGACCGCGGCTCCGGGATCGGCAGCGAAAGTACGGCTGGAGGATGTGGAGGTTTATGACGCGGAGATTTACCCGCGTCCATTTCCTTATCACATGCGGATCAATTCTGCACGCCTGAGTTTTGCTCCCAACGATCCTCGGTTTGCAGGTCGCCAGCACTGTGAGATTCATGACCTGCGGGCTGCTCACGAGGGAGCTCCGATCACGGCTGGTGGGTGGGCGGACGTGAATGCGGACGGGGAATGGCAGGTTCATCTGAACCGTGTGAACGCCAGCCAGCTGCGGCCGGATGATCAGTTGCGTGCTGCATTGCCAACGACATGGCGTCAGACGTTGTCGCGTCTGGGGCAGCAGGGACGGGTCTCTCTGGTTGATTCGGAGGTGGATTTTCGGGGGCGTATTGACAACAAAGTTGCTCCCACGGCGGCATGGCGGCTTGATTTTCGTCTGGACGATTGTGTGGTGGCGGCGGGACTTGACCTGAGCGGGGTGAATGGACGCGTGCGTGCGCGTGGTACGTGGGATGGTGCCAACCTGCAGACGCGTGGGGACCTGGATCTGAGTGAGCTCCGAGTACTGGACATGCTGGTGGAGAAGATTCAGGGGCCCTGGACACTCAGCGGAAACGAGCTTGTGCTTGGAAATCGCGATGTCATTCTGGGATTTTCTGCGGATGAGGATGTTGCGTCTGAACAGCGTCTGCGGGCGACAGCGTTTGGTGGTGAGCTGGCTCTGGATGGCCGGATCGACATGCAGGCGGGGAGTCAGTTTCGGTTCTTCGGGGAGTTGCGCAATGCAGATCTGGAGACATATGCTCGCGAACACGCGCCGAACCAGCGCGATCTGAACGGCAAGGTCGGGGCTTGGATGTTTCTGGAAGGGGAAGGTGAGGATGCTGCTGACGTACGGGGACGTGGTCAGATTCAGATTACTGAGGCTGCGTTATATGAGATACCGGTTGTGCTGGAGCTGATTTCGGCGTTGTCGCAGCTGAATTTCAATGTGGCGAATCGCTCGGCATTCAATCAGGCGCTGGCGTCTTTTCAGATTGCGGATGAAGCATTTCGGATGGGCCCGATTGATCTTGTCGGGGATGCATTGTCCTTGCGGGGTTACGGGCGTATTGGTTTTGGCGGTGATGTTGAGCTGGATTTTTTCTCACGTCCGCCGGGTCTGAAATTCGGCCGCAATCCGCTCACGGACATCCTGCTGCAGGGGGCAACTCAGTGGGTGAACGTACAGGTTCGTGGTACAACATCGCGTCCGCAGACACGCGTGAGCAATCGTCCGCAGCTGGATGAGCAGTTGCGGAGAGCGCTGGATACATTCAATGGTCGGCCGGGTGTGCCGTTGCCCGGTCTGAGTATTCCGATTCCTCCACTGCTGCCTTGACTGGCAGGGCTGACGCTGCCTGCTCCTCCGGGGGCGGGGAATTCCGGACCGCCGGCAGATGTTATGCGAGCAGGATGGTTGGGAGGCGGGTGTCTCTGAATTTGTCTGAACAGGATCAGAAGGGGCTGAGCAGTGATGCAATGCAGTGGTGGTCGTATGCACGCATTGGCCGGAAAGCTGATGGTGCTTGTGATGGCGGTCTGTGGTGGTGGGGCATCGTGGGCCTGCGACGAGACTGAATCATGGCCGGAGGCAGTGGAGTCCCGTCGTCACGACGGCGTTCCGCAGGGCCGGCTGCAGCGCGGCGTCTGGACCAGCCGTATTTTCGCGGGGACGAGCCGGGATTACGTGGTCTACATTCCGCAGCAGTATGATGGTGTGCAGCCGGCCGCTGTGATGGTGTTTCAGGACGGGCATACTTATCTGGATGAGAATGGGACTTTTCGTGCTCCGATTGTGCTCGACAATCTGATCGAATCCGGTGAGATTCCTGTGACCATTGCGGTGTTTGTCGACCCCGGGCACCACGGTGAGCAGTTGCCTGAGAATCGCTGGAGGGCGGATAATCGCAGTGCGGAATATGACACACTGAGTGACCACTACGCGCGGTTTCTGGCGGAGGAGTTGTTGCCGGGACTGTCACAGGAGCTGAATCTGAAGCTCAGTGAGGACGCTGCTGATCGTTGTCTGGTGGGCATCTCCAGTGGAGGGATCTGTGCATTTACGGCCGCCTGGGAACATCCGGAGTGGTTTGGGAAGGTCGTCAGCCACGTTGGCAGTTTCACCAATATTCGTGGTGGTCATGTTTATCCGGCGTTGATCCGAAAGGCTCCGCTGCGCCCCATTCGTGTGTTTCTGCAGGCGGGTTCGGGGGATCTCGATAACGAACATGGAAACTGGTGGTTGTCAAACCAGCAGATGCAGCGGGCTCTGGCGTGGCGGAATTATGACTATCGATTTGCTGGTGGCGACGGCGGGCATAATGGACGACATGGAGGGGCAATTCTGCCGGAGACGCTTCGCTGGATCTGGAGGGATCATGTGGTGAAGAAACTGCAGGCTGAAGGGGACCGTGTTGATCCTGCTGAGGTCTTTGAAGGCCGGTCGATTGAGTTCACCGGCGGGGAATACACTGGTGAGAAGTTCGCCTATCGTCTGCTCAGGCCGGAAGCGGTCGTGGAGGGCCAGCGTTACCCGCTGGTCGTGTTCCTGCATGGAGCGGGCGAACGCGGTGAAGAGAACGAACGGCAATTGCTGTATTTTCCGGAGCAGATGGTGCAGCCGAACTGGCGCAGTCAGTTTCCCTGTTACATCCTTGCGCCGCAATGTCGGGCCGACCACAAGTGGGTGAACGTGGACTGGTCGGCGAAGGAGGATCCGACAATGCCGGAGGTTGCCAGTGAACAGTTGCAGGCAGTGATGCAGATGCTTGAGGTCACGCTGGCGGAAGAGCAGGTGGATCGCTCACGGGTTTACCTGACCGGACTTTCCATGGGTGGATTTGGGACGTTTGACCTGGCGCTGCGGCTGCCACGAACATTTGCCGCAATTGCTCCGGTGTGTGGTGCCGGAGATGTCACCCAGCTCGGGCAGATTGCAGAGATTCCGGCATGGGTTATTCACGGGGATGCGGATACGGTAGTACTTCCGGAGCGCAGCCGCAGTGCTGTGGACGCGCTGCGTAAAGCTGGTGGGCGACCGGTTTATCTGGAGTTGCCGGGTGTCGGTCATAATTCGTGGACACCAGGGTACGGCGACCTGGATGGGGTTGTTCCATGGATGTTTCGTCAGCGTCGGGCTGCTGTGGCGGAATGACAGCGATCAGCCGGAGGTCGCGGGGGACTGCTGTGGTCGCAGAGTCTGCAGTGTTTCAGCCAGTTTTCGCCATTCCGCTTCCCAGGTCATGTGATCCTGTCGCATTGTTGCAATTGCCTGGCTGGAAGCATTTGCGATCTGCTCGGGCTGTTCGAGCAGATCTGCCATGGCGGCAGCAATTTCGCTGACGAGCATTTGTGGTGACACGATCAGGCCAGTTTGCCACGCCGCAATCTGCTGCGGGATTTCACCGGATGCCGTGGCGATCACAGGCATCCCCAGCGCCAGGTACTCATAAAGTTTGGTGCAGTTGGTTCCGACCAGATTATAGCGTGGTGAATCGGCCAGCATTGACAGGCCGACGCAGTTGCGTGTGGCGGCAAAGCTGCGGAATTCTGCAGGGGAGATATGTCTGTGCACAATGATCTGCGGCTGAGATTCCAGCCACTTCAGCAGGTCTTCGTCGCCATCGCCGAAGACATGGAGTTCTGCAGTGGTTCGCAGTGTCTGAGGGAGGCTCAGAAAAGCGTCGGCCGCTGCACGAACACCTTTTTCAGCGAAGACACCTCCGATGTAGACAAAGCAGATTCTGTCTGCTGCGGAAGGAAGCAGCCGGGCGTCTGAATTCCAGACAGCCGGCGGGTAGTTATGCAGTTCCAGGACGTTCCTGTTCCACTGCAGCAGGTGATCACGGAGTGTATTGTGGTGCTGATGAATGCACGTCACCAGTGTTACCCACGGGACAAAGAGCCGGTGGATCAGTCGCACTGCTCTGCTGATCAGTTGGACTCGAAAGGAAGATCCGCTGCCTTCCAGGGAATTCATTTCGTAGAAGTCATGTTCGTCATAGACGACTGGGGCTCTGTGAACGAATCCCAGCAGGACCGCGATGGGCAGGACAGTCCAGTGGAAGCAGAAGATCATGTCCACAGGTGCTGAAGTGTTTCCGGCTGTGGTACGGCAGCGTGTGGGGGTTGTGAATGGCAGTGGTTCCTCAGTGCGATTCAGGCTCCACGCGTGCCGTGGAAGTGCAAGGATGCTCACGCCTGAGCCGGCTTTCCAGAGCGATTCCACGAACAGGGCCATGCGGCGGTTCACCAGCCGTGTGCCGGAAATGCACAGGGCATGAACTCCTGGCATTCGTGCTTCAGTGGCGGAACTGGTCATTGCGAGTGGGTGGGCGTGATGCATAAGTGGAGTGTCTGCTGCGGAGGATCTTGTCGAATGGGGTGTCGCCTGGCAACCTGTTGCTGCCCCAAAAACCGTGGTCAGGGCAGGATTTTTCTGTTGATTGTGCAACTCGGCTGATGCCTGAATCATGATTCATGGGGATTTGTTTCGGATCGCTGTCTGCGTTAGAATTCTCCTCGAAGGCGGAAGAACAGTGCAGTTCAGGTATGCTGCTGCAGGTCCGGCCACGGCGCCAGCAGCTGTACAACTGTGCCAGCAACTGCGTAACTGTGCCAGCAACTGCGTAACTGTGGTTGTGATGGAGATCTGCAGGTCCGATTGGAAACCGGGGAAGGCGAGCAGGAGTAACTCAGCGATGGGGAAGTGGTCCTGGAGTTTTGGTCAGGTGCTGCCGGCAGCAGAAAACAGCAGCTGTCTGCTGTTGATGGCCGTTCTTTGCATCTCAGGTTCAGGCTGCGGTGGTTCATCAGAAGAGGGTGGCGGAGAATCCGGGACCACCGCTGCTGCCGAATCCGGTGGCGGTGAGCCGGTTGCCAGCGCCGAGAGTGTGCAGGCGGAAGCTGCAACGCGTGATCGCAATGAAGTGTGGACCGATGCCAATGGCCAGAAGTGGTTCGGCAAGGTGCCGATGGATGCATTTTTTGACACTCCGTATGAAGTGGCCACCAATCGCACTGCGGTGGGCGGTGTGCCCGGCGAGGTGGAAGAACCGGTTGTTGCGATGGCAGAAAACGGCGGAAGCTCTGCCGAAGAGCCGGGGGCCGTGGCGATGACGGATTCTGCCGAGGCACCTGAGACGGATCCTGGCGAGCCAGCATCCACCGGGGGAGCAAAGGCCTGGGCCGAGCTGATTTCTTCACAGGTGCTGGACGACGAAGTGAAGAGTGTGAGAAATTTTCTGCAGGAAAATGTGACTTCTGTGGGAACCTACAACTCGTCCATGCTGATGATTCCTCCGCGGGCCGCGACACTCGCTGTTCTGGCAGAACTGGTGCGTCAGGAACCAGGAGACGTCAGCTGGGCGGAGGATGCGGCGTATGTGCGCGACCTGGCAGGAAAGATGAACGAGGCGCCACTGCAGCGGGGAGCCAAGGATCAGCGTCGACTGATGGAACTGTACGAATCGGTAAGCGATATTCTCAATCGGTCAACTCCTGCTGATCTGGACGAACCGGTCGACGGCGCAAGTTTCTCCGACGTAGCTGAGATGCAGCTGCTGATGAAACGCATTGAGTCCGCAGAGCAACTGATGCGGACTGAAATCGCATCGGAAGATGCGATCCGTGAGAAGGCTGACTTCCTGGTGCACGAGGCATCCGTGCTGGGGGCATTGACCCGAATCATCAGCACGGATGGCTATGGCTACGGCGACGACGAAGAGTTTCTGGGCTACGCCAACACAATTGTCAATGCCACGACTCAGCTGAAGGACGCTGCAGCGACTCAGAATTTCGGAGGATTTGAGGAAGCGATGTCCGCGATTTCGACGGCCTGCCAGTCATGTCATTCGGTGTACAAGAATAACTGACGCGATCTGTGTGTGAACACGGCAGCGGGATTGGGACAGTCTGAGAACAATACTTAACAGGGCAGGCTTAACAGGGCAGGCTTAACAGGGGCAGGCGATGGCAGCAGGTGATTCCCGGCTGGGAGTGGAAGAGCTTCCGGGGGTGGCGCAGTTTTCGATGGCTGGTCAGGTCGCGGTGGTTACCGGTGGATCAAAGGGTCTGGGAGCAGTGATCGCTGCCGGGCTGGCGTCGGCCGGTGCAACGACGGTCATAGCCAGTCGCACGTTATCGGAGTGTCAGCAGGTTGCTGAGGAGATCGAGTCGGCGTGGGGGCAGCGCAGCCTGGCTGTCAGTTGCGACGTGACCAGTGAAGAGTCTGTGGCCGCGATGGTGGCGGAAGTAATGCAGGCGACCGGGCGCATCGATGCACTCGTCAATAGTGCGGGAATCAACATTCGGGGCGGGATCGGCGAATTGAGTTACGAGCAGTTTCAGCAGGTGCAGCGAACGAATGTCGACGGGACATGGCTGGCCTGTCGTGCAGTGATCCCGCACATGCAGCGTGCTGGCTACGGCCGGATCTGCAACATCGCGAGTGCTCTGGGAGTGGTTGGCCTTGCTGACCGAACTCCGTACACATCCAGCAAGGGGGCGGTGGTTCAGCTGACCCGTGCTCTGGGACTGGAGCTGGCGGGCACGGGGATTGTCTGTAACGCGATCAATCCCGGCCCATTCCTGACTCCGATGAATCTTCCGATTGCGGAATCGGAGCAGGCACTGAAGTTTATTGTAGGCGCCACTGCCTTGAATCGCTGGGGCGAATTACGGGAGATTCAGGGGCCGGCGATTCTGCTTTGCAGCCCTGCGGCAAGTTACATGACCGGAAGTCTGCTCAGCGTCGATGCCGGCTGGACGGCTCGCTGACCCCCCGCGTTGTTGCCTGCTGCGGCAGAATGATCATTTGGAAAGCGAAGGGAAATCGCATGAAGTACCTGTTGTTCGTTTTGGTTCTGACGGTGACTTCGGGCTCGTTTGCTGTCTCTGCCCCGCCGAACATCATTCTGGTGATGACTGATGATCAGGGATATCCGCCGGTGGCAAGGCACGGACATCCGTGGCTCCGGACGCCCAATCTGGATCAGTTCTTCGACAGCAGTACTCGGTTTGAGCGATTTCTGGTGTCTCCCACCTGCAGTCCCACTCGATCTGCTCTGATGACCGGTCGGCACTCCATGCGTAACGGTGTCACGCATACGATTCTGGAGCGGGAACGACTTACGCTGAACGCCGTGACTTTGCCGCAGGTGCTGGGGGCAGCGGGGTATCAGACCGGAATCTTCGGGAAGTGGCATCTGGGTGATGAGGATGAATACCAGCCACATCAGCGAGGTTTCAGCGAGGCATTCATTCATGGTGCCGGCGGCATTGGTCAGGCATATGACTGTAGTTGTGCGGATGCACCGGGTAATTCGTATTTCGATCCGATCGTGCGGCACAATGGCACGTTCGAGAAGACACATGGGTTCTGTACAGACGTGTTCTTTGCTGCGGCGCGGGACTGGATCCTGCGATCGGCAAAGCAGGATGCACCGTTTTTCGCCTACATTGCCACGAATGCACCGCACGGTCCGTTTCTGGCACCGGACGCCTGGAAGCAGCGATTTCTGGAGCGTGGGTTTTCGGAACAGCAGGCCGGGTTCTACGGGATGATTGAGAATATTGACATGAACTTCGGGTTGTTGATCAGCATGCTTGAGGAGCAGCAGCTGCTCCGCGAGACGGTGGTCATCTTCATGTCGGACAACGGCATGACAGGGGGCGGATCAGGGCGTGCCGGGGCGACTCTGGGGACCGACACTGACGGGACTCCGATGAATTTCTGGAATGCAGAAATGAAGGGCCTGAAGGGTTCGCCGGATGAGGGTGGGCTGCGGGTGCCATTCTTCGTGCGCTGGGACGGACACTGGCAGTCGGGCCGGACAGTGGACCGGATTGCCGGAGACATCGACGTGTTTCCGACGATTGTCGACCTTGCTGGCGGGCGGAACCCTGACGGGCAGGTTGAGGGACGCAGCCTCGTGCCGTTGCTGGATGATCCCGCAGCTGAATGGGCCGATCGTTACCTGTTTACTCATGTCGGACGCTGGAAGACCGGCGAGGAGCCCAACGACTACATGTGGAAGAATTTCAGCGTCCGCAGTCAGCGGTTCCGGTTTGTGAACAATGCCCAGTTGTACGACATGCAGGCGGATCCGGGGCAGACTGAGAATGTGTTTGATCAGCATCCGCAGGTCGTCGCACAGATGCGTGAAGTGTGGGAGAAGTGGTGGAAAAAAACTCGCCCCATGATGGTCAATGAAGAAGCTCCGATGTCGCAGGTTCGTCCATTTCATGTGCACTATGAAGAACAGCTCAAAGCAGGTGGAATCCCTGTCTGGGAACCGAAGCTGGTGAAAGTACCCTGATGCAGGATTTCGCGAGACACCTCGCCGGCGACGCGCCGCTGGCGGAGTGGGACCGATCGTGTGTGTGGCATCCGTTTACTCCGATGCAGGCCTGGCAGAGCGAGAATGCTCCGGTCATTGTGCGTGGTCAGGGCTTTCATCTGTTCGATGCAGCCGGCAATTGCTGGCTGGATGGAATCTCCTCGCTCTGGTGCAATGTTCATGGGCATTGTGTCCCGGAACTGGATCAGGCGATTCGCGAGCAGCTCGACAAAGTTGCGCACACCACACTGCTCGGACTGGGCAGTGAGCCTTCCATTCGGCTGGCCAGAGCGTTGCTGGACCGTGCCCCCACGGGACTCAGTCGGGTGTTCTATTCCGACAGTGGCGCCAGCACTGTTGAAGTGGCATTGAAGATGGCCTATCAGTTCCAGCGGCAGAAGCCGGGGGGGGACGACAGGCGGCGATTATTCCTCAGCATCGGTAATGCGTACCACGGGGATACGCTGGGGACAGTCAGTGTGGGTGGCATTGACCTGTTTCACCGGTGTTATCGGGATCTGCTGTTTCCGGGAATAACAGTGCCCTCGCCGGTTGCTCTGCGTGTGCCTCAGGGGCACACGTCTGACAGCTGGCTGCAGTATTGTTTTGACGAGGTGGAACGGCAGATACGGTTGCGGTGTGACGAGCTGGTGGCTGTTGTGATGGAGCCACTTGTGCAGGGCGCCGCAGGGATTCTGGTTCATCCCGAGGGGTATCTGCGGCATATTCGCCAGCTCTGTGACCGGCACAATGTTCTGCTCATCGCTGATGAGGTGGCGGTTGGATTCGGCCGCACAGGGACGCTGTTTGCGTGTGAACAGGAGCAGGTCAGTCCGGATATTCTGTGTCTGGCCAAGGGGATTACTGGCGGCTATCTGCCGATCGGAACGACGCTGGTGACCGAACAGATTTACGAGGCATTCCTTGGGGAGCCATGGGAGGGAAGGACGTTTTACCACGGTCATACCTACACGGGGAATGCGCTGGGTTGTGCGGTGGGGCTGAAATCACTGCAGTTGTTTGAGGAACGGAATCTGCTTGCGAATGTTGCTCAATGCAGCGAGGTGCTCAGCGAACGACTGGCGGTTCTTGAAGGTCATCCGCATGTGGCTGAGGTACGGCAGCGGGGAGTAATGGTGGGCATTGAGCTGGTGCAGGATCGGGATGGGCTGCGGCCGTTTCCCGTTGAGCAGCGAGTGGGGCACCAGGTGACGCTTGAGGCGCGGCGACAGGGAGTAATCATTCGTCCACTGGGTGATGTGGTCGTGCTGATGCCGGCCCCTGGAATGCCAGCGGACACGGTGCATCAGCTGTGTGATGTGGCATTGCAGAGTATTGACGCGGTTACTCACCGGATCAGAAACGGTCAGGGAACTGAGTCCTGACCGTCAGGACTGCTCCAACTGACACAATCGTGCTGAGTGTTAACGGCGAATTCATCCAACATGTGTTGGCTGCAGGCGGCAGAACAAAGCTGGAATTCCTCAAAAACTCAGCCAGTTTCGGGAACATTGAGCGAAATTCGCTCGTCAGGAAGCTGCAGTCGTGAGCAAGTCACTGGTTTTCGACCTGTTACCGGAAGACGTGTGTTCCGGGCAGCCTGAAACTGCCGTTTTAGCATGTGGGTCAGTATATTTGCTGCCTCGAGGGTAATCGTGAGGTGGTTTCTGAGGTCGTTGGAGAACTTCAGGGCGGCAGTTGTCGCGATGGTTTTCGGGTGATTGACGGCGCTGGAAGTCTGAATCGACGCTTTTGGGACGTGTGATTTGTCGGCGAGTCCGAAAGCGGCAGAGCTCAGGATCAGTTGACTTGTAAGCAAATTGATTGGTACTTTGGACTTGCATCTGCAGATGTGGTACCGAATTGGGTGCTGAACTGCAGCACAAGGTCCCCGTGAACTGGTGATCCCTGTGAACTGGTGAATCGTTGAGCTGGTGAGGACGAAACATGGCAGACGCGAAAAGTGCCTGGGGTATTGAGATCGGACAGGCTGGATTGAAGGCGATCAAGCTTCGTCGTGGCGACGACGGGCAGCGGGTCTTCGCGGTTGCTTTCGACTACATCCCGCACCCGAAGATTCTCAGCCAGCCGGATGCCGTTCCGGAGCAGTTGATCAGGGAAGCGTTGCAAACGTTTCTGGACCGCAACAAGGTTGACGGCGACGCGATCGCAATCAGTGTCCCGGGCCAGAGTTCGCTGGCCAAGTTCATCAAGCTGCCGCCTGTTGAGGTGAGCAAGGTGGCTGAGATTGTGCGTTACGAGGCACGCCAGCAGATTCCTTTCGACCTTAATGACGTTGTCTGGGATTACCAGACGATCGGGGGCGGAGTGGAGGAAAGCGGGTTTATGCTGGAGGCCGAGGTCGGTCTGTTTGCGATGAAGCGTGACCTTGTCTACGAGGCGATGCGGCCGCTCACAGAGCAGGGCAAGGAGGTGGAGCTCATCCAGATTCCTCCTGTTGCGCTCTACAATTTCCTGTCCTACGACCTGCTTGGGTTCCGTCCGACGCCAGACAAGCCGGAACCGGATGCCGAGCCGGATTATCACATCATTCTGGACATGGGAGCGGATACGTCCACGATGCTGGTTTCCAATGGACGCAGTATCTGGATTCGTAACGTTCCAATCGGAGGCAACCACTTTACCAGAGCGTTGACGCGTGAAATGAAGCTGACGTTTGCGAAGGCGGAGCATCTGAAGTGCAACGCCACGAAGGCTCCGGATCCGAAGGCCGTGTTTCAGGCCATGCGTCCTGTATTCAACGATTTCGTTTCAGAGATTCAGCGCACAATTGGCTATTTTGGCAGCGTAAACCGTGCTGCTCAGATTCGACGCATTATTGGTGTGGGTAACGGATTTCGGCTGGCAGGTCTGCAGCGATTTCTGGAGCAGAACCTGCAGCAGTACTCGGTTGAACGGCTGGAGACGCTCGAGGGTGTGACAGGAGATTCGGTTCTGCTGGATCCGCTCTTTTCAGAGAATATCATGACGTTTGCGGTGCCATACGGCCTGGCACTGCAGGCGATTGGTCAGACGCGAATGCGGACCACTCTGTTGCCACCTGAAATACTGATGGACCGTAAGATTCGTGGCAAGAAACCGTTGGCACTTCTGGCTGCTGCCGGTCTGTTGCTGGCGATGGGTGCGAGCACCATTGGAAGTGCCAGCGTGCTCAAGACCTGGGGCGAGGATCGCTGGGGGGATGCTACCTCACACGTAACCGCCGTGCAGGGGAGAATCAATACTCAGGATTCAGACTTCAAAGCGGAGGTCGGCAAGCACGATACGATTCTCAAGGACATTGATCTGCTCGTAGCGCCGCTCGAGAAACGAGCGCTCTGGCTCGAACTGTTCAAGGCCGTGAATGAATGCATGCCTTCAGACAGTGGCGACGCGCTTGACGAAGCGGATCTGATGAAGCAACGCAAACTGCGTCTGAGTTCATTTACGGCGAAGAAGGTCAAGGATGTTTCAGCATGGCATAAAGCGTTTGTGGATGCCAAACGGACCGAGGATTTTGTCGGCGCAGACCAGACGCCTCCTGCGGCCGGCGAAGGTTACATTGTCACGCTGAAAGGGTCGCACCTGTTCAACCATGATGATACTCCGTTTGATCAGCGTGGCCGTCGTTTTGTGGAAGCGACCTTTCTGAAGCAGCTGCGTCAGTGGACGCTGCAGTCTCCCGGCGGAGAAGTACCCGTCGGGAAGATTGGGATCTCCTATCCAGTGCTCGCTTATTCACTCACCGATGACGCAAGGATCAACCCTGACGGCTCCGGTCTGTCAACAGGCGGCGGTATGGGGGGGATGGGTGAAGGCATGATGGGCGGAGATTACGGTTCTGCGCCCGGAATGATGGGTGGCTATGACGAGGGCGCGGGTGAAATGGGGCTTTCCGGTCCCGGAATGATGGGCGGTCCTGGAATGATGGGCGGGCCCGGAAAAGGTGGCTCCGGAATGATGGGTGCGCCGGGGATGATGGGTGGCTCCGGAATGATGAGTGGCCCTGGGATGATGGGCGGTCCTGGCATGATGGGCGGTCCTGGCATGATGGGCGGCCGCGGTTCCATGGGTGCTGGTGGAAGTGGAAACGAGATGACCGGACAGCAGGGACCGGTATTTCGAGATCAGGAGCAGATGGAGATCATCGATGTGAAGCAGACGGTCTTCGTGGTGCAGTTTATCTGGAAACCAACAATTGAGCGTGACCGCAAGGATACGGACCCTCGCGCCCCGGATACCTCTGCTGCTGACGGTGGTGCTGCTGAGTGAGAGTGAGCTCAGAGTCCAGCCTGGACGATGAATTTGAGATTTGGCATTGCGTACAGCAGTGTCCCGTGTCGGTGAGTTGAGCTGATATGCGGAGCTGGGTGTGCAGAGCTGGGTGTGCAGAGCTGGGTGTTGAGGACAGTGATTGCCCGTTGTGTTGTCGGAGCTGGATTGATGATCAGCAACGGTGAGTGCAACGGGATTGTGGAGTGTCAGAGAACGAACAAGTCAGTCCGGAACGAACAAATAGTAGTCAGCAGCGGAGCGGACGTCGCACGCTGCAGAACTCCGCAGCAAAGCTGCAACGGGAATAAATGATATGGACAAGCTGCAACCGCTGATCAAGCATCATTTCTGGATTTGCTTCGGGCTGGCCGTGCTGTTGACCACCATCGGCTGGAGCATGGCCAACGGATCTCTCTCGGAAGCAATTGACGCCCGTAGAGGAGTGGTCAAAGCGGCATTTTCCGACGCAGGAAAAGGATTAGGATCTCCGAACAAGACCTGGGTTGACGCTGTCAGGAAGTTCAACGAAGACGATCGCGGCGATTTTCAGATGGCTGCAGATCAGTTGCGCGAGCGTCAGAAGCAGGCTCGCAAGTGGCCCGCGTCAGTTCGCGACGAGATGCAGGGCATCAAGTTCCTCGATCAGATCACCAATCAGATTACGCGGGAAAAATGGGCTGCAGGATACCGCAACGAAGTCGAGGAACTACTGCAGATTGTGCGGCCATTCGATGGGAAAGATGGACTGGTGAGTGTTGATTCCTCACGGATCACTCGTCGCGATTACGATTCCTGGCGAACCAAGGTTCCGCAGTCAAAGGAGATCTGGGACGCGCAGGAAGATATCTGGCTGCTGCGTTCACTGCTCACATCAATTGCTGCGGTCAACGTCGATGCAGAACGAATACTTAACTCTTCGGTGCGGGAGATCATCCGACTTCACCTGCGTGGCGGTGACCGCAATGCTCAGCCTGCCTCCTCAACTGGCGGAGGAATGGGCGGCATGGGTGATATGGGTAAAATGGGCAGCATGGGTGCGATGGGTGGCATTGGTGAAGGCAGCAGTGAGGGTGGCATCAGTGGGCTCGGTCAGGTGAAGCATCCTGGATCCGGGTTTGAGGGCGGCGGCGACGGCGACATTCTGGGCGAGGAATTTGGAGTAGCCAAAGGTGGTTCGGCTGGCGGCGTCGGAGGCATGGGCGGGTTCGGAGGATCCATGGGATCTATGGGATCCATGGGAATGGCTGGCGGCATGGGGTCACTCGGCGAAGGTGGTGGAATGGAAGGTGGATCCGCCGCTGCTGCGGAGGAGGATCGTTACGTCGACGAAGTTGAAGGCAGTTACAAGACACGAGCCTTTCTGCTCGACGTCAGGGTTATGGATGACAAGCTCCCGGAACTGCTTGCTAAGCTCACAGATTCTGATTTTCCGGTTGAAATCGTCCGAGTTGAGATCACTTCAATGGGTGGTGGCGGCGGTGGTACAGCTGGCGGAATGATGTCCGGCTACGATGGCGAAGACGGTGGCGGAATGATGGGCGGTCCCGGAATGATGGGTGGCCCGGGAATGATGGGTGGCCCTGGAATGATGGGTGGCTCCGGAAAAATGAGCGGGCCTGGGATG
>JALQUR010000618.1 GCA_023260695.1 Planctomycetaceae bacterium
ATGATGGCAATGACGAGTCCGAAGATCGCGAGCACGATGGTGAGTGCGAAGAAGAGAATCAGCAGAAAGAGCACTCGGGCACGTCGACTGATCAGGCGACCGGCAATCTGTCCAACAGTCTGCCCACGATTTCGCAGGGACACGACAAGTGCTCCGAAATCATGAACGGCGCCGATGAAGATCGAGCCAAAGATGACCCAGAGCAGAGCTGGGAGCCATCCCCAGAATACGGCAATCGCTGGTCCCACGATCGGACCGGTGCCGGCGATGCTGGTGAAATGATGCCCAAAAACAATTTCTCGGCGGGTGGGTACAAAGTCCACGTCGTCACGCAATTGCCTGCTGGGAACTTCCGCTTCAGCATCGAGCTGGAAGACGCGGGAAGCAAGCCAGTGCCCGTAAGTGCGGTAGGCAATCAGATACCCGACAAATGCCAGGATGGCAACGAGCAGCGTGTCCATGTATCAACCTGTCTGCAATGAGAAGTGGCTGCCTGGAAGCAGGGAAACCTCCGCAAGGATACCGAGACAGGGGCAGATCCTGCAACTGCCGCCATTTTCAGCGAGGCCGCATGAGAATCCCGTATCGCCGATAATTCGGGATGTGTCCCGTTCGAATTTCAGACTGGTCAGAGCTATTCTGCAGGGGGGGGGCAGAAGAGTGAATGTGTGGCAGCCCTGCTGGCAAGGATCTGACGGGTGGTTGCCGCACAACAGGATTGCGGGCTTATGGTGGAACTGAAGCGAGAGCTTGGCGTAGTTCAGGCGATGCTGCTGGGGCTGGGGGCAATTATCGGCACCGGAGTCTTCGTGAGCATCGGTATTGCAGCCAGTGTCACGGGGCCGTCTGTTGTTCTGGCGGTTGCTGTGGCCTGTGTCGTGGCCGTCTGCAATGGACTCAGCAGTGCGCAGCTGGCAGCCAGCCATCCTGTCAGTGGCGGCACCTACGAGTACGGATATCGCTGGCTGAATCCACTCGCCGGATTCACTGCGGGCTGGATGTTCCTGTGTGCCAAGAGTGCCTCGGCAGCGACTGCGGCTCTGGGATTTTCTGCCTACCTGCTCACGTTTCTGGGACATGGAAGTTCGTCGCTGTATGTTCCTGTAGCAGCCACAGCAGTGGTTCTGCTCACACTGCTGGTCCTGCAGGGAATCAGTCGCACCAGTCTGGTGAACAGTGTCATTGTGGCCGTGACTCTGTCGAGTCTGGTACTGTTGATACTCTGCGGGACACCGCAGACACTGGAATTCGAAGCAGATCACTGGCGTCCATTCATGAACCCGGCCGACCAGTTGAATCCGCTGGCAGCATTCGGGCAGGCTTGTGCGCTGATGTTTGTGGCGTTTACCGGCTACGGACGGATCGCCACGATGGGTGAAGAAGTGCGGGATCCTGAGCGTACGATTCCGCGGGCCATGATTCTGACACTGATCGTCTCTTCGCTGCTGTATATGCTCGTTGCGGTTGTTGCAGTGGGAGTTGTGGGTGTGGACGGCATTGCTCAGCAGACACTGACCGGAACAGCAGCCCTGTTTGTCGTTGCGGATGCAGCTGGCGGTTCACCCGTCGTGTTTCTGCTCACATGCGGTGCTGTGTCGGCGATGCTGGGGGTGCTGCTCAATCTGTTGCTGGGGTTGTCGCGTGTCATGCTGGCGATGGGAAGGCGGCAGGATCTGCCACGCCAGCTTGGAAAGGTATCTGCTGCAGGTGGTACGCCAGTGGCTGCAGTGATTGCAGTGGCGGTAATCATTCTGGTTCTGGTGTGCACCGGTGATGTCGGGCTGACATGGTCGTTCAGTGCGTTGACCGTATTGATCTACTATTCGCTGACCAATCTGGCTGCGTTACAGCTGAGGGCCGAGCAGCAGTTGTATCCTCGTTTTGTATCCTGGCTGGGGCTGGTGTTGTGTTTATTACTGGCGTTGCATCTGGATGGACAAGTCTGGGCTGCGGGAGGATGCTGTCTGGCGGCAGGGCTGGTGATTCGTCGCGTATGCAACGGAGCCGCGGTACGGAAAATGGCAGAGCAGAAAACGGTTGAGCAGGACATGGCAGAGCAGGATTCGGTTGAGAGTTCTGGAGAAAGTTGAGTGCAGATGATATTGCGAATACTGGCGACGCTTGTGCTGTCTGCTTGCGGTGTGTCTGGCGATGAAGACATCGTGATAGCTGACTTTGAAGCGGCCACTTGGGGCGACTGGCAGATCAGCGGGACGGCATTTGGATCCGGGCCGGCGGCTGGTGCGCTGCCGGGCCAGATGTCTGTTGCGGGATTTCAGGGCCGTGGGCTGGTCAACAGTTTTGCCGGCGGAGATGAATCAACAGGTACGGCATTGAGTCCGCCATTCAGGATAGAGCGTTCACATGTGGCATTTCTGATTGGTGGTGGCGCTGATGCTGCGAAAGTTGGAGTCGAGCTGCTGATCGGGGAACAGGTTGTTCGACAAGCAACAGGGGCCGAATCGGAAGACCTTGTCGGCGATGCGTGGGATGTGTCTGAGCTGCAGCAGCAGCTGGCGAGGATACGGATTTACGACTATGCCAGTGGAGGCTGGGGCCACATTAATGCAGACCATTTCATTCAGACAGATACTCCGCCGGAGCGATTTGATCTGACAGCGCGGCTGGAGCAGTATCGTAAATCGGCCGAATACATGGACGAGATGTTTCGTCCGCAGTTTCATTTCAGCCCCGAACTCAACTGGATGAATGATCCCAATGGACTTGTGTTTCATGACGGAGAGTACCATCTGTTTCATCAGTACAACCCGGCTGGAAATACCTGGGGGCACATGAGCTGGGGGCATGCTGTCAGCAGAGATCTGCTGCACTGGGAGCATCTGCCACTGGCGATTCCTGAAGTCAACGGGGTGATGGCCTTCAGCGGCTGCTGTGTTGTGGACACACAGAATACCTCGGGCTTCGGCAGTGACGAAAATCCGCCAATGGTGGCGATCTACACCGGGCATGGGCATGGTCGGCAGGTACAGAATCTGGCCTGGAGCATCGATCGTGGGCGGACATGGAGGCTCTGGGAGGACAACCCGGTTCTTGATCTGAACAATCCTGACTTTCGTGATCCCAAAGTGTTCTGGCATCACCCGAGTCAGAAGTGGGTCATGCTGGTGTCACTTGCGGCAGAGCGTGTGCTGGTGTTTTACGGTTCGACGAATCTGAAGCAGTGGACTGAGCTCAGTCGCTTTGGACCTGCCGGTTCCATCCAGAAACCGAACTGGGAATGTCCGGATCTGTTTGAACTGCCGGTTGAGGGCCGTCCGGGGGAGACACGCTGGGTACTTGAAGCGGACATGGGAGCCGGGGCGATCGCCGGAGGCAGTGGCGGTGAATACTTCGTGGGCGAGTTCAACGGGACAGAATTTCGTGCTTCCCAGCACGCTCAGTGGGTGGATTTTGGTCGTGATTTCTACGCACCCATCAGCTGGAATAATCTGCCACAGCAACAGCAACGACAGGTCTGGCTGGGCTGGTTCAACAACTGGGAAACATGTCTGGTACCGACATCTCCGTGGCGAAGCTGTATGTCAGTCCCGAGAACGCTGTCACTGCGATCCGTGCAGTTCAACAACGAGGAGCCAGAGCAGCTGGTACTGGTGCAGCAGCCGATTGAGGAGCTGAAACAGCTGCGGACATCAACGCTGACTCCGGACACTTCCGGAATTGCCTGGCCACCGACAGCGGCGACGTCGCCCGGAGACCTGGGGGGCTACGAATTTGAACTGGAGGCGACTCTGATTCCGGGGCAGGGCAGATCGCTCGGGTTTCGAATTCGCAGCGGGAGTGATGAGTACACAGAGATCGGATTTGATCGCTGGCAGAATGCCGTCTATGTGGATCGTACTCACTCGGGTGTCGTCGATTTTCATCCGAGATTTGCGGGTCGTCACCTGGCGCCGGCGCGGCTTGTTGATTCCGGTATTCAGTTACGTGTGCTGATTGATCGATCCACTGTGGAGGTGTTCATCAACGATGGGGAAGCGGTGATCAGTGATCGCATCTTTCCGGTCGGTGATGATCCGGTGCTGGAGTTGTTCTGCGGTGGCGAAGGTGCTCAGATCCGGGACCTGAGAGTTCATCGGCTGCAGACGGTGTGGAGAAAATGAGGTGCCTGATCTGTCGGCCGGCGGTTATCCGTCGAATGCAGGAGAGGGCAAAGCGGCATCTGCTGACAGGCAGAAAGCAGCCGGTGACGGGTGACGGGTGACGAGTAACAGGGGAGCAGTTGCATGAGTTCGCTGCAACGGGATTACGAACAGCAGTCTTTCGGAAACGGGTACGCTCTGGTTGATGGGGTCGAGCAGCATCGCGCGA
>JALQUR010000652.1 GCA_023260695.1 Planctomycetaceae bacterium
CGACGCATCGTCATCATATCGTCCTCAGAAAAGACTACGGGAAGAACTGCAGCTTTCCTGATTTTTGCCCACGCTGCAACCGAGCGGACAAAATGCCGCGAGCCCGACTGCAGGGGTCGGGCTCGATCAGCTGAATCATGCGGTGAATCTCTCTTCTGCCGCGGTGATCTCAGTAGCTCACTTTGACCAGCCGCCGCAGTTGCACTACCACAATCTGAGCTTCCTCCATACCGTCACGGAATACCTCCAGCTCCAGACGACCGGCTGATGCAGTGATCAGCTCCTGCAGCACTCCATCATCCGTGAGTGCCTGTCCATTCACGCTCAGGATCAGATCACCTTCCTGCAATCCCGCCTCCGCAGCCGGTGATCCGGGACTTACTCCCTGTACTCCCAGGGCCTGCAGATCCGGAATCAGTACACACTCCAGACCGAAATACCACACCACTCGCTGACGCAGCGGAGTCGTACAGGTGACAATGCGATAGTGATAAGGAGTCCAGCAGTTCCAGTAATCGGACGAATAGCAGTAATCCAGCCATCCGTGATGATGATGCGTGTGATATCCGGCAAGCAGGTACAGCCACCAGTCGCAGTGATCGTGATAATGCACGTGCTGACGCATGGAGTTCCGCAACTGCAGATGCTGATCACTGACAAAGCCACGACTGATTCCGCGTGAGATACCTGCCAGGTCATGCCGTAGCTCATCTCGCTTCAACACGACCTGAGGCTGATGTCCATGATCCCGCATGACAGTTCCCAGTCGTGCAGATCCGTGACGATCGAAATCCCCTCGACGGCCGCCGTCAGCATCCTCGCCAGGTCGAAGGTCCGGACGGCCTGTCGCTTCGCCACGCAGTTGCGCAGACAGGCCACGCAGACGTTCACTGCGACCATCAGCCGCGGCGCGGTTCGGCTCCTCCCCAACGCGGCTTCGGTCAGTATCCGCTCCGGGTGTTCGGCGACCAGGTCCGCCACCTGCACCTGCATCAGTCTCACCCGCTGCTGCTGGACGCGAAACATCGCCGTCCGGTCCTCGTGGACCACTGCGGTCGCCTCGGTCCGGACGCAATGACTCCGTCCGCGTCTCGGCACTGATCTCTCCCGCCGCTGCCCCATCCGGAGCACCTGCTGCTGTCGGAGCATCACGCCGCCCTGCAGGATCGGAAGCTGCTCGCGTCGATTCCGCTGACCTCGATTCGCGACCAAAGCCGGGCCCCCTTTCGCCTGATCCGGCAGTGGCAGTCGATCGATCGCGTCCCGTTACTGCCGGACTTCCGGCTGAACTGGCTGCCGACTCTGCACCCGCATCGCCACTGACCGCAGGCGGGACCGGACGTTCAGATCCACCGCTCACAGCCGGTGGCGAAATGTTCGGTGCAGTCTCAGCTGAGTTGCGGCTCCGCGTACCCCGCAGACGATCCAGCAATGAACTCCCGGAACGTGAGCTCCCGATGTCCGGTCGTGGACTTACCGTAGCCGGCCGTGGAACCACTGTCCCCGGTTGTGCAATTGCCGGACCAGATAGATTCGGCAGAGTCGATGCGGGATTTGTCGCTGGAACACCGGACGCCACCTCAGCGGGACTCGAAGATCCCCCGGAGTTCGCCGGAACGCCTGATGATCGTTCGGAGTTGCCGGCCGGTGATCTCAGATTTGCACTCGGCCTCAGAAACGGAAGCGTCCGAGATGATGGTCTGGAAGAATCGCGTTCAGTACTGCTGCCAGGCAGAGAACCAGACGGTGCGGCACCTCTGACTGTCGGTCCCGAAGTCCCTGGTGTCGACCGCATCGCCGAATTGCCTGTAGTTCGAGATGGCAGACTGCCGACACCGGACAGCCCGCCACTGCTGCTGCCGCTGTCACGCCCGGAAGGGCGCCCAATCCCAGTCACTGCACTCGACCGCGATGGTTGTCCGATACCACTGGAACTGCTCGGCCTGCTTCCGATATCAATTCCACCCCGACTGCCTGGCGTAAATGCTCCATCACTTCTGCTGGAGCTGCCAGACCGACTCGATGATGCCGCAGGTGCTGAAATTCGCGGTGTCGACGAAACCGATGGCGGAGCAGACGGTCGCGATGACTGCACCCCTTTGCTTCGCGGTACGAAACCGCCCCGAGGCGTACTTCCGGCGGACGCCGAAGAAGATCCCTTCCCGGAATCCTGCGGTCCAGCCATCAACACTCCGCTCAGTAACAAAGCTGACATCAGCCCCATTACCCAAACTGTCCCTGTGCAACTTTGAGTCTTCATGATCGGCCCCCTGAGAATTCCCTGATGAAGTTCCGATCAACTGACCGCACAGCGGATGCCATTCCTGCAGCCGCCCACTCAATTTGACGTAACCACCTGAAACAAAACAATTAACATCAAACCAAAATGCGTCAGCTGAGAATCTTCGTGTCATCAAAATGACGTCGAACGTTCTCAGGAAGATAACAGAACTGATGCCGATCACCCACAGTATACCCGAGGCAATGTCGTCCCTTCCGCACATTCTGCACACGGATACGGCGGCCCATTGCCCCGGCCAGGAGTAATCATCACAGCCGACTTATTGCACCTGTAACTCTCTGCTAACATACGGAGACAGATCAACGACCCGCGTCTGAACTCTTTGCGAGGCCCTCACATGATCCGATCGTTCTCCTGTACCCTGCTGATGCTCTCTGCTGTTGCCACCACGTCAGCATGCGTCCGAGCAGCAGCAGACAATCCCAATATTGTGCTGATCAATATCGACGATCTGGGCTACGGTGACATCGGCCCCTTCGGCTCGACGCAGAACAGCACCCCCAACCTGGACCGCATGGCGCAGGAAGGCAGGCTGCTCAGAAGTCACTACGCTGCACCCGTCTGCTCCCCGTCACGCGCTTCCTTGATGACCGGCAGCTACCCCAAGCGTTCATTGCCGATCCAGCATGTGCTCTTCCCCGCATCCTCCGTCGGCCTGCACCCATCCGAAGTCACCATCGCTGAAGTACTGAAAGCTGCCGGCTATACCACCGGCTGCATCGGGAAATGGCACCTTGGTGATCAACCACAGTTCCTCCCAACCGCACAGGGCTTCGACTATTACTTCGGTATCCCCTATTCCAACGACATGGGGAACGGACGCGACGGCTCGAAGAGCAATCCCGGGAAACCACTCCCCAATCGCCCGCAGCCACCACTGCCGGAACGCTATCCCGAAGACGGGCTTCGCGGAGCTACCCAGCCCCCGCTCCCCCTGCTGCAGAATCTGTCGGTCATCGAGGCTGTCGATGCTGACGGACAGACCACACTCACCGAACGTTATGTGGAACAGGCACAAAACTTCATCGCCGAACATCGTGACCAGCCGTTCTTCCTCTACCTGCCGCATACTGCGGTGCACTTCCCGCTGTATCCCGGTCTGAAATTCCGCAATCAGTCGGGCAACGGGCTCTTCAGTGACTGGGTCAGCGAAGTTGACTGGGCTGTGGGCGAAATCCTCAGCACCATCGCGAAACATGAACTCGATGAGAAGACGCTCGTGATCTTCACCAGCGATAACGGCGGAGCCACCCAGCACGGCGCCAACAACGCTCCGCTCCGAGGACAGAAGGGACAAACCTTCGAAGGTGGCGTTCGAGTTCCCACGATCGTCCGCTGGCCGGGTGTCATTCCGGCCGGAACTGAAACCAGCCAGATGTCATCCCACATGGACTTCCTGCCCACACTTGCATCTCTCGTACAGGCCGATCTGCCCGCCGACCGTGTACTCGACGGTGTCGACGTGTGGCCAGTCATCAGCGGTCAGCACCCCGACGCCGCTCCGCGAACCGTGTTCCACTACTTCCGCGGACATCAACTGCAGGCCATCCGCTCCGGAGCGTGGAAACTGCACCTCAAATCCGGTGAACTCTACAACCTCGAATCAGACATCGCCGAAGCAGACAACATCGCTGCCAGCCACTCCGACGTGGTCGCACAGCTGCAGGAACTTGCTGCGGAAATGAATGCCGATCTGGGCAGCGATGGCGTCGGCCCCGGATGTCGAGCACTCGGACGCGTCTCCACCGCGTTTCCACTCATCAACCACAACGGCGAATTTCGCACACTCCCCGGTTCAGAAGAATAGACCCGTCTGTGTTCTTCAGGTGATGGGCAGGCCTCCCGCCTGCACCTGCTCCGTCGCATTTGCGGCGCGTGCGAACACTTCGTCACGCCGGACGATGTACACGCGCATCCGTTGCGAATGTTCCGGTATGCCAGCATTGTCTGCAGCTGACCGCGTGGCGCATGCCGCACCCGTGCACAAGTCTGCTCAATTCGCTTCACATCGGGGTCAGCAAGGGCAGGATTCCTGTGCCACACGGGAACTCCACATCCCCGTCTTTCCCGTGAGACCGTTAATCAGGCGAAGTCTCTGGCCTGTGGTATTGAGAGAGCGACTGGATCCCCGCGTCTGCGAGCATCACGTGGACGCGAGTGAACAACGACGCGGCCTGTCCTCACCATTCGGCGAACAAGGCTATCAGCGTCAATAATCCAACTCACGGCATCTTCCGCAGCAGTGCCGCAATTCCCATCCCGCCTCCGATGCACAACGATGCAACGGTCGCTGTACACACTCCGGCAAAGATCTCCTGCGCCAGGTGCGCTGCGATCCGCGCTCCGCTTGCCGCCAGCGGATGGCCAGTCGCGATCGCTCCACCACACGCATTGAACGCCACACGCGTTCCATCCGCAGTCGTCACAGCCTCATCAGCCTCTTCGCCGCTCTGGACCAGCTGCAGTTCCAGGGACTGCAGACATGCCAGCGTCTGTGCTGCAAACGCCTCATTGATCTCCAGCCGATCAATCTGCGACCAGTGCAGATCCTGGCGACTCATCAGCGCACGAATGGCATGCACCGGCCCCAGCCCCATCTCCGACGGCTCGCAACCGACCACCACCGCATCAACCCATTCGCAGAGCGGTTTCCACCCGCGTTCTGCCGCGTACTCCGCATCACACACAATCAGCATCGCAGCTCCATCGTTGATCCCAGAGGCATTCCCGGCTGTCACTGAACCAGCCTCCGCGAAGATCGGTCGGAGTGACTGCAGGTCGCTGATCTGCACACCGGCACGCGGATGCTCGTCCGCCTCCAGCGTCTCACACGCCACAAGCTCGCTGCAGAAACGTTCCGACTGCAAGGCTCGCGCAAACAGTCTCTGACTGCGGATCGCATACGCATCCTGCGCCTTCCGACTGATCCCGAAACGAGCAGCAAGCCGTTCTGTCTGCACACCCATGTGCTCACCGCTCTCCGGATCCTGCAGACCATCGCAGAGCATCAGATCCACTGCACCTGCTGCATCCGCCTCGGCTCCCTTTCCGGGTCGAGCAATCGCCAGCGGCGACTTCGACATCGATTCAGTCCCGCCACAGAGCACAACTCTGGCTTCGCCCGCTCGGATCGCCGTGGCCGCCAGCGACACCGACTGCAGCCCCGACCCACACATCATGTTGATCGTTGTACCCGGTGTCTGTAACGGCAGCCCGAGCATTCGTACCACCTGCCTGGCAATATTCATTCCGTGACCTGCCGAAAGGACATTGCCGATCAAACAATGATCAATCTGCTCGCACTGCAGCCCCCTGAGCAGTGACCTGGCCACGCCTGCCGCCAGCTGCTGCGGCGTCTGTTCTGACAGCCCGCCACGAAAGCGACCGAATGGTGTCCGGCCCGCTGCAACAATCACCACCCGCCGCATCAGCCCACCCCCGACAATGTCATGGTCTTCACATCTCTGATGATCGGTCTGAACTGCATCTGGTCCAGAACGTCACGCTGCAGATTGATCCCCGGAGCAATCTCGATCAGCTGCAGTCCCTCGGCAGTCAGACAGAACACCGCCCGCTCCGTCACATACAGCACTTCACGCTGCTGCTGAGCTGCGACCTGGCCGGAGAACGAGACCTGCTGTACCTGCCTGACAAATTTGGACACCTGACCTTCCTGCAGAATTGTCAGCCCCGAATCATCCCACCGCACGTCCAGTCCACCCGTGGTCAGAGTCCCGCAGAACACGAGCCGACGTGCCTTCTGGGAAATATTCACGAAGCCACCAACGCCCGCAAACCGCTGCCCGAATCGAGACACGTTCACATTTCCCAGCTGATCCACCTCAGCCGCGCCCAGCGCTGCAAAATCCAGCCCGCCACCGTCATAGAAGTCAAACTGAGCCGGCTGGTCGATGATTGCCTGCGGCAGATAGGCTGCACCGAAGTTAAGCCCCTGCGCAGGTTCTCCTCCAAGTGGTCCGCTTTCCAGCGTAAGCAGCACCTGCTCCAGCAGACCGCGTTCCCGAGCAACCTCGGCGATTCCCTCCGGCAGCCCGATCCCCAGATTCACAATACTCCCCGGTTGCAGTTCCTGACAGGCACGTTCAGCAATGATCCGGCGGGCATCGCGACACGCCACACCAGCGACGCCAGTGGACAAGTCGCCCTCGAACCCCGTCCTGGTCACCCGCGGCAGCGCGGGAGCACAGAATCGTTCGTCCTGCTGTACACCAAACGTCTGCCAGTGCTCACTCGGATCCGAAAGCACCAGATGTGTCACCAGTCGCCCCGGCACACGCACCCGCTGCGGCGAAAACGCTTCTTCGCTGATCCGCTGCACCTGAGCAATCACGGGGCCGCCGTGATTGTGCGCTGCCTGAGCAAGCGGAAGCACATCGCCAATCACTGCTTCCTCCTCAAGGATCAGATTTCCCCAGGGATCCGCCGCAGTCGCTCGAATCAATGCCGTCGTGATCGGAAAGGTGTGGTAGAGCAAAAACGGCTTGCCGCGAACTTCAATCCTCTCCACCAGATCCTCACTGCAGCGGTTCGACAACTTTCCGCCGCCGTTGAGCGGATCGATGAACGTACCCATCCCTACGTCGGTGATCAGCCCCGGACGCCCAGCCGCAATCTCCCGGAACAAATGACACAACACACCCTGCGGCAGATTCCACGCCTCAATCGCACCCGCCAGAGCCATTCGGCCCAGTTCCGGACATAGACCCCAGTGTCCGCCAATCACTCGTCGCAATAATCCTTCATGAGCCAGGTGGTTGAGCCCTCGCTGCTGACCGTCACCCTGTCCGGCGGCGTAAATCAGAGTCAGCCCTGTCGGTCCAGCCGTCTGGAGGAACCGTCGTTCAAGCGCAGCGGTAAGCGCCTCCGGATGCCCCGCGCCAACGAAACCACTGCACGCGACCGACGCCCCGTCCGCAATCGCCGCCACCGCTTCTTCAGCAGAACAGATTCGATCCATTCCGGTTCTCATCAACGTCTCACCGTTTCAACGCCGCACTGTTTCATCACCATCACCGCTTTATTGCCACCACTACACCAGTACCACTACACCAGTGCCGCAGATTACCGCCATCCGGGGCTGCCGCTACTGCAGAAACCGGCAGACCGCCGCTCCCGGCCCCTCCCGGCCCCTCCCGGCCCCTCCCGGCTGCTCCCGGCTGCTCCCGGCTGCTGCTCGGCTGCTGCTCGGCAACAGCCGGGGCCCCTAGCCCCACCAGCCGCCGTTCACATGCAGCGTCTGCCCCGTTACATAACTCGACATCGGACTGCACAAGAACAGTATTACCGCAGCAATCTCGCTCGGTTCCCCGAACCGCTGCAGAGGAATCTGATTCAGCATCTGTTCCCGCGCCGATTCCGGAATACTCTTGCCCATCTCGGTGAGCACAACGCCGGGGGCAACCGCATTGACATTAATCCGGCGTCCGGCAAGTTCCCGGCTGAGCACCCTGGTGAGGCCGATCACACCCGCTTTCGCCGCCGCATAATTACTCTGCCCAAAAAATCCCAGCACCCCGGAAATGGACGCCATGTTTACAATTCGACCACCATCCTCCAGAAAGGGCAGGGCGGTCTGCGTCACCCGATACACCGCCGAAAGATTCGTCTCGACAACGGAATCCCAGTCTTCGTCCGACATCTTCTTCAGCGTTCGGTCGCGCAGAATGGCCGCATTATTCACCAGAAAGTGCACCGCTCCACTCCGCTCCCGTACCTCCGTAAGAAACTGCGTCATCTGCTCACGACTGCGAACATCAGCCTCCCCCACGACACCGCGTTCCCCAAGCCGGGATCGCAACTCCGCCGCACGTTCCTGAACATCTTCCGGCATGCCGGGCGGATAATTCACAGCCACAAATGCTCCCGCCTGAGAAAACAACTCCGCCGTGGCGCGTCCCAGTCCCTGTGTTCCCCCTGTGATCACAACCGTATGCCCCTGCAGATTAATCTCCAGCATCCGCTTCAATCCTTTGCCTGATTTTCCCCACACAATCATCCGGCCACCAACGCCGGCAACCTCAACACACGCAACACTCCCAGCGTTCCGGACACCCGCCTGCGTCAACGCCGCCGATACGCCGGCCACTCAATCCGTTCACTCTCATATCGCGGCCAGATCCATTCCGGCCACACGGGACTTTCCTCGGATACCTCCGCATGCATCGCACGTAACTGCTGCTGCAGGTCCCGCAGCACATCCGGATACTCAGCAGACAAGTCCGTCCGCTCAAGCCCATCAGTTGCCAGATTGTACAGTTCCCATGCCACCGGCTGGGCCGACTTCAGCGACGTCATCATCTCTGTCGTAATGTCGGCTCCCCGAGGAAACTCCGGGAGATCCAGCGTCGCGAGCAACTTCCAGTCTCCCGAGCGAATCGCGACGTCCGGAGCTGTCCCGGCGAAATGAAACTGCCAGTACAACGGACGCACGCGAACCACCGCTTCCCCGCGAAACAATGGCAGCAGACTGGCCCCGTCCAGCTGACGATCCGACGGCACCTCTACGCCCGCCAGGGCACACAATGTGGGAAGCACATCCACGCCGCTCACCGGCACGTCGCTGTTGCCGCCCGCCGCGATCACCCCCGGCCAGCGGACAATTCCCGGCACCCGAATGCCGCCCTCATACAGGTGTCCCTTGTTCTCCCGCAGCTCGCCCGTTGATCCGTGTGGATGAATGCTTGTCCGCGCCGGACCATTGTCGCTCGTAAAAATTACCAGCGTATCTTCCGCCAGATCATGCTCATCCAGATACGCCATCAGCCGACCAAATGCGTGGTCCATCTGACTGATGTTACCGTGATGTGCTCGCAGGCTTTCATCATTCGATTTGTACAGCCCGGAAAACTGCTCCGCCGTCGCAATCGGCTCATGTGGTTCGTGAAACGACACGAACAGAAAGAAGGGCTGCTCGCTCTCCCGCTGAGCCTCCAGGAATGCAATGGCCTCCGAGGCCACCAGAGCTGATGCATAGCCCTGCTGTGGCCCTGCCGGAATGTCGTTCCGCACGAAGTTCCACGGATTGCGGTGATTCGGCAGCGCGTTATTCTGAGTCGCAAACCAGTGGTCGAATCCATGATCATCCGGCTGCGGCTGACCGGGAAGGTTGAACATCCCGTTCAGATGCCATTTCCCCGCCAGACAGGTGGCATACCCCGCAGACCGCAACAAAGTCGCTACCGTGATCTCACTCTCCGCCACGTGCACCGGAGACATGAATGGAATCCAGTTGTGGATTCCAACGCGATACGGAGTACGCCCGGTCATCAGACCTGTCCGCGACGGAGAACAATTGGGGGCCGCCGAATAGCAGTGCCGCAGGATCATGCCCTGTTCCGCAAACCGATCCAGATGCGGCGTCTGCAGGAGCGGATGACCAAAGCAGCCCAGATCTCCGTAACCCAGATCGTCACACAGCACCAGCAGCACGTTCGGACGCCGGCCCGCAAGCTCTTCTGCCGCTACGACATCCATGGCGGCAGATGCGACACTCAATAGGCCGGCGATGACCAGAATTCTCGCATATCGGCGTTGCATGCGTACCCTCCCGCAGGGACTTAACCGCACAGGTCTGCTGCAGAAACAGGGACATTCCGAGCACAAACCGTGGGTAAAACAATCAATCAAACTCGACACCCGTCGCCGGGAAAGCCGATTCCTGTTGCTAGTGTACTGCAAGCACGCCATACTTCATTGCCTGAGCTCTCACTGCTTTGAAGGAATCACCCGATGTTACGAATCACCGACAATGGTCCGCGACTGTGCGACGGTATCTCTCGCAGAACTGCCATGCAGATCGGCGCCCTGGGTATGGGTGGCCTGCACCTTTCCGATCTGCTCCGTGCCGAACAGCAGTCCAGCCAGACCGGCTCAAAAAAATCCGTCATCATGATCTACATGGTCGGCGCTCCGCCGCACCAGGATATGTATGACCTGAAAATGCAGGCGCCGTCCGAAATCCGCGGAGAGTTTCAGCCGATCCCCACTTCAGTTCCCGGGATCGAAATCTGCGAACACATGCCCAACCTGGCTCGGATCATGCACCACTGTGTGCCCCTCCGCTCTGTGTACGGCTCCCCCAGCGGCGCGCACGACTCATTCATCTGCTACACCGGACACGACGTCAACAATCAACCGTCCGGCGGCTGGCCCTCCATTGGTTCCGTGGCCTCCCGACTGCTGGGTGCCCGGAACGCCTCGGTCCCCGCATTTGTAGGCCTGGCTCCCGATGCTGGACATCCGCCTTACGGCTCACCGGGGCACCCAGGCTTCCTCGGCGTTGGTCACGCTGCCTTCCGACCATCAGGGCCAGCTCGAGCAGATATGACCCTGAACGCCATCTCTCAGGATCGTCTCGCTGATCGCAAGCAACTGCTGAGCAGCATTGATCGCATTCGCCGCGATATCGATGCCCGCGGTACGCTGTCCGATCTGGATGGAATCAACGAACAGGCACTCGGTATCCTCACATCCAGTCGCCTCGCCGATGCCTTCAATCTGGATCAGGAACCTGCAGACGTGCGGGCACGCTACGGCAGCGGTGATCCAAAGAATTATGGCGACGGAGCTCCCCGAAATCCTGACCACTTTCTGCTTGCCCGACGACTGGTTGAGGCAGGTGCTCGCGTCGTCACACTGAATTTCGGTCGCTGGGATTTCCACAGCCAGAACTTCAGCGAAGCAAAAAACACGCACCTGCCGATCTTCGACCGCGCCCTCGCAACGCTCATCGAAGACCTGCATGAACGTGGCCTGAGTGATGATGTGGCCGTCGTCGCCTGGGGAGAATTCGGACGCACACCCACCATCAACAAGGATGCCGGACGTGACCACTGGCCGCGCGTCGGCGGTGGACTGATCGCCGGTGGGGGCTTCCGCTGCGGTCAGGTCATCGGGGCCACCGATCGACTTGGCGGCGAAATCGCTGAACGGCCTGTACACTTCGGCGAAGTGCACGCGTCACTGCATCAGTTCCTCGGTATCGGCAGCCAGCAGACGCTCAACGACCTGTCCGGACGTCCGCAATACCTTCTTGCCGGCCACGAGCCACTCCCGGAACTCAGCTGAGGGCAGGCGCCCCGCCTGCAGCCGCTGGCGGCGTTCGCCGAATTCGCCTTGTTGGGCGAGTTGAAGATAATCGGCCCCCCAGGCGTCCCTGCGCCCCGTCATCGTCCCGGACTTCGCAATCTCGCAACTGCTGTCATCCCTGCGAACACCGGGATCCAGACACCACGTTAAACCGCACACCAGGCGTTTCGCTGCATCTCCGCTTGCGCGGGAATGATGGGGGTATGCATATCGACGGAAGTGCTGGCATGCAGGAGCTTACCCTGCGGCAGGAATGCCCGGCATGCCCAATCACATGTGAGCATGCCACCCGGGGCAAGATTTCCCTGAAATCCGTGCCTGGGCCAGGAACAAGCACTAACACAAAAAGCCTGACGAACTCACCCGTCAGGCTTTTCAATAGCTTACTGCATCATGCCAATGTTCGGAGTCGCAGAGTGGACCAGGATCGAACTGCAGATCGAAATCCACAAGGCAAATCACCGGCAACGCAAACACGCGGCGATCCACCACTGAACTTCGGCTTCAGTTTCCGCCACCGGGTTGCTGTCCCATGTTAGGCGCCTTACCACCATAGGCATTCTTCGACTGTCGCATTGATTCTTCAATCTGCTTCTGAATCTCCTCCTGAGATGCGGTGCTCTCTCCTCCGCTGCCCGCGGGAATCTCCTCTGTACCACCACCGCAACCAATCACCAGCCCGGACAGAAACATCGCAGACAACACCAGCTGAAATCGCTTCATGAGTAACCTCCAAAAAGAAACAGCGAATGCACAAATACTACTCCAAAGATCCTTCGTCGGACAATCCTCCGACCTGCTTCCAGGCCTCAACTTCCTGTGTTCTTCCCAGCGCACTGTAGAACTTGACCATCTCCCGCACCGTTTCCGGAGCTTCGGGCTGCAGCAAAGTCAGCCGCAGGCCACGATGCAAGTCCACTTCCGTGAGCTTTTCAATCTCATCGGCCTGCTCCCGTAGCTGCATCGACTCCTCACGGCGGCCAAGACGAGCCAGTGACTGGGCTTCAAAATGCAGCAGTGACCAGTCGGCAGGCCCCGGCCATTCCTGCCGCGCATGCTGAAAATGCTCCAGCGCGGACGCATCATCGCGCTCGACAAGCTGGCTGATTCGCCCGGCACAGCGATGCCACAGATAACCCTCCCGGGGAGCCTGCCAGGCACCAGCCAGCTGAGCCGCCTCATCCAGACGCCCGAGCTCCAGCAATAACTCAATCGTCAGAGACAGAAACCACGCACTCCCGGCTGCATCCTTGTGCTGCTGCAGTCCA
>JALQUR010000710.1 GCA_023260695.1 Planctomycetaceae bacterium
ATCTATTTATTGCTGATTGCCTTGCTTTCTCGTCAGGTCTTTTTTTATGCGCTGTTTTTATAGCTAATAATGTATACATTGCTCTACGTTTCTGTTCTGCGGCCCCCCCCAGTTGCTCACCGGTGGTGAAGCGATCAAGAATGACATTGATGCCCTGCGTGAGATGCTGCGGAGAATGAACAGCGACGACCTCGATCGCCGCAGCTATGTCGTCGTGATCGGCGGCGGTGCTGTGCTCGATGCTGTTGGATTTGCCACAGCAGTTGCCCACCGCGGGCTCCGACTTATCCGCATTCCCACCACCACACTGGCACAGTCAGATTCCGGCGTTGGCGTAAAGAATGGCGTCAATCTGTTCAGCAAGAAGAACTGGCTGGGCGCATTCGCAGTGCCCTGGGGAGTCATCAACGATCAGAGGCTGCTTAGCTCGCTCCCCGACCGTGACTTTCGCTGCGGCTTTTCAGAGGCGATCAAAGTCTCTCTTCTTAAGGATGCTCCGTTCTTCAGCTGGCTGCATGCCAACGCTGAACAGATCGCAGTTCGTGGACCGCAGGCATGGAATGCAATTCGCAGGTCTGCAGAATGGCACCTGCAGCATATCACCGAGGGTGGTGACCCGTTTGAAATGCTGGAAGCACGTCCACTTGACTTCGGTCACTGGTCGGCCCACAAACTGGAATCAATGACCAGCTTTGAACTCCGACACGGTGAAGCCGTCGCCATTGGCGTCGCGATCGATACCATTTATTCCAGTCTTCGTCATGGTCTGTCTGAAGACGCAGCCGGGCTGGTACTGGAGGCGTTGCAGCGTCTGGGTCTGCTCACCTCCCATCCGGCACTGCAGCGAACTGAGGAGCTGTTTGCCGGGCTTGAGGAATTCCGGCAGCATCTGGGTGGCCGTCTTACGGTGACAATGCTGGAAGACATCGGGCGGCCCATCAATGTCCACAGGATTGACCATGCGGCCATGCTGGATGCAATACACCATGTCCAGGAGCGAGTCCGTTCCGCAGCCACGGCATAATCGCCTGCAGACGGGATGTTCCTTGCACCCGGTTTCTGATCAATCCGTTATTCGGGAATCCCGCCCCTCAGCCATTGAGAGTGGCGATTATTCTCTGCAGATGCTATCTTTTCTGACTCGGTTATGCTCCAGAGTTCCAGGCTTCGTCGCGGCAGATCACTGAAAGCTGCACACTGAATAGCCTGAAGATTGCCCACCCCCCTTCGGCATCCCGAATGGGGACTGCAATTACTTTTTTCTCACATCCCATCTCTTTGGTAGTGACAATGGCGAAAAGTCGACAGGCACTGCGTCGCGAAGTTGAAGCAGCAGAAGCGCAGGCAGAAACAAAAAAAACTGCCAGCAAGACGAAAAAGACCGCTGCAACAAAGGCCACCAAGAAGCGAAAAGCTGCCAAGCCGCGCACCAAACGTGCTCGGGAACAGATGCAGCGACGACGACTGGTCTGGGTTGTCTACAGCAGCACAATGCGTGAAGAAGGCCGTTTCCTGTTCTATGAAAAAGAGAAGGCTGAGGAACTGCTGGAAACCCTGCTCGCAAAGGGAAAACGCAAGTACTTCATGCAGCCACTCAAGGAGGCCCTGAATTCCGACGGCACCCCCGTTATTCAGGTTGCCAGCCCGGCACCGGAAGTCGACGACGAAGACGATGCTGCAGCAGGGGCTGATGTGGAAAACGCCGACGACTTGGATGTCGACGCCGAACTCGATCTTGACGATGACGGTGGCGACGATCTCGACTCGGACGGTGACTCTGACTCCGCTGAACCACCAGCAGACTCCTGAGCAGCACCCTGTTAACAACGAATTGTCGCACCCCCGGTCTGTAAAGGTCGGGGGTGTTTGCTTTGGACCATGTCCTGTCTGGCGGGCATTCAGATCAGACATGCCGCTGACGAATTCCATTACGGTCGGCCATGGCAGTCATGAACCACGATCAGGACTCCACCAGTGAAACTGCTCGTTTCTGTTCAGAATGCTGACGAAGTTACTGCCGCTCTGCAGGGTGGAGCAGATATCCTGGATGTGAAGCAGCCGGCCGCAGGACCGCTGGGGATGGCCACTACCGAGACGCTGCAGCTCATTGCTCAGCGAGCTCGCGAACTGAATCCAGCCATTCCACTCAGCGCTGCACTTGGTGAACTCCGCGACTGGTGCACAACAAACGCGACCATCCCGAATCTGATCCCCCCTGAGTTCTGCTACCTGAAGACCGGCCTCTCAGAAACGGCAGGCTGGGACGGCTGGGAGCAGCGGTGGCTGGACCTCGCTGGTCAATTACAGCCATGCCGCAACTGGGTCACAGTGGCCTACGCGGATTCTCAGCGAAGTCATTCTCCGGATCCACTTGTGCTGGTGGAGGCTGCAATCCGAGCCCACTCACCTGTGTTCCTGATCGATACGTGGCAGAAAGACTCAACCTGTCTGCTTGACTGGTGCTCTGCTGATCTGCTGCAACTGATCCGCCGAAAGACTGCGGCCGCCGGTATTCAGCTGGCCCTGGCTGGACAACTGCGGGCGAACCACCTGGCGGAAATCGCTCAGTCAGCACCGGATATCATTGCCGTCCGCGGAGCCGTCTGTGAGGCTGGCAGTCGCTCTGCTCAGATTTGCGCAGAACGCGTGCGTGAGTTGTCTGATCGCCTGCTTGTTCTGCAGCAGCAGTGTCCGTCATGAATCCGCTCGCTGCTGATTGCCGCAGGCAGCGGACCGTCCGTGGGAATGAGAGCGGTTGCTGCGAAACAAGAACCCGTCAGTGATGCCCCGGATTCCCCTGCATCATTCGTGCCTTTGCCATCGCCTCTTCGGCCTCGAAGATCTTTCCGCATCGCATGTAGATCACTGACAGCTGAGTGAACGAGAACGGGTCCGACGGTTCAATCTCAGTCACTCGAACAGCATGTCGGATCGCTTCCTCAGGGCGGCCCTGCTTCTGCTGATAGACAGCAAGCGCCATATGAGTCTGCACATGATCCGGATGTGACTCGAGCAACTGGAGCAGCTTGTCAATACAGCCATCCATATCTGTGGACTTGAGTTTCTGAGCTTCGTCATACAGACGTGCGGCTTCTGACTGGGCCATCTTGTTCACCTGCATCAGCATGCAACGCAATACTGATCTGAAAGAAACGTACTGGGCTGATCTGATACCCGGCATTGTTTCAGCTGGTGTATCCGCTCACTCTCCCGGAATTATTGAACTTCGCCGCAGATGTCACAACCGCACCAACCCTGTTTCAGTGAGCACCGATCAGGTTTCCCGAATTTCCATATCGTTCAGCCGGCAGCATCGCAGAGCATCTCAGCTGCAGCCCTGCTGCGTGAACTGACTGCAGATTCGTTTCACGTGAAACACAGCTGCCGTCGCGTGGCAGAATCTCGTTTCACGTGGAACGAAATCCATCACGACAATGGTCGCCAGTACTCCCGACTGCGGCAGCAGTTCAGCCGGCAATTTCGTTTCACGTGAAACAGCACGGTCGCGGGACAAGGAGATTTCGTTTCACGTGGAACGAAATGAATCTGTTGCCTCTCTGCGACTCTGACCAATTCAGAAAACTCCCGACTGCACGAAGGCGGTAGATCTACAAAAGACTCCCTCGGGGTTACATTGTGTGACCTGTGGTGCAACTACATCAGCAGCAGATGCCAGAACACGCGGCCTTACTCCCGGCAGCGGTGAATGCTCGCCGTGCCCGCATGCTGAAATACGGCACGGTCTGACCTCTGCCCCGACACTGGCAAATGAAAGCAGCATTGTTCATGTCGCGTACAACCCGCAACATTGAGTATCTGTTGCTTGCTGCGATCGTCACTGCAGGAGTCCTGCTGCGAATTGCCTCGCCGGATCACGAGGCAGTGGATCACTTTGATGAAGGTGTCTACGCGTCTGTACTGTGGCTGGATCCACTCACCGGAAGTGCATGGCCATCACGAGAGTTCTTCGGTCCGCCGGGACTGCCATTGCTCATTGAACTCTGCGCTCTGCTGCCAGTCTCACGCTCTCTGGTTCCGTTCCTTCCGGCCATGCTGGCTGGAAGTGTGTTCCCGATTGTCGTGTGGTGGTTCAACCGACAGTGGTTCGGCATGGCAGCAGGACTCATCGGAGCGGGGATTGTGGCAGGCAGTGACCTCCACGTTCTGTTTTCCAGAATGGCCATGACTGACGTGCCGGCGCTACTGCTCATGCTGCTGGCTATTGGCACAGGCACCGGAGCCGTCCACCAGCGCAGCCTCCTGCGCAGTGCCATGGCCGGAGTCCTGACGGGACTTGCCTGGTGGTTGAAGTACACCGGCTGGCTCGCATTTGCGGTAGTCGCTTCCGGTTCACTTGCGTGGTGGGTGATCAGTGGTCGTCGATCGCATCCACTGCTGTCGGTGCTGCGCAGTCTGCTGCTCCAGGCAGCCTGTGCGCTGTGTGTGTTTTCCCCCTTTCTGCTCAGCCTGCAGCAACAGGGAGGATACTCTGCGATCGTTCAGCACCACCTGAATTATTCGCAGGGCCTGGCTGGCTGGCTGGACCATCTGCTGGAACAACTGCAGCTGCAGTACTACCTTGAAGGGATCACTGGCGCCGTCGCTTTATCGGCTGTTCTGATTCTGGTGGCTGCGTTCCGCTGGTGTTCTTCATTTCGTTTCACGTGGAACGCGGACTCTGCAGCGCACCGCATGTGCCTGCTCCGATTCACTCTGGCAGCGTTGTTTCTGCTGCTTATCGGGATGCGTGCGGGAGCGACTCGCGTGCTGCTTTGCGTGGCAGCCGGGGGCATAGTCGGGCTGCTCCGCTGGCCCATGCGTTACCGCGGACAGAAACACCTCTCTGTCTCCGCTGGTGAAGAGTCTGACAATGCAGCGCTGGATTTTTGTCCGTCGCGTCCCTCCACAATCTGGCTGTGGACCCTGCTGGCCTGGCTCGGCGGTCTGCTCCTGACCGTGCCTCTCTACACACCCTACCCAAGATTGTTCCTCAACCTGATCTGCCCGGTCTGGCTGCTGGCAGCCGGAGGCCTTTCATGGTGGCTGGAGGCGGGAATCCGCACCGCTCACAGACTCGCCGCGCAGAAACGACTGCCGGTTTCCGGGACATCGAAGCAGCTGGTTTCTTCCCTGTCGATGCTGGCGTGTGTCGCGGTTGGCGCAGCGGTCACAGGCGTGGACGAAATGGGCCAGCTGTACATGCTTGATCGGGATCAGCTGATTCGCTGCCGACTGATGTCGGACCGCACCACAATTCAGGCGGCTGCAGCTCGAATAGCGGACGTCTGCTGTGCCAGTCTGGCAGGTACTGATGTTAACCCTCCTCGAACTGTCACGGGGAAACTGATTATTCCCGACGAACTGGAACGGCATTCCGGTCCTGCAGTTTCCATCCCGGAGCTGACCCCTGCTGAACGCGCTGCATCCGGAGCGGTTGTGTACGCTTTTGCAGAACCACCATTGTTGTTTCATCTGCATCAGGCCGGGGTGACAGGTCTTCCTGTCGGACATCTGAACAGCCGACAGTTGCAGCAGCAGGGGCCCGTCTTTCTGGTGCTCGGACCAAATGCGCGCCGTAGTCCGGGCTTCTGGGAAACCTGGTTTCAGGAAGAACGGAACTTTCGCTGGCTGGGAGATTTTCCCTATGTCGTCGGGCCCGTGACCACCACCAATCTGTACCCCTCAACCTATCTGGATGATCACCCGGAAGCATCGTTGCAGCGATTTGAACTGTTCTTGCTGCCGGGCAGAACTCCAGAGGAGGATTGAGCAGCAGGCAGCAAGTCCCCGTTTCGAGACGAGCTCCTGATTCCTCATCAATGCCGCTCTGTTTGCTCGCATTTTCTGCGACGTCTGACAGGATACCGGTCTCCGGCTTTTCTCCCTGATTGCCACGAAATACTGAAAATGCCGGGTACTTCAGGAGACCACAGCGGTGGAGTCCACTTCCAGGTTCAGCATCCTGCCCGACAACGCTACGCTGGACGATCTGCAGCGACAGTTCGCGTTCCGTCCGGCAGACCCGCACCACTCTGTCACACTGACCGAAAGACAGATCAGCCACTACAACAGTCAGGGCTTCATCAGCCCGCTGCAGATCCTCACACCGCATGAGGCCGCAGATCTGCGTGGATACTTCGATAATCTGCTGGAGCAGACTCTGGCAGCCGGCCGCAGCAGCTATTCCATCAGCACAGCGCACCTGAAGCATGGTCGCGTCTACGATGTCCTGACTGACTCAAGAATCATCAACGTTGTTGCAGACCTGCTGGGAGACAACGTTGTCGCCTGGGGATCACACTTTTTCTGCAAGCTTCCCGGCGACTCGGCCGCCGTGGCATGGCATCAGGATTCCAGCTACTGGCCGCTGAGTCCTTCTCACGCTGTCACGGTCTGGCTTGCCATCGATGATGCAGATGTGGATAACGGCTGTATGCGTTTCATCCCGGGCTCCCATCACAGCGGTCACCTGACATGGCGGGAAAGCACGCCGGAAGAACATAACGTCCTGAATCAGACTGTTGAGAACGCTGAGTCTTACGGGACGGGGCCGATTGTTGACAATATTCTGCGTGCCGGACAGGCTTCACTCCACAGCGATCTGCTGCTGCACGGTTCCGCAGCCAACTGCTCCACTCGCAGACGCTGCGGACTGACCCTTCGCTATACGACGACTGCCGTTCGCGCCGGGATGAACTGGAATGAAAAAGGCATCGTCGTCCGGGGCAGCGATGCCTCCGGGCACTGGAAAAATCCACAACGCCCGACAGCAGATTAGACGTCTCATCCGCTCACAGAACCATCAGTCTCAGCAGTCATGAGCGGACTCTCGTAATTCTCTTTTTGTAATGGTGCAACTCAGGATGACCCTGCTCTCCAGCCGGATCCCCGGCATTGAACCCAGACGTGGCAAGGTTCGGGACGTCTATGAATTTGGCGATCGGCTGCTGTTTGTGGCCACTGACAGAATCAGTGCCTTTGACTGGATTCTGCCAGCCGGCATTCCACGCAAGGGCGAACTACTCACTCGTATGAGTCGTTTCTGGTTTGATCAACTTGATGTGCCGAATCATTTCATCAGCGCAGACCCCCGGGATGCCGGACTTCCTGATGGCACAGACATTGCCGCTCTCGAAGGACGCAGCATGGTGGTCCGCCGCTCTGAGGTAATCCCGATTGAGTGCGTGGCACGGGGCTGGCTGTCAGGTTCCGGCTGGAAGGAATACCAGCAGCACGGCACTGTCTGCGGAATCAGCCTTCCCCCGGGTCTGCTGGAGAGTGATCAGCTGCCGGAGCCGATCTTTACGCCGGCCACAAAAGCCGAAACGGGACACGATGAGAACATCAGCTTCAGCCAGATGGCTGACCAGATCGGCAGTCACCTCGCTGAACGGCTGCGTGAACTGACACTGCAGATCTACTCACATGGACGCGACTATGCTGCTCAACGCGGTATTATCATCGCCGATACGAAATTCGAATTCGGTCTGATTGATGATCAGATCATCCTGATCGATGAAGTTATGACCCCGGACAGCTCACGTTTCTGGCCCGCAGATCTGTGGGAACCGGGACACGGCCAGCCGTCGTTTGACAAACAATTCGTTCGCGACTGGCTGGAACAGTCAGGCTGGGACAAGAACAGTCCACCACCGGAACTGCCAGCGGATATTATTCAGCGAACAGCGGAACGCTATTGTGAAGCATGGGACCGGCTGACTGGAACGCCCTTCTGAATGCTCACTTCAATCTGCACACTTTCCCTGCCAACTCCCGGATCCATATCGGACAAGCAAAGTCATGAACAACTGGAACAGTAATCAGCTCACCCACGGCTGGCAAAAAGGCATCACCGCATTCTATTACGCTCTGGGTATGGATGAACAGGACTTCAGTCGACCGCAGGTCGGCATTGGCGTTCCGCTGCTGGAAGGCAATACCTGCAATGTTCATGCGTATCAGCTGGCGCAGGAAATCGCCGCCGGCTGTCGCGAAGCCGGACTGCTTGGCTTTCCATTCGGCACACCCGGTGTCAGCGATAATATTTCTCAGGGACATGAAGGCGGCAATGCCAGCCTTCCTTCACGGAACCTGATTGCCAACAGCGCCGAATGCGTCATCACCGCGCACTGTTACGATGCCATGGTCGGGCTTCACAACTGCGACAAGAATGGTCCCGGTTTTGCAATGGCACTCGCCCGCACCAACTTCCCGGGGCTGATTGTCAGTGGCGGCAGCATTCTGCCCGGCTGCTACCAGGATCGGGACATCACTATCCTCGATGTTTACGACTCACAGGCCCAGGCATCAGTTGGCGAAATTACCCACGAAGAGTCCGCAGAAATCATTCGCCGCGCCTGCCCCGGACCCGGTGGCTGTGGAATTGCCGCATCCTTCAATACCTGGGGGATCGCAATGGAAGCCATCGGACTGATGCTGCCGGCAAGCAGTTCCATTCCCGCCGTTGATCCGGACAAGCAGACGGAATGTCGACAGGTTGGTGCCGCCGTCGCAAAACTGCTCGAACGCAATCTGCGACCACGGGATATCCTCACCCGAGCAGCATTCACCAACGCTGCCGTAGCTGTCGCTGCGGCGGGTGGCTCCACCAATGGAGTGCTGCACATTCTTGCCCTGGCACGTGAGGCTGGCGTCGATTTCGGTCTGCGGGACCTGCAGGAAATCTTCCGCCGTACACCTGTCCTGTGCAGCTTCGCTCCCCGTGGAAAACGGACTATGGTTGATCTCCACCGAATTGGCGGAACACCAGTGCTGCTGAAGCATCTGCTGGATCATGGTCTGCTGGATGGCTCCTGCATGACGGTCACTGGGGAGACAATGGAATATAACCTACGGGATACTCCAGCGCCACCCGAAGACCAGGACCTGATTGTTGCGCCGCAAGAGTGCTTCAAGGAATTCGCCGACATGCAGGTGTGCTTCGGAAATCTGGCTCCGGAGGGCATCGTTTTCAAGGTTTCCAGCATGAAGCAGCCGCATTTCACCGGCTCTGCCGTCTGCTTTGACGATCCCCGGGAAATTGTGAAGGCCGTCGAACAGAAACGGATTGTTCCCGGCAGCGTAATTGTGCTGCGTCATCTTGGTCCCGTCGCCAGCGGGATGCCGGAAGTGCTGGTCGCCTCAGCTGCACTCGCCGTACCGGAACTGGACGGTCGTATTGCACTCATTTCGGACGCCCGAGTTTCCGGAGTTTCTCACGGAGCAATCGGGGTGCATTGCTCTCCGGAAGCCGCTGTCGGTGGTCCGATCGCCTGCGTGAAGGACGGTGATCAGATCAGCTTCAGTCTGCTGGAAGGCACCATTCACCTGGACGTCGATGATGCGGAACTGCAGCGACGAAGAGAGTCCCTGCAGCCTCAGACATCCGCCAGTCCGAAACGCGGTTATCTGGCGGACTGGTCGGCAACCGTGGCTCAGGCCAGTCATGGGTGCGTCAGCCTTGCCCTTTACCCGGAATGCCGTTCGCAGTTGTGACCTCTGCAGCAGCTGTTGCTTCCCGCAGCAACCAGTCCCGGGAACGCTCCGGATCTGCCGCTCTGCACACTCAATTGACAAGGAGAAGTGTCGTGCCGGAAAAAATGCCGCAGCGACGCCCGGCTGCCCGCAGGAAAGTCAACCGGCGTATTCGTGAAAGCCGTCCGGTACTGACGGCTCGTACCGCCGAGATCATCGCTGCTCTGCGCAGCTTATACCCGGTTGCTGAGTGCGCCCTGCATCATGAATCTGCATTTCAGCTGCTGGCCGCGACGATTCTCTCTGCTCAATGCACGGATGAACGTGTCAATCAGGCCACGCCTGAGCTTTTTCGGCGATACCCCACTCCGCAGGACCTCGCGGAGGCAACTCAGGATGATGTGGAGTCCATCATTCGCTCACTCGGCTTCTTTCGGAGCAAGGCCACAAACCTGCGCGGTATGGCCCAGGCTCTCGTACAGGAGCATGGTGGTGAAGTCCCCACCGAACTGGATCAGCTGGTCAGGCTGCCCGGCGTCGGCCGCAAGACCGCCAGCGTGGTGCTCGGCACCTGGTTTGGCATCCCGTCCGGTATCGTGGTTGATACTCATGTCAGACGTCTCACCAACCTGCTTGGGCTGGTTGCTTCAGCAAACCCGGAAATCATCGAGCGTGAACTGATGCAGATTGTTCCTCAGGACGAGTGGATCAATTTCTCACATCGTCTGATCCACCACGGACGCGGAGTCTGCATAGCGCGGCGACCGAATTGTTCGGGCTGTCAGTTATCCGCCCTGTGTCAGCGGGCAGGGCTGCCTGCAGACGCAGATCCAGTCGATTGATCAGCTCAGCTGAGTATCTCGCTCAGTACTCGTGCCGGCTCCACTCCCGTGAGTCGAGCATCCAGCCCCTGGAAGCGGAACGAGAATTGTTCAAGTTCGATGCCCAGCTGATGCAGCATCGTCGCGTGCAGATTGCGAACAGTACAGATGTCCTCCGTAGTCGCATAACCCAGTTCCTCAGTCGCTCTGTACACCATACCACCACGAACACCACCGCCAGCCATCAACTTTCACATCGACCGGTCCTGGTGATCCCTGCCAGCTGGTCCCTGATTGGACTGAAACACTGGTGATCTGCCGAATTACCCGGACCAGACAATTAGTTTCTCGTAGTACATTCCGAGTTCCTTCAGGTCAGTGATCAGCGCCGTTGAAGCCGGGTGCACTTCCCGTGCTCGCAATGGAAGTTCTTCCTTCAGCAGGCTGTGATGGTCCCGGTCGCGCCACGACCAGACATTGCCCGGCAAGTCAATGTGACAGCCAACCGTATCAGCAAAGCGGACGACATCCAGCCGCAGATCCACCTTACAATGTTCAGCATTCGGACCATGACCGAAGAAGCATCAATCTGCCAGCAATGGACGAAGCTGAGCATTGAACGAGATCTCGTTGGCTGCTGAAACTCAAATTGCCGACGCCAGGCAGAGCAGTATCAAACCCGCGATCCGTTGCCAGATCAGGTATTATGTTCTCCCCCGGCGCATCAGATTCTGCCGGAAAGAAACGAGTCATTTCGTCGAGACCGGATTATACCGTCGAACCCGGACGTCATTCTGCCGGAGTGCTCCCTCGTTACTGCGTCCTCGGGTGATCAGATGTTCCAGCAGCTGTTGCATTTCATGGACTTTTTCCGGGAGCTGCTTTGCCAGGTTGTTACGTTCACCGGGATCCTGATCCAGATCATACAGCTGTACCGGCTCTGATGCGTCACCACCAGCCGTCCAGCCACCTGACCCGGATACCGGCAGATACTTCCAGTTCCCGGACCTGAGTGCAGGAACACCCTGGATGGAACAACTGACAGCATGCTCGCGAATTGCCACATCCTTTCCGTGCAGTAACGGCACCATGCTGAAGCTGTCCTCAGCACAGTCAGCCGCAAGCGTCTGCTGCAGGACTTCGGCGATGGTCACCATCACGTCAGCCTGATGAATCAATCTTGCAGACGTACTACCCGCCTGCACCACACCCGGCCAGCGGACAATGAACGGAACACGGTGCCCGCCCTCCCAGGCGTCGGACTTGTAGCCACGGAAGTCACCGCTGGGAAAATGGCCCTGACGCTCGAGTCCGGCCGTATCGATGTAATGAGCACACCCGTTGTCACTTGTGAAAATCACCAGCGTGCTTTGCGCCAGTTCAAGCCGCTGCAGAGTCTCGAGGATTGTGCCCACAGCAGCATCCGTTTCCATCACCAGATCCGCATATGCATTCAGCCCGCTCCTGCCCCGCCACTCAGAATTGACCGCCAGTGGTGTGTGGGGCGAAGTGAAGGGAACATACAGCAGAAACGGCTGCCGCTGCTCAGCGGACTCGCTGAGAAACCTGCAGGCCCGATCTGTCAGCGCAGGCAGAATCTGTTCCAGATTCCAGTCAGGCAACGCCGGCCCCTGCTGACTTGCCTGGTTGTTCCCCAGCAGCCCGGAGTCCAGAACCGTGGACGGCACTCCAACGGTGCGATCACCTTCAATAAAACAATAAGGAGGCCAGTTGGGAACGTCAGTCCCGAAGTACTCGTCAAACCCGCGTGTGATCGGTCCCCCGTCAATCTGTTGCGAAAACACACGGCTCCAGATCTGCTGCAATTCTGCCGATGCATCTCCGCCTTTGGGGATCGCACGCGTGAACATCGCGCGATCCGCCTCTGCAACCGGCCAGTCCCAGCCCAGATGCCATTTCCCGACACAGGCAGTGCGATAGCCCGCGTTCTGCGCCAGTCCACCAATCGTCAGCCGATCTGCAGCAATCAGTGGTGGTCCCCAAAGTCCCACAATCCCACTCTGCAGGCGCGTCCTCCAGTGGTACCGTCCAGTCAGCAGTGTATATCGCGATGGCGAGCAGACTCCGGACGAGGAATGAGCGTCAGTAAACGACATCCCTTCAGCAGCCAGCCGATCAATGGCGGGCGTGGGAATCAGACCACGCTCCGGGTTGTAACTCTGTACGTCACCGTAACCGAGGTCATCGGCGTACAGAATGACAATGTTCGGACGATCCGCAGCCGGACACCAGCGGCCGATCCAAAGCACACAAATCAGCGCGGCCCGGAGTTTGCAGGAGTCCATGATCGTCATCCTCAACGACTGCATCCCGTTGCCTTTCATTCCGCAGAAATGACTCCAAGCTCTGCAAGGCTGGCATGTCCTCCTCCGGTCTGTTCCGTGAGGATCTGGAACACGATGAAGCGAGCTTTCGTCGCTGCAAAAGTGATCGACTGTGGCCGACGGGTCTTTTGCAGCTCTGCTTCCACCACCGGTTGTTCAGAATCTCCCGCCGCTGCCTGCTGGCGCAGAAAGACGCGCACATTCTGAGGCGTTCCATTCCAGCTCTGATCCTGCCGTGCCACCGCCACGACCCCCTTGATCATCCGCTCACGACCAAGATCCAGTATCAGTTCATGCGGAGGTTCCGCCTTGTCCGGCGCAAACCGAGAATGCCAGTGAGTCAGCCCGTTCCCATCAAGGACATGTGCAGCCACTTTCGAATTCCCGGCATTCTGACTGCTGAAGCCATGCAACCGGATCTGTTCCCGCGGGATCACCGAATCCGGCATCCTGACTGCCTTGAATTCCGACTCATCCGGCTGATCATGCCGCCCCATCTTGGCGCGGCGATCTCGTTCGTGGCGATCAGTGCGGGAAAATGTCCCTTCCTGTGCCGGCTCATGAGCCTCGTCGGCCAGCTGTCCGAGTCGCTTGACGACGTCCGGGTGCGCCGCCGAAATGTCAGTGGTCTCTGCAGGATCATCCGCAACGTTATAGAGTTCCCAGTCCGACTCGCCGCGTCGATGGATTCTCCAGTCACCCTGACGCAGTGCAAACGAGCCACCGATCTCCCAGTAAAGGTAGTCATGCTGGCGCTGCGTGCCCTGCCCCAGAAGTTCGGGAACCAGCGACACACCGTCCGTCCGTCCGGCTACACTCACACCCGCCAGTTCCGCAAATGTCGGCAGGAAATCCGGGAAGTAGAATAAGCCGTTGCTGATTCTTCCCGATTCTATTTTTCCCGGCCAGCAGGCCACTGCCGGGATCCTCAACCCGCCTTCGTACAGTTGCCCCTTGCTTCCCCGGTACTCCAGACCTGATTCCGGATGACGATTGGCAGAATGAAAACCACGGGGATGTTCCTTTGAGGAGAAGTAGTCAGCCCCGCCGTTATCACCACTGAAAATGACCAGAGTGTTGTCTTCCAGTCCCAGTTCACGAAGCAGCGACCGTACTTCCCCCACCTGGCGGTCCACCATCGTCACCATCGCCGCATATCTGCGAACGTCCTCAGGCCATGGGTTGTCCCGGTACAGTTCCCATGCAGGATCTTCATCCGGAATATCAAACAGTCCGTGCGGGGGAGTATACGGCAGATAGGCGAAGAACGGGCGTTCCGCGTTCTCCCTGATGAAGTCCATGGCAGCGGCATGAATCAGGTAGTGCGAATAAGTCTGCCCGGAACCGCCCCCGTTATTGCCCTGCAAAGGGACTTCTTCGCTGTTGCGAATCAGATAGGGAGGGAAATAGGTGTGCGCATGGACCTGATCGTAATAACCCAGAAAGACATCAAAGCCGTGTTGTTCAGGTACTCCTGTTGAATCGCGGCCACCACATCCCCATTTGCCAAATCCTCCTGTGGCATACCCCAGCGGTTTCAGCATGGATGCAATCGTCTGCTCATCCGCGCGCAGCGGAGTTCCTCCGCCGTTGACTCGCACGGAGGTATGGCCACTGTGCAGACCGGTCAGAAAACAGCAGCGAGTGGGAGCACAGACGGAAGAACCAGCGAAGAGATTGCGGAACTGCAGACCATCGGCTGCCATCTGGTCGATATGTGGCGTCTGAATCGTCTTCCCACCGTTGTATCCCGTCTCAAAATAGCCCAGTTCATCGGCCATGATGTAGACGATGTTCGGCAGCTTTGCAGCAGAAGCTGAACGTTCATCAGCGCCTGCGAACAGAGGCTGCAGGCAGAAAAACGACAGCACCAGATAAGTGACTAAGGACCTCATTGGCTTCTCCGCGGTTCAATTGCAGTTGGCAGCAGTCAGCTGCAGTCTCAGGCTTCACCGGACTGCGGTCAAGTCCCCGGAATCCTGTGCAGCAGTGAGAACTCTGTTAAACTCCCGGAACACAACACTTCACTTGCTCCGTCTGCAGGAGAGTCACATGCGTTGCAAATCAGCTGCGGCCCCGATTTATCTGCACACACTGATCGCCGTGCTGCTGCTGCTCCGCACAAGTGTACTTGCTTCAGAACCGGAACAGATTCGCTTATGGGAAGGAACGGCGCCGGGTGAAACAACGCAGTCAACAGGTACGCCGTTGCCGCGTCGGCCCGCAGAAGACCCGCCGGTGGTGCGAGTCACCGGAATCACAGCTCCCTCAATCACCGTTTATCCGGCAGAGAAACCCAACGGAAGCAGCGTCCTGATCCTGCCGGGAGGAGCATTTCGTTACGTTGTCACCAACAAGGAAGGATCCGAGTTTGCTCAGCTGCTGAACCGCGAAGGCATTACCGCCTTCGTACTCAACTATCGCACCAGCGAAGCAGGTAACCCTGATGCCTGGAAGAAACCTCTTCAGGACGCCCAACAGGCACTTGATGTAATTCGCACGCGTGCCTCGGACTGGAATCTGGACGTGAACGAAATTGGCATTGCGGGTTTTTCTGCAGGCGGACAGGTCGCTGCCCGGCTGCTGTGTCTGAATTCCGAATCTCGATCTGTGCAGCCGGCATATGGTCTGCTGATCTATCCCTGGAATCTCTATGACCATGAGCAGTCCTCTCTGCCCCCGGAATTTCGCCCGTCGTCGAACTGCCCGCCGGTCTTTCTGGTCCATACCAGCGATGACAGCTCCACATCACTTGGATCCGTGCTGTTCTACGCAGAACTGAAGAAACATGACATCCCGGCGGAACTGCACGTTTTTGATCGCGGTGGTCACGGCTATGGACTGCGTGTTGCCAGTGATTCTCGTGTCCATACCTGGGCCGAAATGTCAACGTACTGGCTGCGGACAACTCGCGCATCCAAAGGCCGGAAGCCGAACTGATCCTGATCAGCAGTTGCCGCTTCAGCTGCTCTCCTGCTGCTCCTGAGCGTCGCCCATCATCCGCTTCTTTTCTGGGCTCCGTTTACAGACTGCTTCCGTTCGCAATCTCCGAAAGTACGCCGCTGTACACATCAGAATGCTGAATCAGCCGTCTCTGCGCAGCTGACTGACCTGTCGATGTTGCTGATTATCAACGCTCAGATGTTGCCGGATATTTTCAGCAACACGTGTTGCCGTAACACAACGTGACTGACATGTAAGATTTCGTTGCGCGAGTGTTTTCACTTGTCAAAAACAATTATCACAGTTTCGGCACGGCTACTGCTTTCCTGACGAGGAGAAACAAAACAACGCAGTCCGACCCCGGAAACCAGTGCCACGCCACTGGTCTCGCTGTCGGAAGATACCGTTTCCCTCGATTAGTATTGCCTGCAAGACCCTCACAGGAATCAAAGACGTGTCCAAAGAAACCGCACTACTCTGCAGCAGCTCTCCTGGTTTTCTTCGCAACCTCGGCAATCTGATCATCGGAAACTGCCGGATGATGGAATGCTACTCCATCGTGGAAATTGAGGGCATGGCAAGAAATCAGCAGATCAACATCCTTGCTCTCGATGCTCGTCACCTCGATGCACAGCAACTGCTGCGGGTGTACGACATGGGCGAACGTCTGCACATCGATCGAATCATTGTTGTGGCGGCTCCGGAGCAGCATCGGAAGGTTTTGGTACCAGCCAGCAGCGGTCCGAAGATCATCGTCACGGAGGCAGCAGTTCACAACACGGACTGGCAGAGCATTGCCAGCCGAATCATCAATCACTCAGAAGAATCCGCCGAAGATGCGGGAAGGGAGCCGGCGACAACCAGCAAGCCAGCAGCAACAACTGCTGTCTTTGGCGTGCGTCATGCTGATCCGGCTGCCACTGCAAGAGCGGGAACCGGCGACAAACTGCAGACCAACGAGCAGCCGCTTCAGATCGCAGACCAGTTCCGTACCCGAACACCTGAATTGCGGCGAATGCTGCAGCGACTTGAGGTGGCAGCCAGACATCCGGTGACGATGCTGCTCATCGGCGAAACCGGAGCAGGCAAGACGCACCTTGCCAGTCTGATTCACTCAGTCTCGCCACAGTCGCAGCACCCGTTTATTCATGTTGCCTGTGGGGCATTGCCCGGTGAACTGATTGAGAGTGAGCTGTTCGGCCATAAGAAAGGATCCTTCACCAGTGCTCATGCAGACAAGGATGGAAAGTTCCTGGCTGCCGGCCGCGGCACCATTCTGCTTGACGAAATCGACGTGATGACACCAGATCAGCAGGTCAAACTGCTCCGCGTCATTGAGAAGGGTGAGTTTGAGGCTGTCGGGTCCAACCAGACTCTGCACGTGGAGGCCAGAATCATCGCGGCCAGTAACCTGCCGCTGCAGCCTCTGGTGGATAAAGGCAAGTTCCGCCCCGACCTGTATTACCGCCTCAACACCCTGAGCTTCATCATCCCGCCGCTGCGACAGCGTCTGCCGGACGTGGAGCCACTGGCTCGACACTTCATTGAGCACCATGCGTCGCAACTGGGTATGCAGGTCAGGGAAATCGCTGACGACTTCATCGAAGCACTGCTGCAGTACCCCTGGCCCGGCAACGTGCGTGAACTGGAAAATGCCGTACGCAGTGCTGTGATCTACAGCACGGACGGAGTGATCTCACCAGCGTCCCTGCCGGGGCACATTCTTTCCGGAACTGCTGAACCAGGCTCTGACCCCTCGTCCTCCGGCTTCTTTGCTGTCCGTCGTGGTGAGTCTCTGGAGAACCGCATGGAACTCACAGAAAAGGAAGTGATCGAACAGGCCCTGCTGAAGAATAACTTCAGTCGCACCAACACCGCTCGTAACCTCGGCATCAGTCGTGTGACGCTCTACAACAAAATGCGAAAGTACGGAATGCTGCGGAAGGAATGAACGATGCTGGCCTGTGAGACTGTCACCGTGCCAGTTCAAGATGGCCGCTGCAATGCAGACATGACACCTTGCTGCCAAGGTACTTCAGACTTGCCCGAAGTTCACGCTGGCAGTGCGGGCAGGGCATGTACACCGCCGTAACAGCTGATTGTGGACCAAAAAGAAATGTACGTTCACAATGCTTGCACTGCACCTTGAGGCCCTGATATTTCCTGTGAATTCGCAGTTCCTCACTGCAGCCGGGACAGGTCACATAACTCCCGCGCGGACGGGCGACCGGCAATTCGCTCACTTCCGGAAGTGGGAAGAACTCCGGGATCACAATGCTGTCGTCTGACAATTCGCTGTTCAGCATCGCTCTGCATGACCTGCAGTGGACAAGCCGAGCCGGCATGTCATCTCCGCATTGAGGACAGGGACCTCCCTCCCACGCTCCGTTCATTAGTATTTCCCCCCGTTGAGCAGAAAGTGTGGCGTTCTGCAGTCACTGCAGGCCGAATGCAGTGCAGGATCCGCCAGCCAGCCACATCATTTTGCCTTGACCGCAATCAGGCTGTTAAATGTATGAACATAGAGATGACCGTTGGCAACTGCCGGGGTTGAGTGGCAAAAATCCCCCAACGGGGTGCGGCCGAGTTCCTCAAATTGCTCACCCACTCGCAGCACGACCATCTCCCCTTCTTCTGAAGCACAGTAGATTCGATCTTCAATGAGGATCGGAGACCCGCTGAATGCACCATCAATCCGCTCCATCCAGACCTCTTCCCCCGTTTCCTGACGCAGACAGACGATAATCCCCTTGTCTCCCCACAGGTAAAGCAGTCCCTTGTCAGCAATCAGACAGGGAACGTAGGGCAGAGTTGTCCGGCGCTCAAAAACAATCCGCTCACTGTCGCTCACACCAGCCCCCGTCCGCACGGCCGCAAGATATTTGCCGTTCCCCCCGGATCCACATGTCACAAATGTCATCCCATCCACCACAACCGGTGAAGCAACGCTGCGCATCGGCAGTTCCGGAGTTCGCCAGAGCTGCTTTCCGGTGCGAAAATCCAGTCCTGCTACACCGGAAGACTGACTGATGCAGATGATCTGCAGACCACCTCTGCCATCCTCCACAAGCGCTGGCGTCGAATACGACGTCGTCCCCGAAAGCCGCTCTGAAACCCAGATTGACTTTCCGGTTCTTGAGTCCATGGCCTCCAGTGTGCTGGGGCCAAGCTGATCATTGGCGACCAGCAGCACCCCTTCGTGAAGAACCGGAGAAACTCCCAGCCCATGCTGGCTTTCAAAAGTCCCCAGATCTCTGACCCACAGTTCCTTGCCTGAAAAGTCCCACGCCCCCACTCGCTGGCCTTCCGCATCTGCCATCATCATGCAGATCACGTTACCATCTGTAACCGGGGTACTCGAAGCCCAGCTGTTTTTCTGGTGCTTTGGACTGTCACTCATTGTGATCGTAGCAACCCAGTTCTGTTCCCCCGTGTCAGCATTGAAGGAATGCAGAAATCGTTTCCCCCCACCTTCAGTCGCTGTCGTGATCAGCAGCGTCTTGCCCCAGATCACTGGTGATGAATGCCCGACATGCTCCAGCTGCACCTTCCATGCAATTTCGGATTCCTCCCATGACACTGGAATTCCCGGCTGCAGACTGACACCAGAGCCGTTTTCTCCCCGAAATCGGGCCCAGTTCTCCTGAGCGGAAAGTGGCGCAAGAAATACTGCCAGATATACAACAATTGAAAACCGCATTTTTCTTATCCCCAGGCAGGCCAGTAAATGAAGTGGCAGTTCCAAAGCGATTATTGAATCATGACGATCACACCACATGCTCTCGGGAAACCATCACGCAGCAGATCATGGCACTCGATTCCACATAATCTGCGGCCGGTCTGAATCTGACCTGATCTGACCAACTTCTAGAACTGCAGCCAGACAACCTGCATCCCCGGAATACCACGCAGTTGATGCTGGGAAACATACTCGGTCGACAGGAATCTGCCCACCCTGAGAGCCTCGACCGGGGGGCAGCAGACTCAGATTCTGACCGCGAACCGATCTCAATACGGCGCCAAGCAACCGGCAGATTACAGCTCTGCGGTATCCAGAAACGCAAAATCTGCCCCTTTTCCGCACTGCTCCTCGATTCGCGGCAGAAAATACTCAGCATGCAACCGCTCCAATCCCCCCGGTACAATGAAATCCAGCTTCAAGATTCCAGTAAATTTCCACGGGATTCTCATCTTTCTCTGTGGTGTTTTGTAATCCGGCTGCGATACTGTGAGACTGAGTCTCAGGTTCAACAGCAAGTGACTCATCACAACGGTCTTACCCCCGTTTCATCCACCAGCCGCTGTCTCAGATGACAGCAGCACGATCAGCAAGTGACTGATATCATGCATCTTGCCAACTTGAATCCTGGTACGAAAGCTGTCATCACCGACGTCACAGCGTCGACCGCCGGGTCGGCTCGACTGATGGAACTGGGCTTTTTACCGGGTTCTGCCGTCACAGTAATTCGTCGCGCCCCATTTGGCGGCCCGTTGCTCTGCCGCATCCGCAATGCCTCCATCGCCCTGCGTCAGGCAGATGCGGGTTTGATCTGCGTGCAGCAGGAAAGCTGCTGCACTCATTCCGATGCCTGTTCCTCTGTCGCTCAGGAAACGATGTCTTCTGTTGTTGTCCCGGTTGCAGAACTGGCTGCTCACTGAAAGCAACAACCGCAGGGCAGCAACTGCAGCGCAAATCCAGGTGATGCTGCTGACTCGACAACCTGTCTCGGATTTACCGCAGCTTCATTTGCCATCCACACTTTCCAGCACCCTGGCTCAGCTTCACGGAGTCACAAGTTGTCGCCCAGCAGCCCTACGGAGAATTCTGCTGACCGCCCATTCAGGGTGGCTCTGATTGGTAATCCGAATACGGGCAAGAGCACTCTGTTCAATGCTCTTTCCGGGATGCGTGCCCGGACCGGGAATTACCCCGGCGTCACCGTCGAAAAACGCTCTGCAGACCTGACCTGGCAGAACCTCAGAATCGAACTGATTGACCTGCCTGGCACTTACAGTCTTGCTCCACGTTCTCCCGATGAAATGCTGGCGGTTCACACTCTGGCGGGTACTGCCGACGTGCCGGCTCCCGATCTGGTGATCTGCGTCTGCAGTTCTCGAGCACTGGAACGCAGTCTGTATCTTTCCACGCAGGTGATGGAATCTCCGGTTCCCACGATTGTCTGCATCAACATGTGGGATGAACTCGCCTCGACAGAAGCGGCGCCGGATCCCGCAGAACTTGGGCGTCTGCTGGGAGCAGCGGTGGTGACAACTTCAGCCCGCCGCCTGCAGGGGCTGGACGAACTCCGTGCGGCAGCTGTGCGAATCCTCAATGGTTCGGCAGCAACAGCATCCGAAAGACAAGCGTTTCTGTCTCCACAGCTCCAGGAGGCAGCTGCCGAACTGCGGATGATCGTCAGCAGAGACGTACCCCATGCAGAAGACGCTGCGGAGTTTCTTGCTCTGCGTGCACTCGTTGATCCGGAAGGTCAGGTTGAGCAATACCTGTCAAAACTCTGTGGAGCAGATTTCCGCCAGAGACTCAGCGAAATCCGCTCATCACTGGAAACCAGCGGCCAGTCGTTGCCGCGTTCAGAAGCAGTGCAGCGGTACGGCTGGATCAATCGCGTGCTCCAGCAGGTGCTCCGCACAACCGACGATTCCCCGCATCGGCTCACCCAGACGCTGGATTCGGTACTGCTGCATCGAGTCGTCGGACTGGCGATATTTCTCGCCATCTTTCTGCTGATCTTCTCCACAATCTACTGGTTCTCGGCTCCGCTGAGCGACGGCGTGGAGACGATTCTCGGCATGATCTCAGAGTTCATCCTGTCGCGAATGGCCCCGGGGTCCTTTCGCAGCCTGCTGGTTGACGGGGTTGTCGCCGGAACTGGTGCATTCCTGGTCTTCCTGCCGCAAATCTGCCTGCTCTTCTTTTTCATCGCCCTGCTCGAGGACTGCGGCTACATGGCTCGTGCGGCATGGCTGGTCGACAGGCTGATGTCGATCGCCGGACTGAGCGGGCGTTCATTTCTGCCGCTGATGTCGTCCTTTGCCTGTGCCGTCCCGGGGATCATGGCCACCCGCACGATTGAAAACCGCCGCGAAAGAATGGTGACCATTCTGATCGCACCACTGATGAGCTGTTCTGCACGCCTGCCGGTGTACGTGCTGCTGATTGGTACTTTTGTGCCGGACCAGAGCCTGTTTGCAGGGCTGCTTTCCCTCCGGGGACTGACGCTGTTTCTGATTTCTTCACTCGGACTGCTGCTGGCAATCCCGTTCGCATTGCTGCTCAGACGCACCATTTTTCGTGGAGACAGCTCCAGCTTTCTGCTTGAGCTTCCGGACTATCGTCTGCCCCGTATGCGGGTCGTAATTCAGAGAATCGTGGAGAGCGCGTGGGACTTCGTGTCCAACGCCGGAACCCTCATTTTTGCCACCTCAATCCTGATCTGGGCAGCTGGATCGTTCCCGGGAGACCGCGTTGAACGCGACCAGTTGCTGACCGAATATGAGCAGCTGGAGGCAGTCGGCGACACTGACTCTGCCGAACATGAACGTATCGCTCAGCGACTGAATGAGCTCAATGCAGACCTGCTGCGTGGCAGTCTGCTGGGACAGGCAGGAGAGCTGACAGAACCGTTGTTCCGCCCGCTGGGCTGGGACTGGAAAATCAGTGTCGGTGTGCTGTCCTCATTTCCGGCACGCGAAGTCATTATTGCCACGCTTGGTACCATTTACAGCCTTGGATCCGACGTCGACGAAACGGACGACGGGCTGCGGTCCGCCATGCAGGCTTCCGTCCATGCCGACGGCACCCCCGTTTTTCAGCTTCCGGCCGTTCTGTCTCTGCTTGTCTTCTTCGCATTGTGCGCCCAATGCGTTTCTACGCTGGTGGTCATCAAACGGGAAACTTCTTCCTGGACCTGGCCCGTCTTCAGTTTCACCTCCATGACGGTGCTGGCATGGGTAGCGGCATTTTTGACCTACCGTATCAGCAGCCTTCTGCTCTGATCAGCCCGCTGGCACAGCTGACGGCAGCCGCATCTCCGTTTCCGGCAGATCCTGCAAAGATTTTACCCGCCACACAGTGGAAAACTGTGAGCTCTGGGTAATATCGTTGGGTTTCGACACGCGCGAACCGCGTTTTTCTGACGACTTACAACAGGCACTCCGGGGAACTCTTCTCGAAGTGGTCGAAACCCAGAGAGTCAATGGAAACATTGTAAACGTCTGACAAAGCAACCTGCGTGAAATTATGACCAGAGGATCCAGTGCCAAAAACGACCTGCGAGTCAGACAGAAGCTTGGCAAGTATCGCATCGAACGCAAACTGGGCTCCGGTGGGTTTGCCAGTGTTTACCAGGCAATGGACACGATCCAGGGCATCCGCGTTGCCCTGAAGATACCGTACGCTCAATACGTCACAGACTCCGTGCTGAGTGATTTCCGCAAGGAGATCCGCACAACGGCAGGTCTGGAGCATCCGAATATCCTGATGATCAAGGATGCCAGTATCATCGATGACCGTCTGGTTGTCGTCTTGCCACTTGGGCTCGAAACACTGCAGGAACGAATGACTCGTCGCTTCTGCCTCGAAACTGCCATTCTGATCTCAGAACAGGTGCTGCAGGCGACAGCAGCAGCTCACTCTCAGAATGTTATTCACTGCGACATCAAGCCTGAAAATGTGATCCTGTTTCCCGGTAACCATGTCCGCCTTGCCGACTTCGGCATTGCCAAGGTTTCGCAGAGAACGATTCAGGGGGGCGGCACGGGAACAGTGGGCTATATGGCGCCTGAACAGGCAATGGGACGTCCTTCATTTCGCTCCGACGTCTTCTCACTGGGACTGATCATCTGGCGACTCACTTCCGGTTGCTGGCCGGAGTGGCCATTTGAATGGCCTTTTGCCGGTCACAATCGTCTGCGGGGTCGTCTCCACCCGGACTTCATCCAGTTCATGCGGCGGGCGATCTACCTCAATCCGCGACATCGGTATCGAGATGCGCAGCAGATGCTGTCTGCATTTGCGCGTCTGAAGAGCCGCACACTGCGATTTGCGGAACAACACCGAGCACAGCAGCGCACTCGCACCAGCAGCAAACGACGACGCAGCGCCTGAATCGAATCTGCCATTCGCCCGCTCGACTGTGCCGCTCCAATTCTGCTCGCGGCTCACTGACGGCGAAAACTGTAAAGAACGTCCCAGCTTCTCAGAAGCAGTTGATCTGCAACGGCAACCGGAGATGCATCAAAGTTTCCCGTCAGCCGATTCGTCTGCACAATCCTGAACGGCGGCTGATCCTCAATCACGACCGCCGTGCCGTCTCGACCGCAGATGTACACATGCCCGTCAGCCACCAGTGGTGAAGCGTAACAGTCGTCTATCCCGTCCAGACGAATTCGTTCGGCGACTGGCTCGCCGGTCTCCGAATTCAGCACCGTCAGAATTCCGTTTCTGCCAGCCGTGAAATACAGACGGTTGTCGGAAAGTGCAGGCGATGGCACGTATGGAGTCCCACGCGAATGCACCCAGCGAATCTGATCGCTCCCGGTGATGTTCCCTCGACTCTCCAGCGGAATCCCGATCGCCGCAGCACCTCGATAACCGCTCATGCAGATCACCAGATCTCCTGAGCGAACTGGTGACGGGATCGCATTGGTCGTCTGACCACCACATTCCCAGATCACCTCGCCGGTCTCAGTGTCATAAGCACGCGCCAGCCCACTTCCATTGACGACAGCCGCAGTCCGCTGTCCGATCCGAGTCACCAGCGGAGTATTCCACGATGTCAGCTCACCGGGACGCTCCTGACGCCAGACCGCATGCCCATCCTGCGTGTTCAAGGCAGTAATGAACGATCCCTCTTCGGCATCCCAGTTGACGATCAGACGATCGCCGGCAAGAGCCGGAGTCACGCATTCGCCCCAGCCGAATCGTGTTCGCATGTCTCCAGGGTCGGTCTCCCACAGCAGTTCTCCATCCAATGTCAGACAGAAAATCCCGCGTGACCCAAACGAAACATAAAGACGGTCTCCATCCGTTACCGGCGATGCTGCGGCATAGGTGTGAGTCGGATGTCGACCTTCATGAGGCACCTGCTCCGCCAGATCCTTCTGCCAGATTACTCGGCCACTGAGCCTGTCGACAGCCGTGGCGATGAACCGGAAATAACTGGCCGGTGGCTGAGTCTTTGCGTCCGGGTGAGGCTGTGGCAGATGCTCCGCTGTACGTTCGGTCTGTTGAGCTGAAACGACAAAGATCCTGTCTTCCCACACGATCGGTGTTGCAGAACCGGTACCCGGCAGTTCCAGCTTCCATGACCCGGCACAACCGTCTGACCAGCGGCGTGGCGGCAGTGCCGTCGGCGCGGCACTGCCATTCTGATATGGCCCCCGCCAGCTGCCCCATTGGACCGGCTCCGACGCAGCCGCACATAACGGAAAAAGTGACAGCAGAAAGCAGACCATCAGAAACGACGGAATGATCGGCTTGTGTCGTATGCAGATTTCTGAAACTCTGGTCACAATCACCTCCACAGGAAATACGACCATGAATTACCTGAAACTGCTCCGTACGAAGTCTATCGCGACAATTCGGCTTCTGCCAGAATCCATGTCAGGTGAGCAACCAGCCTTTCCGCACATTTCCAGCTTCTCCTGCCGCAGATTCTGACTTCAATAAGGGATTCTGAGGATCTATGCGGACGATTTGTTGTCCGCTTTTGGTTAAGGACTCTTCGAAACCACGCCCCTCCCAGACGATGGCGAAACCCGAACATTCCCGATGAATGCGACTGCAGCGACAATCCCTTCAGATTCTGGGCCACTGGTTGTTGTCAACGACCTGGTAAGAATCTTTGCAGCTGAACCGCAGCCGGTCGTTGCAGTGGATCACCTTTCCATTCAGGTCTGCGCTGGTGAAGTTTTCGGACTGCTGGGACCAAATGGCGCCGGAAAGACAACCACACTGCGAATCATGCTGGGACTGCAGTCGCCCGATGCCGGCAGTGTACACATCGCCGGTATCGACGTCACCGAAAACCCTCTGGAGGTGAAGCGACAGGTCTCACTCGTCTCCGCCTCTTCCGGCCTTTACCAGTGGCTGACTCCCCGCGAATTAATGTGGTATTTCGCAGATCTCTACGACATTCCCGACGAGGTCGCCGCAGCCCGTGTCGAATATCTCGCCGACCTTTTTGAAATCCGTGGTTTTCTGGATCGTCGCTGCGCAGGAATGAGTACCGGACAGCAGCAGCGAGTCAATCTGGCCAGATCGCTCATGCATGATCCACCCGTAGTTCTTCTGGATGAACCGACACGCGGCCTTGATATCGTCGGCAGCAGCCGCATTTTTGAGTTCACCGGCCTGCTGCGAGATCAGGGGAAGGCTGTCGTCTTCTGCACACATCGACTCGATGAAGCAGAACGCCTCTGTACCCGCTTTGGAATCATGAATCACGGCAGGCTGCATCTCGCAGGTACACTCGAAGAACTCCGCAGCAAGACAGGACTCCGACATCTTGCTGAGATGTTTCTGCAACTGGTGAATTCCTCGTCTGATCCCGCACCAGGCGTAATCGCTTCTCCCCAGTGGGAGGCAGACGCGTGAATAATCCGGATCCTGCCCCTGTTCATCTGCCCTCCGGCAGACGCTCCCGCAGCAATCGAATTCTGCGACTCGCTCGCAAGGAACTGCGAGAATCGCTGCGGGATCGCCGCACGCTGGTCACACTGATCTTCATGCCTGTCCTGGTCTACCCACTACTCGGAATTGTGATCCAGCGATTCAGTATGTCCGGGTTTGACCCATCTGCCCCGGCGTCAGTCGTTTTGCTGGATCAGACGATTTCCAGGTCAGATGCGGAACTGCTGCTGCGAGAAATCCCGGAACCGGAGCAGACCACTGCAGGGGCTGAGCCAACGGGGAATGATCCCTCCGCAACGGCACTGAATCCCGATGTACTGCAGCAGACACTTCTGAAACAGATCCGCCCCGATCGCCCGCGGATCAGAATTGACGAAAATCGCTTTCCCCCGGAATTACTGAGGTCAGCGGTGCGTGAAGGCTATGCCGACGCCGCAGTTATTCTGGAACCCAGGACCACTGCATCACTCGATTCACCGACATTCCGAATTGTGACCCGAGAGAGTGATCGCATCGGCAACGCCGTCGCCGATGAACTGACCCGCCGGATTACACTCAATCGGGATCAGAGTCTTCGGAATCTGCTGCGTCGTACACGCTTTGGACCGGAGCCGGTACTGTACATCGAACAGTCACGCATTCCTGCAGCTGGCCCTCCGGAGTCTCCCCTGAGCGCATTCGTGCCGCTGATGTTGTTGCTGATGACAATGACTGGCGCAGTGTACCCATCAATCGATCTGACTGCCGGAGAACGTGAGCGAGGCACACTGGAAATGCTGCTGGCCGCTCCAGTGTGTCGTCGTGATCTGCTGCTCGCAAAATTCTTCACTGTTCTTGTAGTTGCGGTACTGACGGCAATCGTAAACCTGATTGCTATGGTACTGACCCTGATCGCCTCCGGCTTTGATCAGGTTGTCTTCGGAGGTGGAATTGCACTGCTGACCATTCTTCAGCTGCTTCTGCTGCTCGTGGTCTTTGCCGCATTCTTCTCCGCTGTCCTGCTGTCAATTACCAGTCTGGCACGCAGTTTTCGTGAAGCGCAGGCGTGGCTTATCCCGCTGATGCTGATTTCACTTGCCCCCGGAGTTCTCAGCCTGCTGCCCGGGATTCGATTAACAATACCGCTTGCCGTCACACCACTGATCAATATCGTGCTGCTCGCCAGAGACCTGCTGCAGGGGCGTGCTGGTTTTCCCGTGTTTCTGCTGACTCTTTCGTCCACCGCGGTCTGGGCAGTGGCGGCCGTCAATATCGCGGCCGGTATTTTTGATCGCGATCTGCTGGCCACAGCCAGAGTATCTCGACATGCTGCTGGAAACCCCGACGCCGCCGCATCGCAGAACAGCCTGCCGACAATCGTCATCTGGAAGTGCCTCGCGGTGCTGATTCCGTTTTTCGTGGTGCTCCCGGGACTTCGAGGAAGACTCGTCTCTCCAGAGAATATCACCGGTCAACTTCTGCTCTCCGCCGGAATCCTCATTCTGACCCTTGCTGTGATCCCGGCCTTTTTTATCCGCCGCTCCAAAGCAGACCTGAGAACAGGTTTTGCTCTGAACAGCACCCGACTCTCGAGTCTGCTGGCCGGGCTACTGATGGGACTTGGAGCCTGGACAATTGTGTATGAAGTTCTGATCTTCAATTCAGATCTGCGACTCTGGCAGCAATTGCTGGAGAACTCCGAACTGCAGAACACGCTTGAGCGACTGATGAACACTGCGTCACTGCCGGTGAAGCTGCTGTGCCTTGCAGCGGTCCCGGCAGTCTGCGAAGAACTGTTCTTCCGCGGATTTCTGTTCAGCAGCCTCCGCAGTGCCTGGAATTCTCCGTTGCGAGCACTGGCGTTCACCTCCCTGCTGTTCGCCGCCGCACATGTCGTCACGGACGCATCACTCACGCTGGAGCGATTTCCGGGAACTCTGATGCTGGGGCTGTTGCTCGGGCTGGTCCGTATTCAGTCCGGCAGCATCCTGCCCGGAATTGTTCTGCACGCAGCAAACAATGCCTTTTTGCTCAGTCTTCCGCAGATCTCTCCATTTCTTGAAAAGCTGGGGATCTCACTGCAACTTGAGGGGCAGGCACACCTGCCACCAGCACTCCTCGCAATTTCAGTCCCGCTGGTCTTCATTGGCTGGATTCTGCTTTCGGCCGGCCGGAAGCAACGCCGTGCAACCGACGAATCTCCCCAGCCCTGATTCTGTCAGCACGGCCTTGCCGCAGCTTTTTGCACTGTTTTCCTGCGAATCCTTTCGTCTGCAGCCTCACTTCAGCCACTTCACGGCCCGGGCGCATCGCGCCGCAATTCGCAGCGTTCTTCAACGATCTGGCTGATTTCCAGCACATTTTCACCTGGTAATACGCGTTAGAATCCCGGGGCTGACTGCCATGTGAGCCTCCCCACCTGAATTCCCCGACAGGTCACTATTGCGAATCGCCGGCCTGTATCCTGCTGTTGCGGATGCAGTCACAGGCAAGTGGAAAGCTCGTTTGATGCGAAGTGCGGCAGGAATACGGCTCAGCGATTCGGACGTCCGAAAGCTGCAGGAAGGACTTTCCAGGAATGACTTTTCCCCACGGGTCCACCAGCGAATCCGGATTGCACTCGCCGCAAATCAGGGAATGAAAAATCAATCAATTGCATCAATGCTGAACTGCTCGCGGCGAACTGTCGGCATCTGGCGCCAACGCATCGCTGAAAATGGTATCGACAGGATCCTCGCTGCATCGTCCCGACCGGGACGACGCCCCGTTCGCAGAATGCAGGTGGAGCAGACTGTCCTGAAACTCTGTCAGAATCAGCAGCCCAGGATCGGACGGCGCTGGACAGTCAGATCTCTCGCGGCAGCAGTTAATGTCAGTAAGGATACCGTCCTGCGGATTCTCCAGAGCCACGAGATTGACCTGAGAGATCCTGAGACAACGCGATCTGCATGAACCATGCACCTGCCGCACGAGTACAGCACTCAATGACGCCGATGAGGACTGGATTCACACAAGTCCTGGCCGCTCAGCTCACCAGCCCTCGCACCCCGGTCAACTGTCGCCCTTGTCCCCCAGCACAGCGGCAATCTTTTCTCGCGTCGCAGCCGAGTTCAGTTCTGCCTTGCCAAAACCGTCTGCTGCCCCGACCGCCACAGCTCGTTGCTGCCAGTCCGGGTAATTGGACACAAGCATTACCGGTGTGTCGCTGTATTCAGATCTGCAGAGTCGCTCGATCAGTGCCAGTCCATCACTCCCATCCGCATCCAGCACCCGATTGACAAGGATCAGACGGTACGTGCCGGCCTGCAGATACTGCAACGCTTCCGACTCTGTTGCGGCAGCATCAACATCAGCAGCAAAACTACTCTTCAGGTAGAAAGAGATCCCCGCATGATCGGGGCGACACTGGCCAATACTCAGCACTCGCATAACAGGACCTTCTCAAGTCAGACAGAGATCAACAGCGGGATCGGACGCCCTGAACCTGAACGTGCCGGCAATGCCCATACGCAGACAAAAGAAAAAGCCCCGGCGGCTTTCGCACGCCGGAGCTTTCCAGTGTTCACTGCGGGAAGCTGCTGCCTTCCGCAGAGTCCCATCGGCCGATCATGGATTCAGAATATAATCTGCATCCAGCGCCTTGGCGACCCGAGCAGCTGCCTGATTCAGGTGAGCTGTGGTGTACGGATCATGACGATCGGCAGCAGCCGCCTGAGCAGCCTCAATCTTCTGTCCGATCGAACGCAGCTGTTCGGCAGCAAGCATTGAAATTGCCCGCCCTGCTGCACTCTGCGAACGCCCAGGCAGCGTCAGGTCAATCAATCGATCCAGATGCTCTGCCTGCAGGTTGCGACGCAGACTGGAAATCAGCGGCTTGCGAGCTGAATACTGCCCTTCAGCCTGAACGCCAAGCTCTGTCCAGACTGCATCCGAAACAGTATTGAGCATCTCAGGCAGAGTGAGCATATCGGCGTCGGTCGCGACACGAAACTCGTTGTCGTAAACTCGCCCAAGCGTTGTGGGATTCATCAGACCCGTCAGAGCTGATGCCTGAATTCCGACAATCGTGTCATGGATCGGCCACGTGCTGTCAGAACTCATTGAAGCACGATCATCAAACCACTTGTCCAGACCCATTGCTGTCGTCAGCTCCGGAGTCAGGCCGAATGATGCGTCTTCAAAGGCTGTCTTCAGCACGAAATTGAGAGCAGCACGCTGTGTCTCTGCAGGAACCACCTCAATCGGCTTGCGGCCGTTCGGGTCGCCCTTGCGATCACGATTCACGTGAGCACCACCGACCCAGTTTGCCATCATTGAAATGGCTCTGGTCTGCATGCTCAGCGTCAGATCATAACCATACCGCACGCGATCCCAGCTGTCTCCGTCCTTGATGAAGCTGTCGAGCAGTCGAGCACGATGAAAGTTTGCCAGCTTGATGTTCTCCTCGGCGAAATCCAGCGGATTCTTCGAGAAGTCATAGCGACGAGCCAGCGGATCAGGTCCACCGGTGTCCTCGTCGGTCGCAAACACAAGCTCAGGCTCGGCCACGCGCTTCAGGACCTCTTTTGTGTCACCAAAGGTGTAACCATACTCGATTGCCCACATGTCATAAGGACCAACTCCCGTCATGGAGTAGTCCCCCTGCATCTGACCGGATTCGAGTCGGTAGTTGACGCCGATGTAGTCCATCACCGAGCCTGCCAGTTGCTTCTTGCCACTGACTTCTTCACTGTTGATCTGATCCAGTGTGTAAACACTGGATGCCTTGAAGTTGTGTCGCAGGCCCAGCGTGTGTCCCACTTCATGAGCCACCAGGTGTGAAATCAGCGGACCAACGAATGACTCCGGCATACCGTCCAGCATCTGACCGGGATCTTCTTTCTTTTCTTCTTCCTTCTTTTCTTCACCTTCTGCAGCAGCCGGCTTTTCGCCACCTTCATCGGCCAGAGTCGCCAGCATGTCGAAAGTCATCCGAGCAACGGCAACATCCATGGACAGGCCGTCCGCTGCAAGACACAACCCGTTGACCTGACTGCTTCGCTGCAGACCATCGAACTCCTGGTCACCCAGAATTGTCGGGTCAGCGCTGAAGAGTGGATGTCCAGCGTAGGGCTGAGCACTCTGAGCCCGAATCTGCTCCGCAATCGTGGCTCGCATCGACGGACTGGCCAGCCGTACGCGAGGGTCCCACTGAGGATTCTGAGCCAGCCACGCCAGCGTGTCAGGACCGTAACCTTCCATCGCAATCTTAGGCAACAGTTCTGAAAACTGCTTGCGGTAATGTCGAATCCAGCCATCCGTCAGAATGATGTCTGCATCCAGAATCTGACCAGTCAGCGGATGCACTCGGCTGGGACCAATCGCAGTACCAATGTCATTGTTCAGCCAGCGAACAAAATTGTACTGCACGTTTTCAGGATCCTTGTCCATGTGAGCCCCGGACGCAGCATCCTGATAGTAGACCTCAATTGCGTTGGTCAGCCCCACGTTCTCGAAGGCCTTGTTCCACGCCAGAATTCCATCCCGCACCCAGCGGCGATAACGGATCGGTGTCGTGTGCTCAATGTAGAATACGATGGGATTCTTCGGGGGACTGACCTTCAGACGCGGATCCGCCTTCTCAAGGAACCAGCGATTTGCATAGCGAACCCTGGTTTCGCGATCGTCATAGCGAGCCAGATCTGAATAGGACGTTGTGAAGAATCCAACACGCGAATCGGCAACTCGAGGTTTATAACCGGTGTTGTCAGGAATGTTGCTGATGGAGAAATGCAGAATCTTCAGCGTGCCACCTTCAGTCGATGGCACTTCAAAGGAAATCTCAACGTTGTCCCTGAAAGCCTTCGCTGTGCGAATGGACATGATTCCTCGCTGAGTCATTGCGGCGTTGAACTGCGCCGGACCAATGCTGTAGCGGGCATCCGGGTTGAGCAGCATCGCGTCCAGATCGATTACCGGTCCGCCATTTGCCCCCATCGAAACAATTGGAACTTCCATGAGCACACGGTCTGTGAACAGACGCTTCACACTCTCCTTTGCCTCACGCTCTCCTTCGGCCCGAGTTTCAATCTCAGGGCCCATCAGAGCCAGACGCTTGTCATAACGACGCCAGTACACGTAGTACTCAGCTGCATGCAGACCAGCGTACGTCTCACCACTGGCAACGGTCGTCGCAATGAAATACTTCCTGCTGGCGTAATCGCGAGGCAGTTCGGCCAGAACCTGGGAGTCCTTGCTGTTGACGTACAGCGTGTACATCGGCTGCACACCCGGCTCCGTGACCACCTTCTCGTAGCCGTTGCTCACAGTTGCAAACGGAGGAAACTCCGGTTGCGGTGGAGCTGGCGTTGCCTGTTGTGCAGTTGCAGTTACGGTGGAAACTGCAAGTCCCGCCGCTACAGCCGTCTGCATCACACGAAACCATGCCTTGTGCATTGGCAGCCTTCCTTCTGATCGAATAAAAATGTACAGGAAGATCCGAAATCAGTGGTCACGAATGACTGCTCTGGCAACTTGCTGCCAACACTGACGTTTCTCCTGCTGAATCAGTTTCACCTGTTGAGTCAATTGACCAGTCTGCCCGGCAACCAACGCCCTGTTTCGATTCCATGGCGCAGTTCAATGCCGGACCCGCATGAAAATCCCGATGCTGCAGGACCACAGTCAGCCACTGGACCACAGTCAGCCACTGGACCACAGTCAGCCACTGGACCACAGTCAGCCACTGGCGACTTCAAACCAGAAATCGTCCAGAACCAGCAAGCGGTCCACCGCCAGCCCGCAGTCGCCAGCCCGCAGTCGCCACCCTGCAGTCGCCAGCCCGCAGTCGCCCCCCTGCAGTCGCCACCCTGCAGTCGCCACCCTGCACGCCGGAAAACAGCGAACTGTCCGCCGGCGTTCTGCAGACTGGAGCGTGCACGTTGCAGCCTGCACACTCTGCCACAGGCCCCCTCCCGAGTCCTGTGTTATTCGGAAAATCACATGATGCTTGGCTGGATGCCATTGATGGCCCCGAGCCACAAACACCCAGATCTCCGCCTGAGCCCCGTCGCAGCAAACCCCGAATTCTACCCGGCCACCCTGAACTAACAAACGCTGTGAGCCCTGAACGACACAAGTTGGCCGGGTTTTTTGAACTGTTCTGGCAACAGTGGAGCGAAACGAAAACATGCGCCAGACAATAAACACAACCTAATGCGAATCTTCCTCGCTCGAGATCACCACCGCCACAGCCGCTCGATTTTCACCCGCAAGTGCCTGCTTTGCCGCAAAATTGCCGCTTTCAGTCAGTGGACAGGGTGCCAATTTCCTTCCCCGAGACCGGATCCAGTCGCTTCGCCCGATCAAGCATCCAACGGTCTCCCTCTTTGAGCCAGTGTGTGCTCCAGCGCGTCGCCACGTGCTGTGTGCCCATCCCCGGGATCGTGATCTCGCTGTTTCGAGGAGTCACTCCGCCGTTTGCACGAAAGTTCACATCTGCACTCTGTCCGTCTGCCGAAACCTGAGCCTCATAGCTGCGAATCGACATCGTCGGTGCGATCCGAACCAGATCCAGAGCCTGCTCCGCCAATACCCGCAGCTCTTCGCTGTCCCGCGCTACAAATGTCTGCACCAGCTCAATGTCGTCCGCCACAAACGCACTGCGGAGACCCTGTAGACGCCCCTCCAGCTGCTCCGCCGGAGATTCCACTGCTGCATCGAGGAACCAGACCAGGCCGGCCGCAAGAATCAGTCCGCCCCCAATCAGCTTTCCCCGGGGCACTCGCAGGATCAGAACAACGGCCGCAGCACCGACCAGAAGAATCAGCGTGACCAGAGAATTCTCTGTAATCCCATTCATCTTGCCCCCCTCCTGCCGCGATTGGTTCTGATTGACAACACACTGTGCCGCACTACAGCTCCAGTCTGCCAACGGCAGACATCGCTCCGGTCGCCAGTAACTGCCGCGACGACTGATCATCGCACTCGGCACTCAACAGCGTACCGATCGCTGCACAGCCCGCATGAAAGTCCGTGGCAGAGTTGCGACACCCCAGAGCAGCCGCTGCCTGCTGAGTAATCATACTCACGGCATCCTCCGTTTTTAACCACTTATTCTGCTGCATTACAAACGCCAGTTCCTGCATCAGATTCAGGTCCGGATTTGAGGCGCGGCTGTCCGTTCCCAGCACAACCCGAATGCCCGACGCCAGCATCGCCTGCAGTGGATAATCATCATGACGGAACCACGCATGTGTCCGAGGACAGTACACGACTGTCATCCGGGGATGCTGCTGCAGAAACTTGAGTTCTGCCGGCCCCAGATAATTGCCATGAACCACCAGAGCACGCGGGGCCGCTGCCAGAATCTCAAGCAGCTCACAAATTGTACGTCCACCAGGGAACAACCTGGCACTGAACAGCCCCATCCGCTGCAGCATCTCCGCCAGTTCACCGTTGCCGCGTTCCAGCAACTGCATTTCCGCACGTGTCTCCGCCAGGTGCATCGCCACCGTCAGCCCGTACTCCGTACTCAGCGCTGTCAGCCGCTGCAACAGATCGGGATGCACGGTGTATGATGCGTGCGGACTCAGGCCTGCCAGCAGATCCTGCCGACCGCTGGCACGAATCTGCTGCACCCGCGCAACAGCCATGCTGTACTGTTCGTCAATCCGTGAGTCCGTAAGACCGATCACTTCCTGAAACATCACCTTCTGCAGTGCCTGCGATTCCGGGTACTCTGAAATCTCCGAGCCCGTCACGATCTCTCCGACGGTGTGCAGAAAGTTGCATTCACATTCCCACAGGCCCTTGCTGATTTCAACCGCTGAATCGCGTTCCGGATGATTCCGCTGCTGCAGCACGGTTCCGATCCAGCCGGCAAAGGAATCGCGTGGTCCCAGCGGTTCGGAAAGCCCGGAAAACTCCAGATGCGTATGCGAGTTGACCAGCGGCGGCATCAGCATCAGCGGAGCGGCAGACTGACGTTCGGAATCCGGAATCGGACGTACGTCGCTGATGACACCCGCAGATTCTGTCAGACGCATATACTCCAGCGGCACCTCCGTGCCCGAAACCAGCCAGCGAACATCAAGAACGCGTTCTGAGCCGGCAGACGACCGCCAGTGATCCAGCGCAGCCAGACAGGCTTGTTTCCCCGAACTCCGCTGCTGCTTGCTCATAATTCAGGCCGCCCGGTTTTCGGGAGCAGTCATCTCGGTGTCGCCGCCGCACCCTGCCGTACGAAGTTCAGACCTCATCCGCAGGACCGCTATTCCTCGTTGAATACTGTCCAGCGCAGGCAGCAACACCATCCCTCGGCGCCTTGCAATCAGACTGAAAATGGCCACATTCCAGAGACCCCGCCCGATGAGATATGCGGCGGCGGCGCCGAGCAAAGACCACTCCACACTGCACCAGTACATCAGTCCCAGCTGGATTGGTGTATGCAGCAGGAGCAGTCGTCCATAGTCGCGTTCCAGCCCCATCGTCTGCATCACCGGCACGGTCGGCCCAGTCAGACAATCGAGCAGGACCGCCGCCAGCAGCCACGGCAGCAACGCCGTGACAGGCGCATAATCAGGGCCAATAAACACGAGCAGAACGGGCCAGCACAGCCAGATCAGCGTCGCGAAAAACGCACCGGCAAAAAAAATAATCGCTGCAGAATCCCGTGCCAGTCGGTCCGCATCCTGCAGCAGCCTGTTCTGCCACAGTCTCGCAAAGCGCGGCACCAGAGCAATATTCAGAACACCCAGCGGAAGCGTTGCCGCACCAGCCACCATCATGCCATAGGAAAATGCCGCAACCGCAGCAAAATCCGTCCCGGCAGCTACAACCAGAGGCATGCTTCGCTGACAGAGTATTCCGCCAATTGCCACCAGCAGAAACGGAAGCCCCCCTGCTGCGTATTGACGCAGCTCCGCCGGCCGTAATTCGGAAACCACCTGTCGCAGCAGCCCCCCATACACAGCCTGCAGGTGCCGCGAGCGAGTTGTGGCCAGCCACAGACAGACCATCAGCCCAGCATGCAGCAGAGCCATCTCCACCGCTCCGGCAGCTCCTCCACCAGCACGGATTGCCAGCAGCCCCGTCACCAGCCCCAGCGGAATCAGAATCTGCTCAGGTACAAGTGCCTGAAACGAACCCACCAGCGGCAGGGCCACCCACTGTCGCAGCCACAACAGTCCGAGCGGGGGAAACAACAAACCGGAAAGCAGCACAGTCTTCTGCCATTCCGGAAATCCCAGCCGTCCCAGCACCAGACCAGAGGGAATCACCAGAGCGAGCAGAGCAAGCATTGCCAGCAGGAGGCAGCGATGCGTAATAATCACCTCATGACGCTGTTGCTGCACATCGTCCCGCACGGACAGATTTCGGACCAGCACACGATCCGTCCCAAGTGGTGCCAGCGCGGCCAGCAGCATCGCCAGCCCCAGTGCCGAATGATATTCCCCGAACTGCAGGTCCCCCAGAACCCGAGCAGTGATGGTCGTGGAACCATACACGAACAGGATCCCTGCCGCGCGCATGATCGTCGTCTTCAGTGCATCACGATTCGCAGCAGCACCAGATACAGCAGAAGCACCGCTTGCTGACGGTCGCTGACCGCCTGCCCCCGACGGCCCCCCGCCAATACTCATGCTGCACACCTTTCCTCCGAGTCTTCCTGCGGGCGGGCAATTGGAATCACTGCCGGCACTGATGCCCAGGGTGACAGCAGCTCGTGCTGCACACAGTACCGGGACAGGTCGTCCTGACTCATCGCATTTTCAGGACTGCTGACATAGGCCTCATACAGCTGATGGCTGACGATGTCGTCATATTCATAGCTGATTTCTTCATACACACTGCGAAACGCCGGCAACACAGCAAACATCTCCTTCAGTTCGATGGTGCGTCGCGTCTCCTCTTCGCTCATCAGCTCTTCGTACAGCTTTTCACCGGGCTTGGCGCCAATCTCGCTCGTTGCAATCTGGTCCGGCGAAAACCCATACTGACCACTCAATGCCTGAATCATCACTTCCGCCAGATCAGCGATCTGAATCACCGGCATCTTCGTTACGAAAACTTCACCGCCCCGAGCTTTTTCGGCCGCTGAAAGCACCAGCCGACAACTCTCCTGCAGCGTCATGATAAAGCGAGTCATCCGGCGATCTGTCAGAGTGACAGGACCACCCTGCTCAATCTGCCTCGCGAAGATCGGAATCACCGACCCTCGTGACCCCAGCACGTTGCCAAACCGCGTTGAGCTGAAGATTGTACGGCCCTGCAGACGCAGACTGTTTGCCGCCGTGATCAGTCGCTCACCCATCAGTTTGGATGTACCCATCACGTTGGTCGGATTCACAGCCTTGTCGGAACTGGTAAAGATCACTCGCTCCACATCGTTATTAAGCGCCGCTTCAATCACATTGCGGACGCCCAGAATGTTCGTCTGCACGGCGTCAAACGGAGCTCGTTCACACAGAATCACGTGCTTCAGTGCAGCAGTGTGCAGCACAATATCCACACCGGCAAACATGCGATTCAGCTTGTCGGCATCCCGTACGTCTCCCAGCTGACAAAGACTGTTCACCTGACACTGCGGATTCAGACGACTGTGCTGCAGTAGTTCCTGCTCCAGAAAAAACACTTCCGATTCATTTGTATCAACAACACGAATCTCTCGAGGCTGCAGGTCCAGCAACTGGCGAACCAGTTCCCGCCCGACAGTTCCGCAGCCACCCGTTACCAGTACCGTCTTCCCGGAAAAGAAACTCATACTGCACCCTGTCCTGAATTGATGAATCAACAGCAGTCGAAATCACCCACCGAATTTTCGAATTCTGTCCCCTGCCAGATCACAGCCAGACCACTGAATCAGGCCGCTCGCTGCCGATACAACGATGGATCAATGACGTTGACCATCGCCTCACAGTCGAGTTCCCCGCCCAGATGCCGATTGATCTGTCGAACAACCTGCTGCGGATCTGCAATCAGTTCGTTGTAACTGACATTCACCGCCTGCAGGTGTTCCTGCTGCGGCAGCCATGAATAAAAACTCAGCAGCTCGCGACGATACATTTCCTGCATCTGCTCATCTGCAATCTCTGTCACCACGCCACTACGCTCCAGCATCGCTCGCTGTGATCGCAGAATCTCATCCACATCACGACGCATCAGCACAACCCGGTACTTCCGATCAGCAGGCAGATGCCGCAGCAGTCGAAATACCATCTTCACCGACGAACCAGCAGCTGTCTCAGTCCAGGCCGCGTCATGATCCGTCTGTTTGACGGCTTCCAGCTCGTAATATCCATTCGGATTGTCTGCATCAGCACGCCGCACGCTGTCTGTCAGCGCCGGAATCCCCCCGGCCTCCAGCATCCGCATCATCAGTGATGTCCCTGAACGGGGCAGCCCCGACACAACCGTAATCCAGTCCCGTCCGCAATCCACCGCAGTACTGCTCCGAGGATCACTCGCTGCAGCCCGCATCGCTGCCTCACCTGCCTCCAGCAGCTGCAGCAACTGTCCCTCCGTCAGCGCACCCGTCTTCTGAGCCACGAGCTGGCCATTTGCCCATACGGCAAATGTGGGAACTCCACTGATCTTGTACTCGGCAGCCAGATCCGGCTGACGATCAATGTTCACCGAGCAGATGTCGACGCGGTCGCTCACCTTCGCAGCCAGACGCTCCAGCACCGGCTGCATCATGCGACAGGGCGGACACCACGTCGCCCAGAAATCCACCAGCACCGGGCGAGTGTTCTCAAGGACACGTTCGCGGAATTCCCCGCTTTGAAGTTCCATAATGTTGTTCCTGCCATCCCTGACTACCGAACATCAGCCTTCCACCTGTCACCAGTTTCAGGCTGCCGGCTTCCATGTTTCCAGAACTTCCAGTTCACCGTGCTCGCCGGACCACTTCGTTCTGGGAAATAACGTGTCCTGCTGCTTCAGAATTCGTGCTTTCACTTCCGGCTGCAGCAGTACTCGAAACAGATGCCGTACCTCGTCAGCAAATGCCGATTCCGATTCAAAGCCAAATCGATCCGCCAGCTTCTCGTGAATCACCTCGTAGGGATGTTCCTCTGATTCCACGCGTGGATTCTCAATTCGCTGCACTTCCACTTCCAGGTCGAATTCGCGTGCAATCGTTGCCACCATCTGAGCAATCTCGCGGACGCTGAAAACATCCGTCACCTGATTGACAACGTCGTACTGACCCGGTTCCGGCGGTGCTGCAATCAATCGCGTAATGCACTGCATCGCATCTCGCAGAGTGATGTAACCACGCTTCTGCGAACCACTGCCATAAATCGTCAGCGGCATGCCAATCACTGCCTGAGCAACAAAACGGTTGACCACCGTGCCCCACCATTCATCAATGTCGAAGCGAGTATTCAGCGCCGGATCCAGATCCAGCTCGGCCGAACTGCTGCCATATATCACTCCCTGCATCACGTCATAGCTTCGCAACCACCAGTACTTGCAGGCTTCATAGACACTGAACGTCCCCTGCACCTTGCTGACATGATAAAAGCTCACCGGATCCCGCGGCGTAAGTTCCCCGCCCAGACTCCATTCCTGACCCTGATACTGCAGCACTGCATCGCCCGGAAACAGCCCCTCGAACAACGGCCGACCCGTCAACGGACTGCCATATTCACCCATCGTTCCGAGCTTGATGATGGACGCATCCGGAGCGTGGTCACGCACTGCAAACAACAGTCCCAGCGTACCCACAACATTGTTCTCCACCGTCTTCACGGCACGCTCCACATCCGCCATGCTGTAGGGTGCACTCGGTATCTCGGCAAACTGCACGATCGATTCCGGCTGGAATTCCTCCAGCAACGCCGCCAACGCCGGGCGATCCATCAGGTCCATTTCACGAAACTCAATCTCCACGCCCAGCTTCTCGCGAGCTGCTGCGACTCGCTCCTCCATGCTGCCAATCGGAGTAATCGAATCAGCTCCACGTTCGGCGACCAGCTCACGCCGCATCAGATTGTCAATCCCAAGCACGCGACAACCCTGCTTTGCCAGCTTGAGCGCCATCGGCCAGCCCAGATAACCATCCATCCCCAGAATGAGCACTCGCATGTCCCTGAGCAGATAGCCGTCGGGCGTCTCCTGCCACTCGCTGCAGCTCTCAAACGTAATTGAATTGGGATCGAAATACCCAATCTCCGGACGACGCCGACACTCCACCACCAGCTGCCCCTGAGCCGCCTTGCGAAATGCAGCCTGACCACAGGCTCGAAAATCCACATGACCCTTGAATTCCACTGCCGGACAACTCCAGCATGTCTGGCCAGCGTTATGGCATCCTGATTCCGTCATTGCTGTTCCAATTCTCGTTTGTCTGTTCAGTCTCTTAAGCCCGTTCAGTCTGTACCGTATCTCTTTCAGCCACAGCGAACTGCCTGCCGCTGCAGCCGACTGACCACTACGCCCTCAGGCTGCCCGCCGCAACTCCTGCTGCTGTGCCGGAAGTATCACCTCCAGCACGTGCTCCACCTTCATGTCCTCGGGAATCTCACCATGCTGGTTTCCACGCACAAAGAAGGAAGACTCTTCATAGGTATGGCGTCCATTGATCAGTGTGGGTTCAATCAGATCGGTCAGATTCATGCGCCCCGAAAGTGCCACATCGTCTGCCGGCATGGCAATCAGATCCGGTGCACGATGTGAAAACGGACCACTGTAAGCGTCTTCCCCCCGCACCACCTGAGCAGTAACACCGGCACCTTCCACCGCAACTGTCTGCAGCCATTGTGTTAACTGCTGCATCAGCTCTTCTGCTTCCTCTTCCGTCACCCGTCCGTTGGGATACCGCCCCGCTCGATGCAGATAGATTCGCCCCGGATCCATCGCAAATGCCTTCGTCTCAGGCAGCATGTCACCATAGGAAGGTCGATCCGATGGCTTCAGACGCAGATAACCGGCTTCCGCCAGCAGACAGTTCAGATTCACACTCCGCCGCTGCCGAGCAAACCCATGATCGGAGACGGCTGCCAGCAGCGTGCTGTCATCCAGTCGCTGCAGAATTCGACCAATCTCCCGATCCACTTCGTGATAGAAATCCAGAAACTCCTGATGATGCGGAGAACTGCAGTCCTCCCAGTCTTCCCACAGATAGTGGTTGAGACGATCCGTGCCGGTGAAGACATACATCACATTCCGCCACGGCTCCGCATCCCAGTAATGATGCAGCGCTTCGCAGCGAGTCTTCATCACGCTCCGAAGTTCCTGAACGAACCGTGACTTGCCCTTCTGCACCAGAGACATGTCCGCATCAACCGCATACTTCTGGTCGTTCAGCCAGCCAAAGTGTTCACCCGGGTAAACTGCCCGCTTCAGATCAAGCGCAACGAATCCGGAAACCAGCATTCCGTTCAGGGCCTGCGCGGGATACGTCTGGGGAACGTTCAGAATCAGACTCGGACCAGCGTCCGGACGCATCCAGAACGGCGTCGCTCGAAATGTTCGTGAAGACGTGAAACCCAGCGTATAACTGCCGTCCAGCAGATCCGTGAAACCGAACACATTATGACCGCCGGAGTTTTCGCCGGTGACAATCGAGGCCCAGGCTGCTGAAGACACCTCCGGCAATGCTGATTTCATCGGGACCAGTGTCCCCGTCTGCAGCAAGGCCGCACTGTGCGGCATCACACCGCTGTCAGCAAGCTGCTGCCACATCCATCGCGGCAGTCCGTCAATTCCAAGCAGAAACAGATCCATCTGCATTCTCCAGTCCATCCTCAGACCCGGGGCGCCCCACTCGCCGTTCTGCAGTCACTCACAGATAACCCAGCTGCCGCAGTCGCTCCGAAACCGCCTCGGCGTCTTCCTCATCCATGAATGCACTCGCATCGCACGCCTCCGACACACGCACCAGCAGAAAGGAAATCTGTGCGGCAGTCAGCGCCGCCCGGGCCGCAACGGCCTGGGAACAGTCTGAGTCGCATACCAGTACCACGCGACTGTATTGGTGCTCCCCGAGCACATCCCTGACGGCAACTGCGTACGAATCCTGCCAGAGCACTCGGGCAGGCTGTAATGTCACGCTCAGTTCCCCGTCAACCGCGGCAAAATAGGGAACGCCCGGCAGCGTGTTCAGAACCTGGGAGGAAAGATTCAGGATCACATCCCCCGCCAGCAGCAATTCAGAAATTGCCAGCGGATTTGCAGTACATTCAGTACTCATCACTCACCATCCATGGCGTAGTCAAGTGTTGATTGCAGCTCGCCCTGTCCGTGGCGAAACTTACCGTCAATGCGCAGAATCCTCCGCGCAATAACGTACCGCCGGAACTGTAGCCTCCGGCTGATTCTGACACAACATCGGATTCTGCAGCAGTTTCTGCCGGTCTCTGCGGCACCTCCGACACCTCACTCTATCCCCGGTCTCTTCCGCATCCGCTGCTCAGACTTTCCGCAACTTCCCGCGGGTGCCGCTTGCCCACGGGAAAAAAATGGTCAAAATGACCACCCCCCGCACCCTCGAATAGAGAATCTACCAGCTGATGCCGACGGAATTTGCTTCTCTCAGGCAGCGCACCGGTCTGTCGCTGCAGGAACTCGCTACCCCCCTCGGGATCTCACCGCGGACGCTGCGGCGGTACGAATCGGGCGACAGTACTCCCCGACCACCGGTACTGGAACTGCTGCGAACTCTGGCACGGACTGCTCCAGTTCGACCAGGGCGACATACCTTCCGCATGATTGATCTGTTCGCAGGCATCGGAGGACTGCGGAGGGGGTTCGAAAGTATTGGCGGGCACTGTGTCTTCACCAGCGAATGGAACAAGATGGCTCAGCGCACCTACGCAGCCAACTTCCAGGACAAGGACGACCATCAGTTTGCCGGCGACATTACTTCCGTCGACGTCGCAGATATTCCGGCATTCGATGTGCTGCTGGCAGGGTTTCCCTGCCAGCCGTTTTCGATCGCTGGTGTCAGCAAGAAGAATTCACTCGGCCGCAGTCACGGTTTTAAATGCGAGGCCCAGGGAACCCTCTTCTTTGATGTGGCGCGAATCCTCGAACACCACCGGCCGGCGGCGTTCCTGCTGGAGAATGTGAAGAATCTGGTCAGCCACGATCGCGGCAATACATTTCGCGTCATTCATCGCACGCTCACGGAAGAACTTGGCTACACCAACCTGCACTGGAAGGTCATTGACGCAAAGTCCTTTGTTCCGCAGCACCGGGAACGCATCTTCATTGTCGGCTTTCGCGATCAGAACGATTTCAGTTTTGACGACATGCTGATCCCTGATGTCAAGGCCGGCCCGCGACTGCACACCATCCTGCACGCTGAAGACGGTTCAGAACAACCGGAGGGACACTTCACCGCAGGCCCCCTGGCCGCGGTCAGCGAGCGTTACACATTGTCCGACAAACTCTGGAAATACCTGCAGGACTATGCAGAGAAGCACCGTCGCAGGGGAAACGGCTTTGGTTTCGGACTGGTGAACGGGGACGACGTCGCTCGCACACTGTCCGCACGCTATCACAAGGACGGCTCTGAAATCCTGATTCAGCGACCGCAGGGAAATCCACGACGACTGACGCCGCGAGAATGTGCCCGCCTGATGGGATTTGACCGACCGGGGCAACCACCATTTCGCATCCCCGTTTCCGACACTCAGGCCTACCGACAGTTCGGCAACGCAGTTGTGGTGGACGTTGTGGAAGCAGTCGCTCGGCAAATGCAACCGTGGCTCCCCGTCAATGACCAGTCCAGCCTGCAGCGGGAACTGCAGTTTCGTGGAGTACTCTGATCAGGCGTCCTGAACACGGATCACTCAGAACTGCGTCGGTTGTCGACATCTGCTGAGTGGTTGCTTGCAGCAGCATCCGTCACATAGGGGTTAGCAGGATCAACTGAGCCAGTCATGCCGCCTTGATGCTGCCGGCGTTGAACACGACCTGGCGTCCAGTTAAGCAGTCCGCCGAAGATTCGACCGCAGACAAACACGATCACACAGAACACTGTGCCCGGAATCCAGCCCATGAACAGGGCACCTGCGGGCATGGAATCAGCAAACGCTGCCTTTGGTGGATTCGGAACTGACTGCCACGCGCGATAGCCCAGATCTGCACCAAGAAACAGGCTGAACCAGAAGATCCCGATTGCCGCCGAAAGAATCGCAACGGCTTTAAGCCCGCGGCGACCTGCAGCAATCAGCGACACAACCGTCGCCAGCAGGCACCCGCCGCCGAAGATCGTTCGAAAGTAGAGGTCAAAGGGCGTCATGGAATCAGGCTTCACGAACACTAACGACAGGCCTGCGGACACCAGCATCCATGAAACGCGACAGCCCGCACCTGAGCACAAGATACGCGCTGGATGCGATTGACATCCAGCGGCCTCCGCTGCCTGAACTCAGCCTCTGACACAAATTCCGCGATTGCACTTCCCCGCAGGCAGACTTTCAGTCGTCGAACTCCATCGATGGCAAAAAGTACGGATTGGCCGAACCAAACGACGATGCCGCCCTCGGCCGCCGCCAGTTTTCCTGCCGTCCTGTCAGCCGCAGCACGATTCGCCCCAGCAGATAAATGACACCGCTGAATGCAGCACCCGGAAGCCATCCCAGCAGCATCACCACAGCCACCATTGTATCCGCAAATGCCTGCGGTGGCGGTTCGCTGATCGACTGCCAGGCAGCGTAGCCCTGATCCAGCCCCAGAAACAGGCCGCCCCAGAACACACCACCTGCCAGTGCCAGCAACAGGATCCTCATCACATCACGGCGACCGGCAGCAGTCATTGCGAGCAGAAATGCAAGGCCACAGGCTGTTCCGAAAATCGGACGAAAGGACTCGTCAAATGGCGTCATCTCTTACCCTCATTGGTTGGAATTCACGTTGTGTTCTGCCACCACAAGTTACTGCAGCAGCACCTGGCCGGGCCGCGCAACCCGCCCCCCCAGCCACTGTGTCACCGGCACGTTCCCTCATGCCCCCGGGAACGTTATATTCCATTGCTGGTCTGCAGAATCTGCTGACCGACAATCTGCGTCAAAACCGATCCGCAATCAGCACTTCAATTTGCGACAGAACCAGACAGCCTGAGGCAACTGATGACTCTTCTTTCACCACAGCCATGGCGAAGCCGATTCCTCTGCTTTGCTGTGCTGCATGCCATTGTGTTGCTCGCGGACGTTACGCAGGCTGATGCACAGTCCCGGCAACGACCAAATATTCTCTGGATCGTGGCGGAGAACTTCTCCAACGACTTCGGCTGTTATGGACAGCAGAACGTCGCCACTCCGAATATCGATGCACTTGCTGAAGCAGGCGTTCGCTATACCAACGCCTTTTCAACCTCGCCCGTTTGTGCCCCCAGCCGCTCCTGTTTCATGCTGGGGATGTACCAGACCACAACCGGGACGCATCACATGCGTTCTCACCGAGACGACGATTTTCGTCTGCCGGAAGGAATCCGCCCCTTAACTCATCGTCTTCGCGACGCGGGCTACTTTACTGCCAATCTCACGCACATCGGGGAGGAGCAGATTGGGA
>JALQUR010000726.1 GCA_023260695.1 Planctomycetaceae bacterium
AGGTTCGAGTCCTGTTAGGCCCAATCCCGGCAGATTGCATATCTGCGAAATCACCCGCAGACCCGCGAAAAACACTACGTTTCTCGCGGGTCGCTTGCGTTGAGGGTTGCTCAGTTCGCGTCATTTCGGACGCCTTCTGCCCCACTGTGTGCCCCTACCCTGTGCTCCACCCTGGCACGCGTGGCGGCAAAGAAGTGCTGATCGGTCACCTGCAGGTAGTGCTTTACTGCGACGAGTTGGGTGTTTCCAATCCATGCGGTGACAACGTGCAGCGGAAATTCGTTGGACAGTTCGGTCTCACGCGTGCTGCGAAGATTCTGAAACAGCTTTGGCTACGGTTGCAGCCCCGCTCGTTCGATGATCTTGCAAAAAGTCGTGCGAACATTCTGCGTCGCGTCGCGGTAACGCATGATACCGTACGGGACGCCAGCTTGTGCGAAGCTTTGCGTTCGATGGCATGAGCCTTCACGGCAAGCTGGAAATGCTGGTCGTCGTGGAGGAGCAGTCACCTTTCGAAGAGTTGCTTCAGCAGGGCCTCGATCTCAGCGTTCTGGAACTCAATGATCTGCTGCTGTGGCTGTCTTGCCGGGCCCAGGAGTGCCCTGAGTCGAATGTGCCATGGCTGGAGGAAACATATTCGGCACTCGAATTGGGCCAGCGTTCAGTGCCGACGGGTGAATTCAATTCATGGAAATGCAATAGGCCTTAGCCGCAGAACGCCATGTGGTCTGGCGTCTTGAGTGCGGCGTCGTTCTTTGATCATCCGGCCTCGCCTATCGACCCGTACGGTGGCGTTGGCGCAGTCCATGCAACGGCTGCTGACGCCTGGCCGGCAGGTAATTGAACAGCAGTTGCCCGAGATCCAGCAGGAAGTGTGCCCCAGGACTTCAGGCCTCAAATCGAGGTCCAGCCGCCAAATCCAACAGACTGTTGCCTGTCCTGCGCTTTGCTCCCGTGAATGAATCGAAGGAATCGTGCTGGTGCACGACATGCCGTTTCGATCGAGTCTGTGATTACTGCGTACTAATACCCAACTCTGCTGGCATTCTTCACCTGATCGAAAAAACCGGCAAAGTCATCTGGCGGTTGTTGCCAGGCCGCGGGCCTTTTCAAGGCAGACGGCAGCGGGCACGAATGTGTCTGCAAGGGATTCCGGAAACGGTTCAGAAAGGATGATTTTTCACCACGAGAGATTCATCAGATCACCGCCACTGTCTGATCAGCAGTCTTCATGTGAGGCCTGCAACTGAATTCGTCGGACGATCAGAATGTTCGTCGGCAGAATGATTTCAGTATGTCTTGTCAATCAGTCAGTGGGAGAGAGCAGGGAATGAAAAAGTCAGCATTGAGTGTGGCACTTGTCGTCTTCGGAACTGCGTGTTCGTCGAATGTCATGGCCGGCGGCTCTGAAGGAAAACTCATCAAGGGAGGAAAAGCAGACGACGTGCTGATTGCATATGCGATCTCAGGGGAACCCGCGATTGCCCAGGACTATGAAGCTGCCGATACCGGAGCCAGGGGCCCCAACGGAGAAACGTTACGGGCTGACGATCCGGACGACCCGGTACAGGAAGCAACGCGTACTTATTTTCCGGGCCAGTCCTACGATGATCATCTGAAGACGATGATTGGAGGTAAGGGGGCGGATCGGTTTGTGGTGCAGACGTTTATTTCCGGCAAGCCGGAGATTGTCAAGCGGCATGTCAATGCTGAGGGAACAATCGACTGGGGCGGTGTAGCGGGTGAGAACAACAATGTTCACGACCACTGGGTCGACTACTTTGGGTTTGTGCAGATCAACGATTTTCGTCCTGAGGAGGGCGATACGCTGGAGGTGCGTGGGCATACCGTTTCGCTGAATTCGCTCGAAGTGATCGATGGCAACACACTGA
>JALQUR010000727.1 GCA_023260695.1 Planctomycetaceae bacterium
AGCAGTTTGCTGATCGTCGTCGTACTCTGCTGCTTGCTCGCGGAGTCAGCGCTGCTGGTATCACATTTCTGATCTGTCTCTCTGCGGCAGCTCTGATTGACTGGTACTGGCTGCTGACTGACGGCCAGCGTCTTGCGGTCTCGTCGCTGGTTTATGTACCGGCGGTGCTGATGTTCTGGTGGACAGCAATGCGGCATCTGTTTCAGCCTGCCCAGCAGACGGATCTGGCACGCTGGATGGAAGGCGTTGAACCGCAGTTGCGTGAGCGGCTGCTGGCAGCGGTGGAGCTTTCTGACAGCGACCCCGAACTCATGCAGGACTCCCCTGTCTTTCGCAGTCTGCTGCAGGGAGAAGTTGCCGAACAGATGACTCATCTGCAGGTTCCGACGTTGCTGCCGTGGAGTCTGGTTTCTCGCTGGACGATGGTGTGCAGTCTGTTGCTGGTGACGGCCGCATTGGTGCTCACCAGTGGGGATCAGCGTATTCGGCAACTGGCCGTGCGTGCGATCCTGCCGATGGCCAATGTTGCACGCGTTTCAAGAATTCAGGTGGACGTGCTGCAACCCACGCCGCATTCACTACTGTTGCCGGAAGACGAAACGGTTGCCGTCGTGGTGGACGTGACAGGAGGTTCCTTCGGTGATGTGACACTCGAAACGGAAACGGCCAGTCAGGGCGTTGTTCGTCAGACCATGCGGTCACGTTCGGAAAGTGAGTTTGCCGCGAACATTCATGTTCAGGACCGTGAAGTGACGTATCGGATTCTGGCCGGCGATGCCATTACGGAACGATTTACGATTGAGTCGCGACCGCGTCCGCGAGTGCTTGCATTTTCCAAGACCTTCCATTTTCCCGAGTACAGCCTGCTGCCGGACGAGACCCGAACTGAAGCTGACGGAAGCCTTGTGGCACTTGAGGGAACCGTTGTGGATCTTGTCCTCGAAACGGATCAGCCTGTTGCCAGCGCCGAACTGCGACTGGACCCTGTCGGTTCGGAAGGTGGAAGTGTTGTCCCGCTGCTCTGGAAGAAATCAGCAGATTCCCCGACCGGTGGGCAACTGCATGCGTCAATGCCGTTGAGTGAAGCGGCGTTGTATCGTGTCCATCTGGTTTCAGAAGAAACGGGATTCGAGAATATCTTCAGCCCGCGTTATGAAATCCGACCGCAGCCGGATCTGGTTCCGCGGGCGGGTTTTGTGGATCAGCAGGAGACAACCCTTCTGCTGCCTCCCAACGATCTGCTCCAGCTGCGTGGTATGGCGGAGGACGATTTGCCTCTGGATACACTGGAGCAGGAGATTTCCATCAATGGTGAAGACTGGGTGGCAGTCCCCCTGGAGACGACGCCTGTTGAGGGAACTTCGGGGCGGCAGCTGACAACCGTCTGGGACTGGGATCTGATTCCGTTGCGACTGAAGCAGGGGGATCAGGTGCTTACGCGACTTGTGGCGACAGATCGTCGCGGCAGCCGCGGAGAATCGATTCCGATCCGGCTGATCATCGCCGACCGCGAATTCGATCCGCAGCGGCATACGCTCATGGAACGCAAACTGGAGCTGCAGCCGGAGCTGGCATCCTTTGCACGCCTGCTGGAGCAGCAGAATGCGTCTGCCATTGAGATTATTGATCGCCTGCGGGTGTCTGCCGATTCCGAGCAGCAGAGTCAGGTGGATCGCACTGCCTTGCTGGATCTGGCGGAGCGTCAGCGCGAAGCGGCTGCCGATCTGCTGGCTCGGACAGAGGCTGTAGAGCAGGTTATGCCGGTCGGGGCGGATGCTCATGAGCTGGATCTGACCGGTCGGGTCGTGGCCAGACTGCTCACGGAATATTCTGCGACTCCGGCAGCGCTGCTGCAGGCGTCATTACTTGCAGAGAACGAGCAGCAGCGAGTCGCGGATCTGGAGGCACTGAAGCGAGTCTTTGCTCGATCAGCCGATGATGCGAAACAGCTGGCAGAATTGTACTCCTGGATGTCTGCCTGGAATTTCGTGAATGCACTGGCCATTGATATGGACGCAATGCTGCAGCACCAGCAGCTGGTTGCCGGCAGCCCGACGCAGACGTTTCCTCGGCTGGTCCGACAGGAAACGATTCTGGTCAATCAGCTGCGCGTGGTTGAGCAGCTGACCGGGAAGTACGCCGCATGGTTGCCGAGTAATTTCGAGAACCAGCTGAATGCACTGCAGGAGTGGAGTCTGAACCTGCGGGACCGAATTCAGCAGGGAATGGAATCAGAGGACCGTCTGCGTGAACTGCAGGCGACTTCCACCTACGCCCTGCAGCAACTCACGCAGAAGCAGAATCTGGATTCGCTTGACGGTAATCTGCCGGGCAAGCTGCAGGCTGCGTGGCGCGAATTTGACACACGTTCGGGCAGTCTCTACGTTCCGCTGGAACAGCTGGCAAGTGCCGCTCGACAGGAAATGAAGATCCGCGACGACGCAGTCAAGGCTGATGATTCTGAGCAGAGTGAAAAACTGCTGCAGCAGGCGGGGCGACAGGCGGCGACGATTGATCTGCAGCATCGCCGCAGTCTGGATCAGCTGCGGCTGCGACGGGAACTGACGCGACAGCGTCGGGACGGAAATCCGCAGTACGTTGCTGACAGCGGGCTGGCGCTGCGTGCGTTTGAATCCCTGTTGTTTCAGCACCGTGAAGAGATTGAAGCAGAAACGGCAGCCCACGACGGCATGCTGGAATGTGCTCCGGCCTGGAGAACACTCGAAGCCGGGCATGAGCTCATCAGCACTCTGACTGTGCTCGATCGCCTGATTGAACTGGAACGCTGGGGATCGCAGCAGATGCAGGCACGGATTGATCATCCGCGACACTGGGATCTGGTGCAGCAGACGTTTGACGTTGCCGTCAGTCGACTGGGCAGTGCCCAGGTGGAAAACACGCTTATTGGCCAGTTGAACTCAACTCGCTGGTCAGACCCGGCACGTGACGCAGGGCGGCGAATCAATGAGCGGCGCTGGCGTCGAAACGTACTGGTTTCTGCGGGCAACGAACTGGAGTGGATGCGGGCGGAAGTGCGCGAGGTCGTGCGTGGTCTGCAGCCGGAGATGGCGGAAGCACGTGCAATTCTGGCAAAGTATGCACCGTCCATCGCTGATCTTGCGGAGCAGGCTGCGGCGGAAGTACGAGAGCTGGAAGAGCAGACTCTGGAAGCAGCAGACGAGCTGGAGCAGCAGCCGGAGGAAGAGCAGACACCCGAGCAGAGACTGCAGCTGGCTGAGCTCCAGCAACAGCAGCAGGATGTAAATAACCTGCTGGAGGACCTGCTTCAGGCACTGGTGGAAGACGCCAACCAGCAGGATATCACTGTGGAGGAAGAACGGGAACGAGCGCGGGATGCTGACGACAGCATCGCGATGATTCGTGAACCGGCAGCAGCAATGAATGAGGAACTGCTGCAGGCACAGCAGGCTGAGACCACAGAAGAGCAGACGCAGGAACTGGCTCAGGCGGCCGAGGAGCAGGAGGCGACAGCAGATGTGCTGGAGCTTGTGGCTGAGCATTATCGTCGTCTGGAGGAAGGTCTGGATGCCTCAGAAACTCGCGAACAGCTGCGTGAGGCTGAGCAGGAACTCGGACTGACCGAGCAGATCGATCAACAGTACGAGCAGGCTCAGCAGCTGCAGCAGCAGATGCAGGAAAGCCCGGAACAGCTGCTGCAGGAACTGGAAGCCGAGCTGGAACAGAATCCGGCGATGCAGGAGGCACTGTCTGAGATTTCGCGCAATGCACTGGAGGAAGCTCAGAGTGCACTGGAAGAGGCTGCCGCACTTGATCAGGAACTGCAGCGTGCAAATGAACGCTCCGATGAAGACTTCCAGCAGCAGAAACGCGAACTTGCAGAGGATCTGCGTGAGCTGGGAGCAGAAGCGTCTCGGCTTTCTTCGGCGCTGGTAAATCAGGCGAAGGCAGCGGCTGCACAGGGGAAGGATCCGGAAGCTCAGCAACAGCTGACGCAGGCCCAGCAGAAGCTCAACGAGGTTGCTGCAGAGGCCGGTAGTGCCCGCGAGGAGGAACTGCTGGAGGATCTGGCAGAGGCGGCAGCAAATGTACAGGAGGCTCTGGCGGAAGCAGCGGAACTGCTGCAGCAGGCGCAACAGAGTTCAGAGCAGGCGGCTGCCAATGCTGAGGCATTTCCTGATGAGGCACAACGCAATACTCAGCAGACGAATTCCGAACGTCAGCGGCAGCAGTTTCAGGAGGCACAGAAGAAGGTTGCCAATGATCTGCTGAAGCAGAAGACAGACGCACGCAACCGTGCCCAGCAGAATCAGCAGAACGCTGCTCGGGAAGTTCAGAACGCTGAGAACCGAGTCAACCAGGCTCAGGATCAGCTGAATCGTGATCCGGATAATGCCGGTCTGCAGCAGAACCTGGCCAACCAGCAGGCGGCACAGGAGCAGGCCGAAGCTCGCGAGGAGCTGGCAAGTCATCTTCTGGAGCGTGCTGAGGATGCTGTTGAGCAGGCTCAGGAACGCAAAGCGGATGCCGACAGTCCGGACCAGTCTCCGCTGGCAGCTGCGAATCCGGCGGCGGAGCTGGCGGAGCAATTCAGTGGTGAGGCAGCGGAACTGGCAATGGAGCTGGGAGAAGTTGCAGCTGCACTGGGTGAAGCTGCGGATTTTGGTGATGAACTGCAGCCTTCTGAGAATCAGCTGGCAGCCGCAGAGAATCGGCAGCAGCAGATTACTGAAGATGTGCAACAGGCAGCCGACCGGGTTGCTCGAGCATCCCGGCACGAACGTCGATTGAACAACGATGCGGCAGCCAGCCCACTGGAGCAGGCTGCTGATGAGATTGCGGCGGCTGCCAACAATGAATCGGTGCAGGCGGAACGACAGCTCGATCTGGCGGCGACGGAAGCGGCTGAGGCTGCTGCCGCTGAAGCTGGTGAGCCTGCTGACGGTGAGCCGGGGCAAGGTGAACCGGCGGACGGCCAGCCTGGTGAGCAGGTGGCGGCCAATGATCCGCCGCAGGGCAACGGTCAGCCAGGTGACCCACAGCAGGGAGAAGGTCAGGCGGGGACACCCGAAGCTGGAACTCCGCAGCCAGCCAACGGACAGGCACTTCAGGCGCAGCAGGATCTGGCTGCGGCTGAAGCTGCGTTCGCTGGTGAGGCAGAGGATCTGGGGGAAATTCTGGATCCGCTGCAGGCCGAGGCGGCCGCCGCAGAGGCAGCTCAGCTGGAGGCGTTGCTTTCCGGGGAACCGACGGCTGGTGATCAGCCTTATTCTGCAGCAGAGCAGGCAGAAGGTCAGCAACTGGCTCGACGACTGGATGAGCTGGATCGGCAGCTGGCAGCCGCTGCAGCAGCGGCAGAGAATGCCGAGGGACAGCCACAGCCTGGTCAGCCACAACCCGGACAGCCGATTGATTCGCTTGCGCAGGCAGCACGTGATGCTCGTGCTGCACTCGCTCAGTCGCGTCAGGCGGCTCAGCAGCAGGCTCTGCAGGCAATGAATCAGCCGGGACAGCAGCAGCTTGCGGATAACTTCTCAGAGGCCCCTGATGGGGGTGAATTCGAAGTAACTGCTGTGGACAGGCAGGAAAATCTGAACTGGGGGCGTCTGCGAAAGCAGTCTGCGGAAGATGTGGCTCGCGGGCGCAGCGAACGCATATCCGAGGCATACCGGCTGAGCGTGGAGGCTTACTTTCGCGTGCTGGCTGAACGTGCGCAGCAGAAATGACAGGGATCATCATGAGTTGCAGTCCGGAGTTCAGTGACCCGCGTGTTTTGTTTCTGAGTGTGAGTGTTGTGCTTGCTTCATTGGCAGGCCGCGGTCACGCGCAGGAAGTGGCGGCAGCACCTGCGGAAGCGGCTGAAGCGGCACCGACATCAGCCGTTTTCCAGAAGGACGAAGTGGATCTTGCTGTGGACAAGGCCGTTGCCTGGCTGATGACCATGCAGCGTCAGGACGGCGCCATCACGGACAAGGGCCATGACACGACAATGACGTCGCTGTCGATTATGGCCATGGCCAGCGTGGGTGTGCAGCCCGGAAGTCCGACGCCGGAAGGCCGAGCAATGCAGCGAGCGCTGCAGTACGTACTGCAGGACGATCGTGTGGATGACAAGGGCTATTTCGGCGGCAACGACGCTTCACGCATGTATGGGCACGGCATTATCACATTGATGCTGACGGAGATGCTGGGCATGGGAACGTCGGCCGAGCAGGATCAGTTGATTCACGACCGCTGTCAGGGGGCAATCGATCTGATCCTCAGCTCGCAGAAGGAACGCAAGCCCGTTCAGGCTCGCGGCGGCTGGCGATACAACCCCAATGCCACGGACGCTGATCTGAGCGTTTCGGTGTGGCAGCTGATGGCACTCCGATCGGCAAAGAACGACGGGATGGAGGTTCCAGCCAGTGCGATTGCGGATGCCGTGGAATACCTGAAGCGTTCGTATGCGTCGCCACTGGATCGCAATGGGCTGCCGACGCGAAAAGCCAGCGGCTTCTGCTACGAGCCGCACCAGAATAATCCGACATTCACGATGACGGCAGCAGGACTCCTGGCCATGCAGGTCTGCGGCGAATACGAGTCGCCGCTTGTTGAGGGAGCAGCCGACTGGCTGCTGGAGCATCCGCCGCAATGGAACGAACGATTCTGTTCCTATGGCACCTACTATTATGCTCAGGGCATGTATCAGCGTGGTGGTGATCACGCAGAGACCGCTCGCACTCTGGTCCAGCAGATGCTGCTCGAAAAGCAGGCTGCAGATGGTTCATGGCTGGCTGAGAATGGATCGGAGCGGGGACACGGGGCTGTTTACAGTACTGCCATGGCTGTACTCAGTCTGAGCGTGAAGTATCACTATCTGCCGATCTATCAGAAGTAAGTGGTGTTTCGAATTCAGTGCAGTGGGGGATAGCACAGCAGTCCCCAGTCTTCACGTGCGCCGTGATTGACCCAGACCTGCAGGAAACCGGGCAGAAGTTCCTGAAGCAGTGCGTTGGATTCCTGCAGTGGATCGCGATTCAGACTGCTGCCGTACGTTGCGGCTCCGTGAATCAGCTGACATCTCAGCAGGTAGATCCGGTCCAGAACGGCATCTGCGATTGACGTCCAGCGCTGCTCCAGAAACCACGGCAGAGCTCGACGGTTCATGGAAGGGCGGGGAGCAGCCGGCTGTGGATCGCTGGGATCAACGTGGTTCCAGTAGATGCGATCCAGATAATCATTGGCCAGAATGGACAGAATGCGGAGTCTGTTGCGGTCCAGAATGGCGGCCAGTGTGCCTGCAGTATCCAGCCTGATGATGCGGGCAACAAAGTCCTTCCACGACTGACGATCCGGAAATGCTTCGTTGCGTTCGGGGTTCCAGACTCCATAAAGCGCATTGAAGGCTGTCCATTGCAGAATCATGATCTGGTCAGTGTCCTGATCCGGGTTCAGCTGCATGGCCGCATCCAGCCAGCTGCAGGCTCGGTGAAATCGAATGGCGGTTGGATGATCAGCGAGATAGCGTTTATGCGGTTTCCACTGACGTCGCAGCTCAATGATGATATCCCGGGGAGTTTCCGGCATGGGGAGGGTTCCTGCTGGGAGCTGGACCTGCTGGCTTCGCAATGTGCAGCACCAAATGGCTGCTGCATGTCCCTACCATTGAGGCAGCTGGTATCTTGAGCGGATCAGTCCCAAATGATAATCGGCATCTGCTTCGGAACCAGCATCAGCAACAGGGCAGATGGATTTATCAACGACTGGGGGCGTCAGAGAGAATCACCCCGTGCTGTTTCAGCGTGAGATTTCTGAAAGCAGTCGGCGATAGTTCTCGCCACAGATGAGGTGTTTTTCACGGTGGCTGATGTCTGCGGTCAGGACTTTGCTGAGTTCAGTTCCGAGGGATCTTCCGGGCAGGTGACTGCCGAACACGATGCGTTCGGCACCCAGTTCCCGGACAGCCATGTCGATGAATCCGGCTGTTGCATCAAAGCCTGATGTTTCCACAAGCACGTTGGGCTGGGCTCGGACTGCTCGCAGCCCGCGTTCCCATTCTCCGCCAGCGTGGGCGCAGAGAAACTTCTGTTCCGGAAATCGGCCGGCGACCAATGCAAGTTCTTCCGGTGTTGATTCGCCGGGCCCCTGTTTGCCACCGGTCTTGTTCCAGGTGTGCTGCATGATTACGGCACCGAGCTGGTGAATGCGATCGATCAGCCGTTCCATATTCGGGTGCGTACAGCACGTTGCGGCAGGACCTCCACCGGGAAAGTAGACGCCCAGCATTGGCCCGTCGGCGATCCAGCGATTGATCGCATCGAGTGACCGTTGTGGTTGACCGGCATTGATCTGAATCATTCCCAGCAGCAGTTCAGGCCATCTGAGCAGTGGCTGCTGGATAATGTCCGGGCGGGTACTGAGCAGTTGCTCCAGATCTGCGTCTGTGGTGGTGCCCACACCGACATGAGCAAAGTAGCACAGCCTGCGCAGACGCCCCTTGCTGATCGCAGACTGTGAACGCTGGATGTCCTGCTGCAGGCCACTGAATCCATCGCTCCCGGGATGGGAAAATGAAGGTGTGAAGTAAGAGTCCCAGATTTCCAGACTATCGAGTATGGAAGCATCGGGCAGGCCAAATGTCATCCGATCAACGTTCATGGGCGGACCCCCTGCAGGAATGTGGCTGCATTCGCATGCAGGACCTGCTGAATCTGGTTACTGGTCAGCAGTGATGATTCATGAGTGCGAATCAATGCGGCTTCCGGAATCAAGAACGGGGCATGACTTCCGAAGACAACCTGCCGCTCGGGCAGCTGTTCGACCAGACGCGGCACGCCGTCAGTTCCTTCGCAGCGAGCGATATCTGTCTGAACCGCAGGCAGTTGCTGCAGAGTGCTGATCAGCTCCGGGCTGCTCTTCGCATTCAGCAGCTGGACACGCAGCTTGGGGGTATTCCGCATCAGGTCTGCCAGCGGGAGCAGGCTGATTTCCGGTGTTCTGACAAGGTCCGGTTGTGTACGAGGATCTTCGAGAGAAACAACAATCTGCACAAAGATTCCATACTTGGCTGCTGCTGAGAAGAGTTCCCCCAGCTGCGGATGCTGCAGGTCGTAACCGTGTGCTGGTGGCAGCAGACGAATCCCCGGCATTTGCAGCTGTTGCACACAGAGATTCAGGTCCTGCTGCCAGCCCGGAGCAGCGGGGTTAATGGCCCCGACAGGAAGCAACAGATCGCTGATTGCACATTCTGCAGCAAGTCGACGATTGACGTCGGAAAAGTCTCGCTGCAGTATTGCTTCATAACTCCCGGCGAGAGCCTGCGAAACGCCCAGTGCCCGCAGTCGCTGCACCAGATCAGATGTCTGATCCAGTGGCAATCGGCGGAACGGCCAGCGAAACAGACTGACGTTGCAGTCAATGACAGGTTGTACAGCAGCGGAGTGCTGCTGTGTCTCGGTCGCAAGCATGGGCGACAGGGCGGGTGAGAGCATGGAAGCTCCGGCTGCGAGCTGCAGCAGTCTGCGTCGATTGCAGCCGGTCCCGATCCCTGTTAATGCGGTTTCCTGAGTCATTTCTGAGTGGCCGAATTAAGGTGAAGGCTGGGGCCCGGGTGCCTGCCGGGTCAGGCCGTGGACGGAGGACGATGCACAATTTCGCTCACTACGCGTGGTGGGACAATCCCGGTGAGTCGTTCTTCGAGTCCATTACGCATGAAAAACAACTGCTGGTGATGCAGTCCGAGCAGGTGCAGAATTGTGGCATGGAAGTCATGGACGCTCACCGGGTTTTCGCTGACACTGTGCCCAAAGTCATCGGTGCTGCCCCAGGTAACGCCTCCCCTGGCGCCACCGCCGGCAATCCAGCTTGTGAATGCCTGCATATTGTGGTCGCGGCCGGTGTATACCTTGCCGGATTTCTGTGACGTGGGAGTGCGACCGAATTCTCCACCCCAGATGACCAGCGTTGAATCCAGCAGGCCACGTTGTTTCAGATCCGCCAGCAGTGCTGCGACAGGCTGATCCGTGCGCTCGCAGACCGCACTGTGATTGGAGGCCAGGTCCACGTGACTGTCCCACGGTTGCTCTTCCATGAAGATCTGCACAAATCGTACACCGCGTTCCACAAGTCGTCTGGCCAGCAGGCAGCGGCGCGCGTAGGAGTCGGTTGGTTCGCTGCCAATCCCGTAGGCCTGCTGTGTCGACCTTGATTCGCTGGACAGATCCAGTGCTTCACTGGCGGAAAGCTGCATCCCGGCGGCAAGTTCGTAGGACTGAATTCGAGCATTGAGCTCGGGGCGATACGGGCGATCACGCTGGTGAATGCGATCCAGTTGCTGGAGCAGTTGTGCGGCGGCTGTGGCCACTTCCGGAGATCGCTGGAAGCCGGGAGCAAGATTCAGGATTGGCGAGCCGGAGGGGCGGAACGGCGTCCCTTGATAAATCGGCGACAGAAAGCCGGAAGTCCAGTTACGAGAACCATTCTTGGGTGGACCCAGTGGGTCATTCAGGACCACGTACGCCGGCAGGTTGCGGTTTTCCGAGCCGAGTCCGTAGATCGTCCATGCTCCCAGTGTGGGATACCCCATAAACAGTCGACCACTCTGGATGCGGTAGAGCGCATTGTCGTGGTTCGGGTGGTCCGTCCACATGCTGCGGATCATGCAGATGTCGTCAGCCATCTGTGCAGTATGCGGAAGCACATTGGCCATCCACATGCCCGAATCCCCGTGCTGTGCTATCGGGTACTGTCCCCCCATCATGACACCGACGTCATTCGTTCCCTGATTCCCGATATCTTCCACATTGCCGGGGTAGGGCTGCCCATCCATCCTGTTCAGAATGGGCTTCGGATCGAACAGATCCATCTGGCTGGGGCCACCATTCATGAACAGCTGAATCACTGCCGTTGCTGTGGGAGCGTGATGACCGGGGCGAGGGGCAAGTGTGTCAGGGACAGGAGCGTGCGAATGGTCAGTTTCCCCGGCTGCCAGTGCTGAGTTTCCGAAATCATCTTCGCAGAAGAGTTGCGTGAGCGCAGCACCCAGCAGTCCGTTGCGAGTTGTCGCAAAGAAGTCGCGGCGTCCTGATTGTGCTGGCAGGGAATGCACCATTGAACCCGTCTAGTCGATGTAGAGAAATGCTGCGGAGTTATGAATTGTGTGGCACCATGCCTGCAGTGCGGCGTGGCGATCACCGTTGCTGAGTTCCGTGAGCATCTGCAACGCGTCGATGCCAAGCTGAAGTTCTTCGGACGTGGGTTCTCTGCTGAGTGCAATTGTGCAGACACTGCGAATCTGTTCCGGTACAGAGTCCCCGGCTGACGCAATAACTCGGGCTGCAAAGGACGCGGCAAGTTCATGTACGTGAGCACTGTTGCTGAGCAGCAGAGGCTGCTGGGCGACGGAGGAAACGGTGCGGCTCAGACAGTTGGGACCCATCACAGGATAGTCGAACGTGGCGATCATCGTTGGGATTTCCGTGCGGCGATACAGCGCGTAAATACTGCGTCGCCAGTTCCCGTCATCCTGTGGGAGGATACTGACCTGACCATTTGTGCGAACTCGCACCGGGTCCGGTGGACCTCCCTGACGACGATTGAGACGTCCGGCTGTGGCCAGCAGGCTGTCACGCAGAGTTTCTGCATCCATTCTGCGAAGCGGCATTCTGGAGAGCAGCCGATTCTCAGGATCCCGCTGCAGCATTTCGGAAGTGACAGTACTCTGCTGTCGATAGGTATGTGAATTCATGATCAGACGATGCAGCTGCTTGATACTCCAGCCATCCTGCATGAATCTCAGTGCCAGCCAGTCCAGCAGTTCCGGGTGCGAAGGTTGTTCGCCCTGGACACCGAAATTCTCTGTTGAACGAACCAGTCCGGAGCCAAAGTGATGCTGCCAGATGCGATTCACAATCACGCGGGCTGTCAGCGGGTGTGCCGGTGAGGTCAGCCAGCGAGCAAAGGCGAGTCGACGTCCTGTACGCGGAGTCCCTGCTGGGAATGGCGGCTCAGCAACAAACGGAGTTCTGCCGTCGGTCAGCACTGAAGGTACACCCGGCCCGATGAGTTCACCTGGGATCTGATGCTCTCCACGTCGCAGCAGGTACGTGGGAGAAGGTCTGCCCTGATCCCAGAGTGCACGAATTGTGTCGTCGGGCACCAGTTGACGCTCGAGTCTGTGGATATTGTCCTGCAGTTGTTCGATCCGTAGCTGCACCTGCTGTACGGCAGGTGGCTGCTGGTCCTCCGCGATAGCCTCCGCCTTCTGCAGCAATTCCACCAGTTGTCGCTGCGGCAGTGTTCGGGTGTTGTCAGCAATTTTCAGTGCCGCAAGGGTCAGTTCACGATCTTCAGCGGACTGCAGCGGGTAGTGTTCCTGCAGCATTGTCAGTCGCAGAGTTCGCTCCAGTTGCTGCAATTGCTGCTGTGCGGATCGGATTTCCTTCTGCAGTGGTGGATTGATTTCCTGCATTTTTTTCAGCTGTTCCGGTGTGGCCAGCCGCAGCGTGCGATTGCGAAAGGTGAGCCAGTCGTGTTCATCGAGTGCGCCCTGAAAAATCGCTTTCAGGCGATAGTAGTCTCGTTGCGGGATTGCATCGTATTTGTGGGAATGACAGCGAGCACATTCCATGGTCAATCCCATCAGCCCGGATCCGACTACCGTCAGCACGTCATTGATGACTCCCAGACGCTCCGGAACAAAGTTCATGGTTCGAGAGCCGGTCTGATCAATTCCCATCCGCAGAAAGCCTGTTGCCGTCAGATTGCTGATCATTTCCGGAGTGATCACGTCCGCGTTGTCGACATCGATGAGCTCATCACCGGCAAGCTGCTCAGTCAGGAAACGATCGTACGGTTTGTCAGCATTCAAGGAGTTAACGACATAGTCCCGGTACTTCCATGCTGCCGGGCGGATGGGATCCGCCGAGACACCACCTTCCGAGTCGGCGTAGCCCGCCAGATCCAGCCAGTAGCGGCCCCAGCGCTCACCATAATGCGGCGATGCAAGCAGGGAGTCGATCAGTTCTGCATACCAGTTTTCAGAGGTGTTCTGCATCCAGAATTTCAGCTGTTCCGGTTCCGGAGGCAGCCCCGTGAGATCCAGTGTGGCTCGGCGGATGAGCACCGCGCGTTCGGCCGTCGGTGCCGGCCGCAGTCCGTATTGCAGTAGTCCAGCCGCAATGAATTCATCGATTGAACCAGTCCGCGGATTACCTGCGGGTTTCAGGAATGCCCAGTGCTGACGATCTTCGGCGGTGACCAGTGGATCCGGACTGGTGGTTGCCACATCAGCTGCAATGCCGGACTGGGGACATCCGGCCGCGATCCATTCCTTCAGCGTCTGCAGTTCTGATTCGAGGGGACGGCGGACGAAGAATTTGAGCAGGCTTTCACGTGGCGGGCAGGCTTCGCTTTCGATTCTGCTGATGATCAGGCTGGCCTCCGGATTCCCCGGAATCACGCTGGGACCGGAAGGTCCCGGAAGGAGCAGGGCTTGCGGTGAGCTGAGATCAACTCCGCCGTCCTTTCGCTGCGGGCCATGGCATGTCTTGCAACGCAGCAACAGAATGGGAAACACGTCGTGATCAGTTGGGGCAGTAGCCGGGACGCCGGGCTGCATCGCTTCCCGTGTGGTTTCCGCTAACCACTGCAGAATGGTCTTGCGAGCAGTTTCCGGCAAGGGAGGAGCGTCTGCCGGCGGCATCTCACCCGACTCAATGTACTCCGCCATGATTCCCGGGCCGGCAGCGGAATTCAGCAGCTCGGAGCCGGACTCTCCGCCGGCCAGAAGGCCCTCGAGTGACGCAAGATTCAGCTGCCCACGCTGGACTGTGGCGGAGTGACACTTGCCGCAGTGCTGATTCAGCAGGGGCTGTATGGTCTGGAGAAACGTTGGATCCGGACCCTCAGCGCTGGACTGCCCCGGGTACATCTGCAGCAGCAGCAGGCCCAGCAGCAGTTTCCGGATGAGGATGCAGAAGTTCATGATACAGAACAGTTCCAGGAGGGCGAGGCAACGATCCGCAGCGGCAAGTGCGTCAGTTCAATTCTACGGTTGAGTCCCTGGTGCTGACAACTGCGAAGGTCCCACGCAGCGGGTCAGCGCAAGAGCACAGGGAGTCGAAGGGGACCGACAGTTGACGGACAGGGAAGAACTTACGGAAATAGACCGCCGGTCACGCCAGTTGATGATGCCCGGGCGCGTGGTGACAAAACGCCAGCTGAATCAGGTCGCCAGTTCGGCATTGATTCCGATGTCTTTTCTGTTGTCATCGCTGCGGGACTGGATTAGAGACAGTTGCGGCAGGGGATTTTTTTGAAGGTACTTGCAGGTCATGTCGGCAGGCAGGGGGAATTCTTTACGGGACTGGCGACTGGGTGAGCATTACGTTCACGCGCTGGTTTTCGGCTGCGCGCTCGACTGTCATTCCGCTGAGGATCTTCTGCCTGCAATCCGAGAATCGATCGACAGAGCGGAGGACTCGAAGCAATCGGGTGTCTGTTCCCTTGTCGACGCATTGACGATTACGGTCGAGTTTCTCTCGGAACGTGCAATGGAATTCGACACTGTTCCAACTCGCCGGGCAATTGTGGTGCTGGCACACCTGCTGGCAGTTCAGTCCAATGGTCCGGTTGTCACTCAAAAAACATTGCAACAGGAACTGCAGACACTGACCGCTGTGCGGCGAACGATGTTGCAGTTGCGATACTTGGAATTCCGGAAACCTGATGAAATTGCAGTCCAGCTGCAGCTGGATCGGACTGAAGTTGAACAGCAGCTGGCAGAAACTCGGCAGCAGTTGCTCGCGAATCTGATTCCACGACAGCGTGCCGCAACTGGTCATTCAGGGCGGCTGGAAGACGAGATTCCCTTTCGTGGAACGGCCGCGGATGCACTGCAGTGCAGCAGGTATTTCGATGGCCTGATGACTGAGGCGGAACTTCTGTACTTCGATCAGCATGTGTGCACCGACGTTTCCTTTGCTCGAGAGATGGCGTGGCATTGCCGTCTGCACGAACTTCTGCGCCGCACTCT